>DHMR01000057.1 GCA_002405875.1 bacterium UBA4637
GAATATAGGATAAATTATCCTAAAACCTCCCTCATAAAAAAAAAGAGGGGGGAATCCGTCTACAAAGTATAAGTTTATGTCAAAAGAATCTTCAAGAGTTATCCCACTTTTGTTTCATTCAAAAGCTCCAAGTTTCGTGCAACTTGTACAGCAAATCTTTCAAAAAAGTAAGATTTCACGATAAATAGCCTTTTTTTACCGATTTGTGGACGTAAAATTCCATATACTATTCGTAATTTTGCACTCGTCAACGGAAATACAGCCGAAAAAGACCAACAACTAGATTACTAACTTAATAATAAAATAGTACAACGGATGAATAAATTACTGACATTATTGTTGATGGCCAACCTGGCATGGATGCCTTCCGCCAAAGCACAAACTCCAATGGACGGTGGCGTGTGGAAGGACAACACAGGTAAGCATATCAATGCTCATGGTGGCAACATCTTCAATTACAAAGGGACATATTATTGGTATGGTGAGAGCCGTTCTGAAGATGGCAAACCTTATAGCTCGCTCGGCGTGAGTTGCTTTACCTCTAAAGATTTAAAGAACTGGACCAACCATGGACTAGTACTTTCTGTTGCCCAAGAACCGGGAAGTGACATAGAAGGCGGATGCATCATCGAGCGTCCGAAGGTGCTCTTCAATGCAAAGACCAAGAAGTTCGTGATGTGGTTTCATCTCGAATTAAAAGGCAAAGGCTATGCTGCCGCTCGTTATGGCATTGCAACGAGCAGTACCCCTTTCGGGCCTTTCAAGTTTGTGCGCTCAGGTAGAGTAAACCCTGGCCTCTACCCTATCGGCTTTGCCAAACCAGACACCACCGATCTCAAACATCAACTTCTCTTCCCTGAGATGAAGAAATGGTGGACACCTGAATGGCGTCAGCAGATAGAACGGGGTATGTTCTGGATGCGTGACTTTAAGGGAGGTCAAATGGCACGAGATATGACTATATTCATCGATGATGATGGCAAGGCATACCACATCTATTCTTCAGAGGATAACTTAACGCTCCAAATCGCACAATTGACGGATGACTACATGGCTCACAACGGATGCTATGTGAGAGTGGCTGCCGGTGGGCAGAACGAAGCTCCAACCATCTTCAAGCAGGATGGTACCTATTGGATGATTACCAGTGGTTGCACAGGATGGGCTCCTAATGCCGCCCGAATGTTCAAGGCGAAGAATATCTTCGGTCCTTGGGAAGAGTTGCCTAACCCTTGCCGTGGTGAGGGGGCTAACAAGACTTTTGGCGCACAGGGCACCTATATATATAAAGTGGAGACAGCTGCACAGAAGAAGATGTTTCATGGTGCCGACTATGTGTTCATGGCTGATATGTGGAACCCAAAGCATTTGAGCGACAGTCGTCACCTTTGGGTTCCTATCTCATGGGAAAACGGTATGCCAATACTGAAAAAACAATAAAAATACCGGTCGCTCTGCTTGTTTCTAGCTAAAATTTCATATATTTGCAGTTGCACACTACCATAAGGCCTGGAGCGATGGCATGGAATTACATAGTCATAAAGTGCTAAGACTCCTAAGTGTAATATTGCAATAAACATAACAACATCAAACAATACAAACTTACAAATTACAACTTATCTATGAATTATATATATAAGAATATCGTGATGACCATCCTCTTGACCCTCATTCCTTTCATGGGAATCAACGCAGCCAAGAAGAAAGTTCAACAGCAGAGCGACCGCGCTTATTGGTGCGCATTGGCTTACAAGATGTCTCAACCAGTGTTGGAAAATATGGCAAAGGGCGAGTTGCAGAAGAATATGCAGACGGAGTTCAGTCCTAGCTTCGACAACCGCAACAAGAAGGTGCTCTACATGGAATGCTTCGGTCGATTGATGGCAGGTATTGCTCCTTGGCTTACCCTTCCCGACGATGAGACAGCCGAGGGCAAGCAGCGCAAGCAGCTGCGTGAGTGGGCTTTGGCTTCTTACAAGAATGCCGTTGACCCACAGAATCCTGACTACCTCTGCTGGGGTATCGGCGGACAGAACTTGGTGGATGCCGCTTACATCGCCGAGAGCTTCCTCCGTGCTTACGATACACTTTGGAAACCACTGGATGACGTGACCAAGCAACGCTACCTGAAGGAGTTTGCCAAGCTCCGCCATATCGACCCTCCTTATACCAACTGGTTGCTTTTCTCTTCTACCATCGAGAGTTTCATGGCGAAGGCGGGTGGCGACTACGACCAGTATCGTGTCAACTCTGCTTGCCGCAAGATGGAGGAGTGGTACGTAGGGGATGGCTGGTATTCCGATGGACCGGTCTTCGCATTCGATTACTACAGCAGTTATGTGTTCCATCCGATGTACTTGGAGACTCTCCAGGCGATGATTGATGCCAAAGCCAATACTCGTCTCGACTATCAGAAGTACTATGACAGAGAGTTAAAACGTTGCCAGAAGTATAGTCTTGTCTTGGAAAGATTCATTTCTCCAGAGGGAACGTTCCCTGTTTTTGGTCGTAGCATCCCCTATCGTATGGCTACCATGCAACCTCTCGCCTTGATGGCTTGGTATCAGAAACTACCTAGCGACTTAAGTAATGGACAGGTGCGTGCTGCATTGACCAAAGTACTCCATCGTATGTTCGACAAGGAGAACAACTTCAATGAGAAAGGCTATCTCTCCATCGGTTTCTGCGGAACCAACCAGAAGAACGTTGCCGATTGGTACACCAACAATGGTTCGCTCTATATGACGACCCTCGCCTTCATGCCGCTCGGCTTGCCAGCCAACCATCCTTTCTGGACAGACGCGCCGCAACCTTGGACTCAGGTAAAGGCTTGGAACAACCAACAGTTCCCGAAGGACCACCAGTGGAAGGATGAGATTACGACCAAGGACAAGTGGTAAAAGGCAATGTTAAGTGTTGAATGTTAAATGTTAAATGTTGAATTATACATGAAAAAGATATTTTTACTGATAGCAGCTACAGTTATGGCTTTGCCCATGATGGCTGCGCAGCCTAACCAGAAAGCCGCTAAGAAAAAGGTGGCTAAGAAGGAAGTGAAGGCTTCCAAGAAGTGGAACCACGAGCAAGTGGTGGAGTTGATAACCAAGGTGAACAACTATTGGCAAGCTAACAACAAGCCTGAGGTTCGTGCTTTTTGGGATAATGCCGCCTACCATACAGGCAACATGGAGGTGTACAAGATGCTCAAAGACCCCAAGATGCTCGACTATACGATTCGTTGGGCAGAGCATAACGATTGGACAGGTGCCACGGAGGCTAACCCTGCCAAATGGAAGTACAAGCCATACGGCGAGGGCAAGGATCATGTACTCTTCGGCGACTGGCAGATTTGTTTCCAAACTTACATCGACCTCTATAATATAGAAAAGGAGAAAGGCAATGCCGAGGCTTCAGAATATATGGTAAAACGTGCCAAGGAAGTCATGCATTACGAGGCTTACTCCGAGCCTACGGACTACTGGTGGTGGAGCGACGCACTCTATATGGTGATGCCTGTGATGACCAAGATGTATAAGCTCACGGGAGACGTGAAATATCTCGACAAACTTTATGCCAATCTTCTCACAACCGATGAGATTATGCTAGACAAGGAGACCAATCTCTATTTCCGTGATGGCAAGTATGTCTATCCTAAGCACAAGAGTGCCAACGGCAAGAAGGACTTCTGGGCTCGTGGCGATGGATGGGTTCTTGCAGGTTTGGCAAAGGTACTCCAGGATATGCCAAAGGATTATGCCCACTATCAGTTCTTCGTGGATAAGTTTCAAAAGTTGGCGAAGGCAGTTGCTGACATCCAACAGCCTGAAGGTTACTGGACTCGTTCGATGATGGACCCAGACCATGCGCCAGGACCAGAGACCAGTGGTACCGCTTTCTTCACATACGGTATGCTTTGGGGTGTGAACAATGGTTATCTCAACAAAAAGGACTATAAGAAGACCATCGACCGTGCTTGGACCTACCTCACAGAAACTGCCGTTCAGCAAGATGGTAAGGTGGGGTACGTACAACCTATCGGCGAGCGTGCTATTCCTGGTCAGACGGTAGATGCCAACTCCCAGGCAAATTTTGGAGTAGGTGCCGTTCTTCTAGCAGCTTGCGAATACGATAAGTATATAGCGGGAAGCAAATAATGCCTTCTCGTAACTTTAAAATAGCGTTATAATAACTTTAAAATACCTCTCTAATATGAAACAAAGACTGTTCATCACATTAAGTATGGCAGGACTTGCAATGGTAGCTTTCGGTGTGCAGAAGCCGAAGGCTACCATTAAGTCGTTGAATAAGACGACTACCCAACAGCCTACCTACACAGAATGGCATGACCTACAAGTGAATGCTATCAATCGTTTTCCTTTGCATACCAACTTTTTTAGTTACCCTGTGGAAGATTGGGTTTACGAGGCAGATGGAGGCTTACATAGCCGTGACATCTTGCATATGGACAAGACCAAAAGCAAATATTATCTCACACTCGATGGAACATGGAAATTCAATTGGGTAGAGAATGCCGACCAACGTCCTACAAACTTTTTCGAGCCAAACCTCGATGACTCACAATGGAAGAATATACAGATGCCTGGCAACTGGGAAATGAATGGATATGGTGTACCGGAATATGTCAACTCAGGTTTTGCATGGCGTGGTCATTTCAACGAGCAACCACCAGCAGTTCCAACCAAGGATAATCACGTGGGGTCTTATCGCCGCATCATCGATATTCCGACCAATTGGAATGGCAAACAAGTTATCGCTCACTTTGGCAGCGTCACCTCCAACATATATCTCTATGTGAACGGCAAGTTTGTGGGATACGCTGAGGATAGTAAGATCGCAGCCGAGTTTGACATTACACCTTACTTGAAGAAGGGCAAGAACCTGATTGCCTTCCAGACTTTCCGCTGGTGTGACGGTTCTTGGTGTGAAGACCAGGACTTTTGGCGTTTGAGTGGTCCTGTTCGCGAGAACTATCTCTATGCTCGTGACGCTAAACTGCACTTGGAGGATATTCGCGTAACTCCAGACTTGGTAAATGACTACAAGGATGGTGTGCTTAATATTTCTGCCAAGGTGAAAGGTAATGGAAAGGTCAACCTCATCTTGTTTGACAAGGAAGGCAAACAGGTAGCTACGGCTATGGGTATTCTGGTCAAGAATGGAGCCGTAAAGACGAACATAAAGTTGAATAACCCTCACAAGTGGTCTGCCGAGACACCTTATTTATATACCTTGCAAGTCTCTTTGTTGGGTGGCCAGAAAAAGACGGAGATGTTAGCAGCTACAGCCACTCCTATCAAGGTGGGCTTCCGTAAGGTGGAAATCAAGAACAAGCAGTTCTTGGTCAACGGACAGCCTGTTCTCATCAAAGGTGCCGACCGTCATGAAATGGATCCAGACGGTGGATACAATGTGAGCTTGGAACGAATGATCCAAGACATCAAGATTATGAAACAGCTCAACATCAACGCCGTTCGAACTTGTCATTACCCTGACGATCCTCGTTGGTACGACCTTTGTGATGAATACGGTCTATACGTCGTTGCAGAAGCAAACCAGGAAAGTCATGGATTCGGATACGGAAAAGATGCCGCTGCCAAGAAGCCTATGTTTGCTAAGCAAATCTTGGAGCGCAACCAACATAACGTATCCAATTTCTACAACCATCCATCTATCGTAACCTGGAGTTTGGGCAACGAGACCGTGATGGGCGACAATTTCTTAAACGCTTACAAATGGATTAAAAGCCAAGACACAAGCCGTCCTGTACAGTACGAACAGGCACGACAAGGCGAGGGAACCGACATATTCTGTCCAATGTACTATAGCGTAAAGAATTGTGAGGCTTATAGCAAAAACCCGAACAGCAAGCTGCCTCTCATCCAATGCGAATACAACCATACCATGGGCAACTCTGGCGGCAATCTGAAAGATTATTGGGATTTGGTACGCAAGTATCCTATCTTCCAGGGTGGTTTTGATTGGGACTTCGTTGACCAAGCCTTGCATCGTAAGATAGTTAAGCCTATGAGCATTAACGCAGAAGACTTAGGCAATGAGGAACTCCGCCAAATCGAATACACCTATGGTGGGGATTATAATCAGTATGATCCTAGCGACAACAACTTCAACTGCAATGGCATCATCGGTCCTGACCGTCAACTCAATCCGCACGCTTACGAGGTAGCTTATCAATACCAAGACATCTGGGCCACCATGAAGGATGCGCAGAAGGGTGAAATCAACGTATATAACGAAAACTTCTTCCGTGACTTAAGCAACTACCAATTAAATTGGTACCTGCTAGAGGACGGACGACGCACACAGAGAGGTGTCATCAGCAATCTAGACGTTGAGCCACAGCAAACCAAGACATACACGATTCCTTACGACCTAAACAAAGTAAAAGGCAAGGAAGTACTTCTTGACGTGGAATTCACTCTGAAGACAGCAGAACCTTTGATGAAGAAAGACCAGATGGTAGCCTACTCCCAGCTGACTATCAAGGAGAAACAGTGCTGTGGTCACTGTACCGACAAAATGGCAAAAGCCCAGGATGGAAAGACGGTGAAGGCTAAACTCATCGACAAGAAAGGAGAAGGAGATATCACCGTCTCTACCCCAACCTTAACATTGAAGGTCAACCGCAACACGGGTTTCATCTCTACCTACACTTATGAAGGCAAGTCCTTCCTAGGCGAAGGTGGAACTCTCAAGCCAAACTTCTGGCGTGCCCCAACGGACAATGACATGGGCGCAGGCTTGCAGAAGAAATTCAAGGCATGGAAAAATCCTCAGATGAACTTAAAGAGTGTCGTGGTCGAGAAAGACAAGAAAGCAAACACCTTTAACATCTGCTCTACATACGACATGCCTGATGTAAAAGGCGAACTGAAGATTTCGTATTTGGTCATGGCTAACACAGGTGTCGTTAAGGTGACAGAGGACTTCAATGCCACAGAAGGTGCGAAAGTCAGTGATTTGTTCCGCTTTGGTATGTTGATGCAGCTACCTTACAATATGGAGCAAAGCGTATTCTATGGTCGTGGACCTATTGAGAACTATTCCGATCGCAAGGATTGCATGCCATTGGTTATCCTTGGACAGGATGCAGAAGAACAGTTCTTCCCATATATCCGTCCACAGGAGACAGGAACCAAGAGCGAAATCCGTTGGTGGAAACAGATGGATGAAAATGGTTTCGGATTCATGATCAAGGACTGCAAGCCATTCTATGCCAGTGCCATCCATTATGATATAGAAGAACTTGATGGTGGAGACGAAAAGCATCAACGCCATAGTTATGACTTGAAGAAATCCAAATACACCAACCTCTTCCTCGATGGAGAACACATGGGTGTTGGTGGAGAGAATTCTTGGGGCGCATGGCCTTTGGAGCAATATCGCGTTCACTATGGGAACAAGAGCTTCAGCTTTGCGATTATCCCATTGCAGAAAAAAGACTAAGTCTAGGATAGATTGCAAAGATTTTAGGTTAGATTGTCAATTCCACTATAGCGAAAAAGATGAGAAACGTTGGATTATAGATGTAATTCAACGTTTGGGATAATAATCCAATATATTTGAACAAAAAATCCACCTTTTTATAGGTGGATTTTTTGTATCTTTGCACCAGTCTTAACAGACATAACAGAAATCAAGACTGCTATATCGTCATTAGGACGTATAATCGTCATAAAATCAGATTCATAAACAAACCTAAAAATAAAGAACGTAAACATGAGAAAAACAAACATCTTTGCTGCCCTTCTGCTGGCAGCTACGACTTCGCTCAGTGCTTCAGCACAGCATCAGTTTGCAGTACAGGCGAACAAACCAGGTGTAGAAATCCAACCTACCATGTATGGCATTTTTTTCGAGGATATTAACTTTGGTGCCGACGGTGGTCTCTATGCCGAGATGGTAGAAAACCGTTCTTTCGAGTTTCCACAACGACTGATGGGATGGAATACTTTTGGCAATGTTACAGTAAGTGACATTAAGCCAGCCTTCGACCGCAATCCTCATTATGTTACATTGGAATCTGCTGGTGCCAAAGAAAAGCAAACAGGTTTGGAGAACCGTGGCTTCTTCGGCATGGGATTAAAGAAGGACATGAAATACGATTTCACCGTATATGCTCGTCTCCATCTCGTGGATGGTAAGCAAACCAAGATTCGTGTGGAGCTTGTCAATTCCAACAACAATGTCATCGCCAAGCAAAGCATCAACATCACCAACAATAAGTGGCAGAAATATACAACTACGTTAACTTCTCCACAGACCGATGCCAAGGGTTTGATGAGAATATACTTAGAGAAAGGCGCAGAGAGTGTTGATCTTGATCACATTTCTCTTTTTCCCGAGGATAACTGGAATGGACTTCGTGCCGACTTGGTACAAGACCTAGCCGACTTGCACCCTGGTGTATTCCGCTTCCCTGGCGGCTGCATCGTAGAAGGTACCGACCTCGCCACACGTTATGAATGGAAGAATACCGTAGGTGCACCAGAGAATCGTCCTTTGAACGAGAATCGTTGGAACTATACTTTCCCTCATCGTCTCTATCCTAATTATTATCAGACATATGGTTTGGGCTTCTATGAGTACTTTCTCCTTTCAGAGAAGATTGGAGCTGACCCACTTCCTATCCTTTCCGTAGGATTGGCTTGCCAGTACCAAAATGATGACAAAGACAAAAATGCTCATGTGGCTGTAGACAACTTGCAGAGCTACATCGACGATGCCCTCGACTTGATAGAGTTTGCCAATGGTCCCGTCACCTCCAAATGGGGTAAAGTACGTGCTGACATGGGACACCCTGCACCTTTCAATCTCAAGCAGATTGGTATTGGCAACGAACAGTGGGGACCTCTCTACCCTGAGCGTCTTCAGAAGTTTATCGAACAAATTCGTGCCAAGTATCCAAAGATTAAGATTTGTGGCTCATCCGGTCCATCCGCCGATGGCAAGGACTTTGACTACGGCTGGCAAGAAATGCGCAAGTTGAAAGTGGATTTGGTGGATGAGCATTACTACAAGAGCCCGGAATGGTTCCGCAACAACGCCAACCGCTATGACAATTACGACCGCAAAGGTCCTAAGGTCTTTGCGGGTGAATATGCCGCTCATGCCAAGCATGACCCTAATTCCTGGGAGGCTGCACTTTCCGAAGCTGCCTTCATGACAGGCTTGGAGCGCAACGCCGATGTGGTTTACCAAGCAACCTATGCCCCACTCTTCGCTCATGTCGAAGGTTGGCAATGGCGTCCTGACCTCATTTGGTTTGACAACTTGACCTCTGTTCGTTCAGCCAACTACTATGTACAGCAGCTCTATGGTTTGAACAAGGGTACCAATGTGCTTTCGCTCACAGAAGACGGCAAGGCTGTAGAAGGCAAAGACGGATTGTATGCCACAGCTTGCTACGACAAGAACACCAAAAGTTACATTGTCAAGATTGCCAACACCTCCAACGAGGAGAAGGACATTCAAGTTACCTTCATTGGACTGAAGAAGTTGAAAGCAGGCAAGGTGACCGTCCTCCATACAGACGACCTCCAAGCAGAGAACAAGATTGGCAACAAAAACGTCATCGTGCCAGTAACAACCGATACGCAAGTTAACGGTAATATATTGAAAGTAAAGATGAAGGCAAACAGTTTTGCTGTTTACCGTTTCTAAATCTACAATAAGTTTCCACTTAAGGTATAAAAATGCTGAAGCCCTGACAGCCGAGAAACTGTCAGGGCTTTTTCTTACCTTTTTGTCTAACAAATGTTACTTTTTCCAATAAAAATACCGCTTTTTCTTTTTTTTATCGTATTTTTGCAAAAAAGAAATAAGTTGTACATGAAATATGCATTAATTACAGGTGCTTCTCGAGGTATCGGAAAAGCCATCGCCTTAAGATTGGCAAGCAAGGGGTATAGTATCCTTATCAATTATCTGAGCAACCAAGCATGTGCTCAAGCGGTCTTGGATGAAATCGCAAAGGACGGCGGCCATGCCGAACTTTTGCCTTTTGATGCTTCCGACCCCAAACAGATAGAACAAGCCATCGATCAGTGGGAGGAGAAACATCCAGAGGAATGGATTTCCGTATTGGTCAACAATGCGGGCATTCGCCGAGACAACATGATGTTCATGATGTCCGACGATGACTGGCACAGTGTGTTAGACACCAACCTCAATGGTTTCTTCTATATCACTCGCCGTCTTCTCAAGCACATGATGCCTAGGAAACGAGGTGGGCGTATCATTAACATGGCCTCCCTTTCAGGGCTCAAGGGTATGCCAGGACAAGTGAACTATAGTGCGGCAAAGGCAGCCCTCATCGGTGCGACTAAAGCACTTGCCCAGGAAGTAGCTCCTCGCAAGATTACCGTCAATGCGGTAGCCCCGGGATTTATCGAAACCGACATGACCAAGGACCTTCCTCAGGATGAACTGAAGAAAATGGTGCCAGTAGGTCGATTCGGCAAACCAGAGGAGGTGGCAGCCTTAGTTGACTTCTTGGTCTCCGACGAAGCAAGTTATATCACTGGCGAAGTGATTAATGTGAATGGAGGACTCTACACATAAGTCTTCCTTATATTATATATAATAGGTGTAAAAACCATTGCAATATATTTTGATATAAAATGGAAAGAAGAGTTGTTATCACTGGAATGGGTATTTGGTCGTGTCTCGGCACAGACCTTGATGCCGTCAAGGATTCTCTATATCAAGGCAAATCTGGCATCGGCATTCAGCCCGAACGATTGGAATATGGCTATCGCTCGGCCTTGACAGGTATTGTCGAGGAGCCAGTCATCACCAAGCAGATGCTCGATCGTCATACTCGTGCGGGTATGTCAGAAGAAGCCAAGTATGCTTACATGGCTAGCGTACAAGCTTTCAAGCAAGCGAATATTTCAGATGAATATCTTCGTGAGAATGAAGTGGGCTGCATCTTTGGCAATGATTCGTCAGCCAAGCCTGTCATTGAGGCTTCCAAGATTATGGATGAAAAACACGACTCGGCGATGCTAGGCTACGGAATCATCTTCCAGTCTATGAATTCCACCGTCAACATGAACCTCAGCACGATCTTCCATCTCCGTGGAGTCAACTTCACGGTCTCTTCCGCGTGTGCCAGCGGAAGCCACTCCATTGGCTTGGGTTTCATGATGATCAAGCAAGGTTTGCAAGACATAGTGCTTTGTGGAGGTGCCCAGGAAACCAATTATTATTCGATGGCCTCATTCGATGCTCTCAGTGCCTTTTCCATCCGCATGGACGAACCGACCAAGGCAAGCCGTCCTTTCGATCGTGACCGCGACGGACTCATACCGAGTGGTGGCGCAGCCTCACTTGTATTAGAAGACTATGGACATGCCAAGGCTCGTGGTGCCAACATATTGGCAGAAGTGGTAGGCTATGGATTCTCTAGCAATGGGGGTGGTATCAGTCAGCCTTCGGACGAAGGAAGTGTCATCGCCATGACTCGTGCCTTGAAGTCTGCGGGAGTGGAAGCAGATGACATCGACTACATCAACGCCCATGCCACCAGTACCCACCAGGGAGATATGTACGAGGCGATCGCCCTCAACCGCATGTTCCACGACAAACATGCCTTGATTTCCTCTACCAAGGGAATGACAGGGCATGAATGTTGGATGGCTGGGGCTTCCGAGATTGTCTATTGCACCCTCATGATGCAAAACAACTTTGTGGCGCCAAATGTCAATTTTGAGAATCCCGATGAATATTCCGAAAAGCTGAATATCGCAGCCAAGACTGTAGATATGGAAATCAATACTATACTGAGTAATAGCTTTGGTTTTGGTGGAACCAACTCAGCATTAGTTATCAAAAAATTTAAGGAATAAGGCGGTAAAGAACATAACGTCAGCCTTTTTCCATCGCACAGGAGCAACTAAATAAAAACAAGTATGAAAAAGAAACTTATGATTTTGCCTGTCATCGTCTTCCTTGCAGGAGGCGTTCAGACGGCAGGTGCTCAAAATTGGCACAATGCACCTCAGTATCACTTCGGAATCCGTGCTGGTTTTTCTGATACTAACACTTTATCAGATGATTGGGACGGAGATTATTCTTCTAAGGATTTATGGGGACCTATGTTGGGTGTGGCTTTCGATACAAAGATTGCCAAGTTGCCATTCTATTTTGAAACGGGTGCGTATTTCATGAATCGTGGACAAAGATATTCCGTAGATAACTGGGAAAATGAAAGACCCTCACACCATCGAACGGCTTATTCCGATAATAATAATTCAATAGTAATACCTGCCATGATTTCATATCATGCTTATATCAATAAGGATATGTCGTTCCAACCTTTTATGGGACCATTTGTATCGTTTGGTTTGGAAGATAGCGAGACAGATTACGGACTGCGTATGGGGTGTGGCTTCAATGTAAAGCAATTCTATGTCAACATGGGCATGGATATTGGATTAAGAAATGACTTCGAAACTCATGAGGGACATGTCAGTTCTCTCTTTATGACTGTGGGCTGGAACTTCTTGGGCAAGAGATAAAACGAACAAGATATAACAATAAAAATAATGAACCTATTCAAATCCGAAAGCGATAGATATACCCATGAGCAACTATCTGCTCGTGAGGCCCAACGTCAGGCGGAGTTTATCGCTTGGGGGCCGATTATCTTCCAAATATCCCGACTCATGGTGAAGTTCGGTATATTGGATCTTTTGCGTGACAGCATGGAGGGATTGACTTTCTCTGAATTGAAGGAGAAAACCGACCTTTCGGAGTATGCCCTCAAAATTCTCTTGGAGGCTTCACTCAGTACAGGAACTATATTGATAGACAAAGAGACAGACAAGTATTCCATCTCTAAGACTGGATGGTTCTTGCTCAACGACCCTGCCACTCGTGTCAACTTAGACTTCAACCATGATGTCAACTACCAAGGTATGTTCTACCTGGAGGACGCGTTGAAAGAAGGAAAACCAGCTGGTCTAAAGACCTTGGGTGATTGGTCTACCATCTACGAGGGATTGTCGCAACTTGCCCCACAAGTGCAAAAAAGTTGGTTCAGCTTCGACCATTTCTATAGCGACCACTCCTTTGACAAGGCTTTGGAAATCGTCTTTGGCGAGGACATCGACGACCAAGACACGATTTCTTTAGGTACAAGTAAGCAAGTCAAGCACCTGATGGATGTCGGTGGAAACACCGGTCGTTTCGCTCTTCGCTGTGTAGGATATGACAAGGGTGTAAATGTCACCATCGTTGATTTACCAGGACAAATCGACATGATGAAAGAGAATGTGAAAGGCAAGAAGGGAGCAGAACGTATTTCGGGCTACTCTACCAATATTCTCTGTCAAGAGAATCAGTTGCCTCCTGTCTCCATGGTTCAAGACATAAACACAGCTGACAATCGGGAGCATGATTCTTGGGATGCTATATGGATGAGCCAATTTCTAGATTGCTTCTCTGAAGAAGAAATCTATAGCATCCTCGCTCGTACCGCCAAGGTGATGTCTGACGATACTACCTTATATATAATGGAGACATTCTGGGATCGACAGAAATACGAGCCTGCCTCCCTTTGCCTCACTATGACGAGTGTATATTTCACCGTGATGGCTAATGGCAATAGCAAGATGTACCATTCTGATGACATGATTAAGCAAATCCGTCGAGCTGGCTTGCAAGTGGTTGCTATCCACGATGGCATCGGACAAGGGCATACGATTCTTGAAGTGAAAATTAAATAATAAAAACAAGCATAAAAAATGGAAAGAAAAGAGATTGAAGAGAAAGTAAGAAACTTCCTCATTGAGGATTTGGAGATTGACGAGGAAAAGATTACACCCGAGGCTAAGTTGAAGGATGACCTCGGCATTGATAGCCTTGACTTCGTTGACATTGTAGTCATCGTAGAGAAAAACTTCGGATTTAAGATTAAGCCAGAAGAGATGCAAGGTGTCGTTACACTCAGCCAATTCTGCGACTATATCCAGAGTAAGGTTGGTTAAGTGAAGGCAAATACAACTTTTGGCAGTGCTTGGTTGCTACGGCAACTCATCAGGTGCTTACGATATGTGGACGTAAGGTTTATCTATGCCTTCACGTCCATCTTTGTCATGCCCATCTGCTTGCTTCTCAACACCAATCATAGCCGCACCACAGCTTTTCGCTATTTCCGACAACGCCAGAGATTTGGAAGATTTCACTCGGCATGGCTCACTTACTTGAACCATTGCCGATTTGCCGAGGTGGTCGTAGATCGCTTCGCCATGTTCGCTGGCAAGAAGTTTCGACTCACCATCAATGGCTATGAAGAATTCCAACGTCGTGCCGAACGAACGGAAGGATTTATGCTATTCAGTGCTCATATCGGATGTTACGAGATTGCTGGATATTCACTCGTATCCAAGGACAAGCGATTCAATGCCTTGGTTTTCGGTGGCGAGAAAGCTACAGTGATGCAAGGCAGGAGACAGCAATTTGCCGATAAGAATATCCGTATGATACCTATCCAAACAGATATGAGTCACCTCTTCCTCGTCAACGATGCACTCGCCAATAACGAGATTGTGAGTATGCCTGCCGACCGAGTGGTTAGTTCTTCCAAGACCCTGTCAGTTACCTTTTTGGGTGCAAAGGCGAAACTACCTATGGGACCATTCTCCGTGGCTACCCTACGAGACGAAGATGTACTTGCCGTCAATGTGATGAAGACCTCAGCCAAAAGCTATTCCATCTATGTCGTTCCCCTAAGTTACGACAAGCGAGCACCTCGAAAAAGACAAATGGAACAACTAGCTCAAAGTTATGCCAAAGAGCTGGAACGCCGTATCAAACAATATCCGGAGCAATGGTTCAACTTTTATGACTTTTGGGCTTAACCCACAACTACAGCAATAGGACTATGATGAATTTTGACGCAGAAAAGCCGACGGAACAAGACCTCCGCCAAATAGACATTCATGAACTGCTACCCCAACAAGAGCCTTTCGTGATGATAGATACGCTCGTTCATTTCGACCAAACTCTTACTGTGACGGAAACAATAGTGAGAGCCGACAATATCTTTGTAGACGCAGGTTATTTCTCTGCTACGGGGTTGATGGAGAACATCGCGCAGACTTGCGCCGCTCGCATCGGGTATGTCAATCAGTATATCCTGAAAAAAGGCATTCAACTAGGCTTTATCGGTGCAGTCCGCAACTTCGAGGTTTTAGGATTGCCCAAGGTGGGCGACCTCCTCACAACTTACGTAGATGTCAAGGAAGAAATCTTTGGTATGACCTTGGCAGAGGCTCGCATCGAATGTCGGGGCAAGACACTTACCACTACTGAAATGAAAATTGCGGTAAAAGAAAGCGAAGAGTAAGCCGGGAATAAAGAATCCCCTTAAACAACATAGAGGAAATATAAATATGAAAGAATTAAGAGAATCCAAGACATTTGAGGTTCGATTTAGTGAGGTAGATTCTATGAATGTGGTGTGGCATGGTTCCTATCCACTTTATTTCGAAGATGCTCGCGAGGCTTTCGGCAAGAAATATGGACTGGAATACATGAGTTTCTTCAACCACGGTTATTTTGCACCTCTTGTCGAGTTGACTTTCCACTACAAGAAGCCTATCAAATATGGTATGACCCCTCGCATCGACATCATCTATCGCCCTACCGAAGCAGCCAAAATCGTCTTTGATTATGAAATCCATGACCCGACGGACGAGAGTCTGATTGCAACAGGGCATTCCGTACAAGTCTTCATGGATTTGAACTACCAGCTTGTATGGGACAACCCTCCATTCTATCAAGAATGGAAAGAGAAATATTTGAAATAAGAGAATCTATGGCTTACGTTTTAGCAGACAATATCATCTCCCCTTTGGGCACAACCTCAGAAGAGAATTACTTGGCAGCAAAAGCTGGCAAATCGGGCATTCATGACTATGCACCTGGCACACTCGGTATCCCTGAAGGATTTACCGCCTCTTGGATGGCTTCTGATTTTGAAGAGATGGCTTTGGAGTCAGCTCAAAAGGCGTTGGCTGCATCAGGAGTGGACGATTCAAAGGACAGAGTTGTGTTTATCTTGAGTTCCACCAAGGGGGCAATAGAGAAATTGTCTGTTCAAGATGATGACATCCAAGAACATGGACTGAGTGAGTCGGCCAAGCGAATTGCCTCCAAGTTGGGAGTTACTACCCAACCGATTGTCGTTTGCAATGCTTGCATCTCCGGCTTATCTGCCTTGATACTTGGCGAACGTTTGTTAGACATGGAAAGATACGACTATGCTATCATCTGCGGTTGTGATGTACCGGGGCGCTTTATCTTCTCTGGCTTTCAGTCCTTAAGAGCCTTGTCATCAAAACCTTGCCGACCTTTTGACATGGAACGTTTCGGACTTAATCTCGGTGCAGCCTCAGCGACCTTGGTACTAGGAAGAGAAAAGCCAAGCGAGAAGGCATGGCAAATAGGACGTGGTTTCGTCAAGAATGATGCCTTTCACATCAGTGCTCCCTCCAAGACGGCCGAAGGTCTATACGATGCTCTAGTAGAAACTCTAAATTTATCAGACACACAAGAGGAAACTGGATTAGCAGAAGATATCAACTGGGCAAAAGAATTAGCCCTCATCAACGCCCACGGCACAGCAACTCTTTTCAACGATCAGATGGAAAGTATCGCCATTCAGCGTGCAGGTCTATCCAACATACCGACCAATGCACTAAAAGGCTATTGGGGACATACCCTCGGTGCAGCAGGTATACTGGAAACCATCCTCTGCATGAAAGAACTAGACGAACATACGATTATCGGCACTCTAGGTTTCCAAGAACTAGGTGTATCTGGAAAAGTAAATATTTCTGCTCAAAATCAATCCACAGAAAAAGAAACTTTCGTCAAGATGCTCTCTGGATTTGGCGGTTGCAATGCTACCTTGTTGGGCACCAAAAAGTGTAGCTTACAGAAAGGCAGCGACATCTCCATCAAGACATGTACATGGACTAAAAATCATTTCGTGAGCATCACCCCAAGTAGAGTTTCTGTAGACGGAAAGCCAGTAGAAGTTGACCTTTCCTGCGATTATCCTCTAACTTCGCTTTACAAGCAATACATAGGCGATTATCCTAAATATTATAAGATGGATGGATTGAGCCGATTAGGATTCATCGCCTCCGAATTATTGCTCAAGGCAGAGAAGGATTCTAACTATTGGAGGGATGAAAAGGGACAAAACTTCTCCAAACATGAAGTTGACAGAGCTATCATCCTCTTCAACCATTCTTCTTCTATTGCATCCGACAAGAAGTTTCTTGAGTCTATAGTCGATGAGGGTAATTATTTTCCTAGTCCATCTGTCTTCGTCTATACCCTACCCAACATCGTAACTGGTGAGATTGCGATTCGAAATGGCTATCATGGAGAAACCTCGTTTTATATTCTCGAAAACAAGGACGAAGAGCTGATGCAAACCATTTTGGAGGCATCTTTCCTAGACCCTCAAACAGAAAGCATTCTTGGTGGCTGGCTCAATTATGATGATAACTCACACTTTGAAGCAGAAATGTATATCTATGAGAAGCTAGGATAGATTACCTAGAAAAACAGGAAGCACGAAACTAAAAACATGGAAATTGGTTAAATTGTCAGTAATATAGTTATAAGATTTTTATGAAAAAAGTGATAACTTTGCAGCAGTTTTTCGTTGGACGACGTGTCGAGCGATTAGTCAACATGAATTATTCACCTATCGTATTGGTAACTATATGAAAAAAATTTTAATAATATTGGTAATGATTATGGCAACAATCAATGAATCCATGGCAGCCTATAAGCTGTCAGAGCGCCAGTTGCACCTCGCCACCTTGGCAAGTCTCGAAGCCCAAGGCGACCTCGACCGTCTGGCACCAGCCATCCATGAAGCTCTCGATGGTGGAGTAACTATCAATGAAATCAAGGAGGCTTTCTCCCAGCTCTATGCTTACACCGGTTTCCCTCGTTCGCTCAATGCCTTGGGAACCTTATCCAAGGTTCTCGATGCCCGCAAGGCTGAGGGCAAGAAGGATGACGAAGGCAAGGAATGGAAACGTCCAAAAGCTTGGGACGATGCCAAGTTGGC
>DHMR01000117.1 GCA_002405875.1 bacterium UBA4637
GACTTATGACACACCCTCTTATTTTTTCATCTTTATCTATAAAGAACTGTGAGACACAGCATCTACTATTTCTACGACAACTTGCATGAGACGACTTTCATGGCAAACATAGCTATAACAATGTAGCAGATGAGCGGAACGACGAATCCAATCGCCATATTAGCCTCACCGATGATGCCCATCAACACCGGGGCTATGGCACCTCCCACGATACTCATGATGAGGAAAGAAGACCCTCGTTTGGTGTTGCTTGCCCCCAAGCCGTTCAATGCCAAGGCAAAGATGGTAGGAAACATGATAGCCTCACAAAGATAGGTCAAGACCAATGCCACCAATGCCGCCATGCCAGAACCGAAGATGACCAACAACATGCAGATGATGGCTCCCATCGCACAAGCAAGCAACACCTTCGATGCTTTGACACGATTCATCAGCCAACTGCCTCCCAATCGACCTACGAAAAACATACCCATACCACCAAAAGAAAGTATCAGGGCTGCCGTTCGAGCGGAAATGCTCGACACATTCTCGGTAACATAATTGATGAAGAAGCTATTCACACCCGTCTGAGCCGCCACATAAAAGAAGAGTGCAACGAGACCGAAAACAAAGACCGAAGAATGCCAAAGACTCATTTCCAAGCATTCACCATTCACATGGTTGTCTTTCTTCTCTTTCTCGTCAGAAGCATCAACCTCAATGTTCTCCACTATCTCTGGCAACTGGATTCTGCTGAATATAAAGGCAATGACGAGTACGATGACTCCTATCACAGCATATGGCAAAGCTACAGATCCACTGTTACCATCATCACCACTGAACACGACCAGACCTCCAATCAAAGGACCAACTATCCATCCCAAGCCATTGAGCGACTGGGCAAGGTTCAGTCTAGAAGGTGCAGTAGAATCATCGCCCAACACAGTGACGTAGGGATTAGCCGCCGTCTCCAGACAAGTCAATCCACAACCGATGATGAAAAGACACATCAGAAAAAACTCGAACGACATCAAGTGCTCACCTGGGATAAACAGCAAGGCACCGATGCCATAGAGCATCAAGCCAACGATAACTCCCGTCTTATATCCCCACTTCCGGATAATGGCACCCGCAGGAAGTGCCATTATGAAATAGCCACCATAGACCATCGCCTGCACCAAAGCCGAACGCCACTTGGAGATAACGAGCGCATCCTGAAAATGCTTATTCAAAATGTCGAGGATACTGTGAGCGAATCCCCAAAAGAAGAAAAGCGAGGCGACAAGGGCAAAAGGAAAGAGGTATCTCTTATCTACCAACTTACTCATATTCGTTACTTATTAATCTACATTCAGAATTTTTCCGAACATAGAATTTATTTTCTTCTGATAGTTAACTCGACAGCCTCTGGATGCTTCTCTAGGAAAGCCTTCACATCATCCACAACCAGCACGAGGTAGCCACCGCCACCTGCTCCAGGCATCTTCCAGGCATGAACCTCAGGAAGAACAGAATACTCATCTATGAATCCCTGCACACATCCCTGGATCATGGCTGGGAACATCGCCACTTGTGCTTCGAACGAAGCTTTGAAAGACGCAGCAAAAGCATCGAAGTCCTTGGCAAGAATAGCATGCCAACAGTCATCGGCAGCCTTAGCAAGCGCCTCCACCTTTGGCTTAGTTATATCCTTACCCTCTACCACCGAACACCCAGGGCGACGTGGCTCCATCGGAATCATACAAAGATGACTCTCCAACCAACCAAGCACCTCCTCGTCATGGCAACTCTCAAACTTCTCGGGCCAAAAACGATTGTTGTAATAATGGCGGCACAAGCCTGGCATACAAATTCCTATGGAATCTTGCGCACCACTTACGATGCCATCACTTCGCTCCGGATCGTTCTCAAAGCAGAACACCAACTTGGCGAGAATCTCCGGGTTCATATCCGGTAACTTCACCGGCCATATCTTCTTGATCATGTTGCGAGTAGAAGTAGACAAGCCGCAACGTTCACGCACCTCGAAAGTAGGAACGAGCGACATGGTTATCGCCCACCCTGGCGCATAACAACTCACGTATGGCTGATCAATCCAAGTGCCCGCCAAGTCCAAACGGGTAGGAAGCTGGCAAGTGGAATCCTTGATGTCTGTGCTGGAACGAGCGGTCAATCCCTCGGCTGGAGTACGTTGCAACACCACATATTCTATACCACGTTCCTCGCAAAATTTACGTTTGGTCTCGCTGCTGCCATCGGCATTCACCACAAAGATATCGGGCTTCACCCTATCCACGGTAGGAATAAAGTCCATGATGCCAGAACCTTGGTTGATGTAAGCATCCTTGACATAACGGATGGACTTCACCATGAAAAGGCGTTCCTTCTCAGGGTAGAAAGTCTTATGATGCTTGTACCCCAAAATTGTCTCGTCAGACCCTATACCGACATAAAGGTCACCATATCGTGATGCCTGTCGGAAAAATTCTACATGACCGCTGTGCAACAAGTCATAACAGCCACTTACAAATACTTTTTTCATTGCTTCAAGCTACTTTTCTTGATTGTTTTGATTCTAGTTTACAAAACTACAACTTTTCTTTCATTCTAACAAAAAAAATGCACAAATATTTAGTTTTGCGCACAAAGAGATTTCTTTTGTGCATTTTTATTACTAAATATTTGCGTAAGCCACAAAAAAGTGTTACTTTTGCGGCTGTGTTTTGTCCCAAATTGGACTTTGGACAGTCCGAGCATAGAACTCGAAGACGGACAACTTGAGAACCGAGCACTAACGACTTAAGAAATACAAATAAAATAAACAATAACCATTAATTGATATGAGTTTAAAAATCGTAGTACTTGCCAAGCAAGTACCTGACACAAGAAATGTGGGTAAGGATGCGATGACTGCCGAAGGCACCGTGAATCGCGCTGCCCTTCCTGCCATCTTCAATCCTGAAGACTTGAACGCATTGGAGCAGGCTCTTCGATTGAAAGAGCAGAATCCTGGTTCTACAGTTGGTATTTTGACAATGGGTCCTCCACGTGCTGGCGAGGTAATCCGCCAGGGGCTTTACCGTGGTGCTGATACAGGTTGGTTGCTCACCGACCGTCTCTTCGCTGGTGCCGATACGCTAGCTACCTCTTACGCCCTCGCCACTGGCATCAAGAAGATTGGCGACGTTGACATCGTGATTGGTGGTCGCCAGGCTATCGATGGCGATACTGCACAGGTAGGTCCACAGGTGGCTCAGAAGCTGGGATTGAACCAAGTAACTTACGCCGAAGAAATCCTCAAGGTGGAGAATGGCAAGGCTACCATCCGTCGCCACATCGACGGTGGTGTCGAGACCGTTGAGGCTCCATTGCCTGTGGTTATCACCGTGAATGGAAGCGCAGCCCCATGCCGTCCTTGCAACGTGAAACTCGTGATGAAATATAAATACGCTACTTGTCCTATGGAGCGCAAGGGCGATGAGCCTTGGGCTAAGCTCTATGAGGAGCGCCCATACCTGACCTTGAACCAGTGGAGCGTTGCCGACGTGGATGGCGACCCTGCACAGTGCGGTTTGAGCGGTTCACCTACCAAGGTGAAGGCGGTGAAGAACATCGTGTTCCAGGCTAAGGAGAGCAAGACTTTGACCAGCAGCGATGAGGACATCGACAGTTTGGTTAAGGAATTGTTGGACGAAAGTATTATCGGATAGTTTTTGGAAGGAGTTATAAGGAGTTAAGGAGTTAAAGGAGTTAAAGGAGTTAAGACAATAGTTTTAAGCTATCTGTTGCTCCCTTAAACTCAAGCAACAGATACTGTTGTCTTAACTTCTTAGCGACCACAGGGAGCGATAACTCCTTAACTCCTTTAACTCCTAAAAATATAAATAGAAACAATGAACAACGTATTTGTATA
>DHMR01000058.1 GCA_002405875.1 bacterium UBA4637
GCATGGTGGCCAGCCATCATCATCGGCTTGCTCGGCGCAGGTCACCAGGCTTGGTCTGCCAACTTATATTCCACCATTGGTGATATGTTCCCTAAGTCAACCGTTGCCACCATTACAGGTATTGGTGCGATGGCAGGAGGCGTAGGCTCCTTCCTCATCAACAAGGGTTCTGGTATGCTCTTCACATACGCTGAGGGACAGGGTTCTGCCTTCTCGTTCATGGGCTTCGATGGCAAGCCAGGTGCTTACATGATTGTGTTCTGCATCTGTAGTGTGGCTTACCTTGTAGGTTGGTGCATCATGAAAGCATTGGTACCTAAGTACAAGCCAATCGTAGTAGAATAGTTTTAGGCTTGAAATAAGAAATCCCATTCCTTGTTTATTGAAGGAATGGGATTTCTTTATTCTATTATGGGTGTTCTCAGCCTACAGCACATTGATCTTTGATGTCACGCTTATTATATGTATCAAACGATGATGCTTGTACGTTCTTATGGGTGCAAGATGTAGGTTTATTGTTGTAAGAATACTCATTTATATGTCTTCAAACAGCTGCAGGGCGGACGCATTTTGATGCGTCCGCCCTGTGTACATTCATTAACCATTAGATGTGCTTTCTGCAAGCTACAAGAATGGCTGGCGAGTGGCTCTTAGTCAAGAAAACCCTGCTGTTTGAGAGCTTCAAGGAAATCTTTGCTCATCGCTTCGCAATCCTTCTTGGTGTATCGGATGTCGGTGAAGACCTGGGCAAGGGTCTCTACGTTGTTAATTCGCACGAACTCCTTGTTTTCTTTGAGGGCTTCTTTCTCGGCATAGAAATCATCTATTTTTGCTGGGGTGTATGCCTCGAAATGTTCCTTGTGCACGATACTGCGCAATGGTAAGCGGTCGCTCTTGGCTGGGTGCTCGTCTGGCCAGCCGATGGTGAGAGTGGCTACAGGCATTACAAGCTTAGGTAACTTGAGAGCGTCGATTATCATCTTTGGCATATATACCGTCGTTCCGAGAAAACAGGTGCCAAGACCGGCTTCTTCTGCCAGGTTTGTAAAAGTCTGAGTGAAGAGAAGGGCATCGGTGGCTGCGTTCATGAATGAGAGGATGTTGTCATAGCCAGGGTGTGCTTTGCGGTTCTCCGCCCAGATGGTGGTGCGGCTATAGTCGGCACAGATGGTGAACACCACAGGGGCACTGGTCACCATTGGTTGGTTGAAGTGAGCGGGAGCCAAGGCCTTTTTGCCTTCCTCGCTTCGGGTTATCACTACACTATAGAGCTGTAAATTGCCCATGGTCGGGGTGTGTTCAGCTTCCTCGATGAGACTGTAAAGCAGTTCGTCGGAAACTTCTCGGTTCGCATATTTGCGAATGGATGTTCTGTTCTTAATCGATTCCATATATTGCTTGTTTTTTATGCAAAGTTACGCAAAGTTTTTCAAAAAGGGCTATTTGTTGCTACTTTTTTTGAAATATATGCCTAAACGTTTGATTTTTTAGAAATAAAAGTTTAATTTTGCACCTAAATATTAAACGTTTGATATGAAGAATATAGAAAATATGACTTTTGAGGAGGCTAGCAAGGCTCTCCTTGATGAATTGAACGGCAACTTGGCGGAGCTTCACAAGTACTTTGATGCCCAGAATGCCGACTGGGGCAAATTGCACGACAAGCTGATTGGTGATGTCGCTGCCGAGGCTCATGTTCCTTACTTCTCACCCGAGGTGGTAGAGGTGCGCCCAAGGGAATTGGATTGTGACGTGGTTCGCTTTCAGAATAATAAGGAGAAATGGGTGGCATTGGTCGGCTTGCTCAATGGTCATCCTTATGAAATATTCACAGGCTTGCAGGATGAGGACGAAGGAATCATGCTGCCTAAGTCTGTGACCAATGGTAAGATTGTGAAGACCGTGTTGGGCGAGGGACAGAAGAGATATGATTTCCAGTTTGTCAACAAGCGTGGTTACAAGATAACCGTGGAAGGATTAAGCGAGAAATTCAACCCTGAGTATTGGAACTATGCCAAGTTGATTTCCGGCGTGTTGCGTTATCGCATGCCGATAGAGCACGTTATCAAGCTCGTCAATCAGTTACAACTCACCTCTGAGAGCATCAACACTTGGAAAAAAGGCGTGGTAAAAGCTCTCAAGAGATATTTGCCTGAGGGCTCATTGGCTATCAAGGATACAGAGAATGAAGGTGAGTAGTAGCTATGTGAATCTGGATAACTTGCGTTTCCATGCCTTCCATGGTGTGTTGACGCAGGAGAGATTGACCGGCAACGACTATGTGGTGAACCTCCATATCAAGTACGATTTCAGCAAGGCAATGTCAAGCGACGATGTTGCTGATACACTCAACTATGCCGAAGTGTATCAAGTAGTGGCACGCGAGATGAGGGAGCCAAGCCTGTTGCTGGAGCGAGTGGCTGGTCGCATCGGTGAAAGCCTCTTTCATCAATTCCCCGAAATTGAAGAAATCCACCTGAAAGTGGTCAAGCAGAACCCTCCAATGGGTGCCGATTGTGATGGCGCAGGCGTGGAAGTTCACTTAATAAATGATAAAACTTTAAAGTAGATGTAGGTTTTCTGCTGCAAATTCATTAATTTTGCAAAATCATCAGAAAGTATGTGTAAGAAAATAAGCCTCATATTGACCTTGTTGTGCATGTTGGTACTGACTTCGTTTGGTGCCAACAAGCGGTTCACACTCGTTATAGATGCTGGTCATGGAGGGCATGATGCAGGTGCGCTTGGCGCTACCTCGAAGGAGAAGAACATCAATTTGGCTGTGGCACTGCAGTTTGGTAAGTATGTGGAGCGCAATATGCCAGACGTGAGGGTGATTTACACTCGAAAGACAGATGTGTTCATTCCGCTTCATGAGCGTGCCAACATCGCCAATCGTGCGAATGCCGACCTGTTCATCTCGGTGCATACCAATGCACTGCCAGCAGGTAAGATAGCCCGAGGCTTTGAAACTTACACGCTCGGTATGCACCGCGCCAAGGACAATTTGGATGTGGCTATGCGAGAAAACTCGGTTATCTCGATGGAGAAAGGTTATCAACAGACTTATCAGGGGTTCGATCCCAAGTCGTCTGAAAGCTACATTATCTTCGAGTTTATACAGGGCAAGAATATGGAACGCAGTGTAGAGCTGGCTCGCATGATACAACGGAAAGTGTGCGATGATGCCAATCGTCCCGACAAGGGGGTGCATCAGGCAGGTTTCCTCGTCCTCAGAGAAACCTCGATGCCTAGTTGTCTGATAGAGCTGGGATTTATCACAACCCCCGATGAGGAGAGCTTGCTCAATAATGATGGTAGAGTAGACGACATCGCCAAGGCGATATATGAAGGCTTCGCCCAATATAAGAATAAGTATGACAAGACAGTGTCGGTACCTTACAAAGCAACCACTTCCGACGAAGTGGATGTTCCAAAAATCGTGCCAGATACTTATCGCCAAACTGATAGAAAGCCAGTGGCTGCTGAGCCAAGCACGAGAACCGTTGCCCCACGTAGACAACCACTGCCTGTGAAGACCGAGGCAAAGCCTGTGGCGGTGAAATCCGAGGTTAAGAGTGCGCCAGTTTTCAAGCTTCAGATATTCGTGAGCAGCAGGACGTTGCGCAAGGGCGATGCTCATTTCAAGGGAGAAACTGATTACGACAGCTTCCAGGAAGGAGGCATGGTGAAGTATACGATGGGAGCTTCGACTAATTACAATGAAATCTATCGCTTGCGAAAGAGCCTCAGCGAGAAATTCCCAGAGGCATTCATCATCGCCTTTAAGAATGGGCAGAAGTATGACGTGAACCAAGCTATAAGAGAATTTAAGCAGAATAAAAATAGATAGACATGAAATTGACAAAGGAAATCAAGATAGCGCTTGTTGCTATAGTGGGCATTTTGGTTATGTATTTCGGAATCAACTTTCTGAAAGGCATCAATCTGTTTTCTACCAACAACGCTTATTACATGACGTTTGATGACATCCAGGGTTTGGGAGCCTCAACGCCTATCTATGCCGATGGATACAAGGTGGGAACCGTGGATGGCATTGACTATGATTATGCCAAGAACGGCCCTATCAAGGTGAAGGTGGACATCACCAAGGACTTGAGAATACCTGAGGGTAGCCAGGCTGAGATTGTGAAAGACCTAATGGGCAACTTGCAGGTGAATTTGCTCTTGGCCAACAATCCTCGTGCTCGCATCGAGCCAGGAGGTGTCATTCCTGGTGCTGTGAATGCCGGCATTATGGGTAAGGCAGGCGAATTGGTGCCTGTCATAGAGAAGATGTTGCCTAAGATTGATTCCATCCTCTCCAGTGTCAATGCGCTCTTGGCAGACCCAGCCCTGGCTGCTACCTTGCACAATGCCAAGACTATCACAGACAATCTCACCGTCTCTACACGTGAATTGAATACACTGATGGCAGGCTTGAACAAGCAGGTTCCGGGAATGATAGGAAAGGCAAACGGTGTACTTGACAATACCCATCGTTTGACTTCTAACCTCGCCAATCTCGATGTACAGGGAACATTGGATAGAGTGAACCAAACCTTGGAGAGTGCTCACCAGTTTACAGAAAAATTGAATAGCAACAAGGGAAGTCTCGGATTGTTGATGAACGACACCAAGCTTTACGACAACATGACTTCTACCATGAGCCATGCCGACTCACTGATGATTGACTTGAAGTCGCATCCTAAGCGCTATGTACATTTCTCTGTATTTGGTAAGAAAGACAAGTAAATACGAGATTAGGTTAATTAAAAATAGTCTAAATAATAACCTGAATGTTTCACGCCCCGAAACTGCTACTAAACTATTTGTTTGATAGTAGTTTCGGGGTTGTTACATAAATGTTTCACTTTATTTATAAGGTGATTTCAAGGTTGCGCTCTATTCGTCTAGTTATCAAGATGTTATCTGTAATGTATTAAAATATTCTAAATTCAGCGATTTGCAACTCTCCATATTTTTTTGTAACTTTGCACATGATTTCGCATCTTTAGATGCCTCAACATAATTAAGAACAAGAATTTTAATAGATATTCTCAATGTTAGCAAGTCCAAAAGCTCTCTGGGACAATAGCCTTTTGCTCATAAAAGACAATGTGACGGAGCAGCAATATAACACGTGGTTCAAACCAATAGTCTTTGAATCGTACAAGCCTTCGACAAAGACTTTGTTGGTGCAGGTTCCAAGTCCATTCGTCTACGAATACTTGGAGCAGAACTTTGTTGACTTGTTAAGCAAGGTGTTGCATCGCAATTTTGGTGAGGGAATTCGCCTCACTTATCGCGTGGTAACCGACAAGGAACACAGGCTTTCTCAAGACATCGAGACTGACCCGGCTGATGAAGCTGCGGCCGAGCAGGTGCGTACCCGATCGGTTCAGCAACCAGCTAATAGTGAGCCTCAGATGGAGGACATCGATACGCAACTAGACCCAAAACTCACTTTCAATAATTATATGGAAGGCGAAAGCAACAAGTTGCCTCGTTCGGTGGGACTTTCCATTGCGGAGCATCCCAATACCACACAGTTTAACCCGATGTTCATTTATGGTCCCTCGGGTAGCGGTAAGACCCATTTGGTGAATGCCATTGGGATGAAGGCGAAGCAGATGTATCCACAGAAACGTGTACTTTATGTTAGTGCTCGTCTGTTCCAGACCCAATACACAGATGCTGTGCTCCATAACGCAAGCAACGATTTCATCAATTTCTATCAGTCTATCGATATGTTGATTGTGGATGATATACAGGAATGGGCAGGCAAGGCGAAGACCTTGAACACTTTCTTCCATATCTTCAATCATCTCTTTCGTAATGGAAAGCGAATCATCTTGGCAAGTGACCGCCCGCCTGTTGACCTCAAGGATATGCCTGATCGTTTGCTCACCCGTTTCTCATGCGGATTGGTATGTGAATTGGAGAAACCTAACATCCAGTTGTGCGTTGACATCTTGAGCAACAAGATACGTCGCGACGGATTGAAAATTCCTCAGGATGTAGTCGCTTTCATAGCCCAAACTTGCAATGGAAGTGTGCGTGACTTGCAGGGTGCCATCAATGGTTTGTTGGCTTATAGCATAGTATATAATAGCAATATCGATATTCGTTTGGCTGAACGTGTTATCAAGCGTGCCGTGAAGGTGGATGACAAGCCTCTCACCATCGATGACATCGTTGAGACGGTGTGCAACCATTATAATGTAACGGTGACAGCCGTGAATAGCAAGAGTCGTAAACGTGACTATGTGGTGGCGAGACAGGTAACCATGTATTTGGCTCAGAAATATACCAAGATGCCTGCTTCTAGAATCGGTAAACTCGTTGGTAATCGCGATCATAGCACAGTTATCCACAGTTGTTCAAAAGTAGAGGAACGCTTAAAGATAGACCAAGATTTCTGTGATGAACTGGTGAGCATTGAAAATGCTTTTAAGCTGAAGAAATAATTATAGGATATGCATGAACCTTGGCATAGTGGTTCAGTTTATATAAATGAAATAAAAAAGGAAGTCGACTGTTTGTTTGGTTCGACTTCCTTTTTCTTTATTCAACTTTTCTATTTTTTTATTCGATTTCTATTTTCTTTATATTTCTTCTTTTTTCATCATCTTTTTCCATTTCCAATATCCAGCGATGGCGATGATGACGTAGAGACCATAGAGTCCTGCCTTGAAAGGGATGCCCTTGCCTACGTAGAGATAACAGCAGACGGCATCGACGATAATCCAGAAGAACCATTGCTCGATGTACTTGCGAGCCAATGCCCACAGACCTACGAAGCTCAAGGCATTGGTAAAGCCATCCAATACTGGTACGGTGGAGTTGGTGAAAGTCACCAATACATAATAGGTGACGCCCCAAGCTGCAAGGAAAAAGACAAGGGTAGGGAGGTAGAGCTTCTTCCGCATGTGGGTGATAGGCATCTCTCCCTTTTCTTCCTGGTCGTGCTTCTTGCCAAACTTCCAAATGGCAAAACCATAGATGGCTGCCAGGGTATAGTACACCGCCATTCCCGCATCGCCGTAAAGCCCATGTTGCCAATAGAGCATGATGTCGAGGGCTGGCATGATGATGCCTATTAGCCACAAGTAAATACTTGCACGGTACTCGAGCAAGATATAGACTAGCCCGAGTACCGTGGTAAAGATGTCTAAACCATGTGATGTAATGAAATCCATCATGATGTTTTAGTTGTTATCAATAATTCTTTAAACCTTAATATCAAGTTTTTTAGAACTTCAAAGTCAAATGAGCCATGCAGGTTGTGCCAGCCATAGGGATATAGCTGAGGGCACTGAGACGGTGGTCCTTGGTATAGCCCTCACTCTCGCTTACGGCGTTGTACCAAACGAAGCCGCTGGCAGCATAGTGACGGTTGAAGATATTGTTGATATCAAAACCGATGGTTACCTGCTTGATGCCAAGTGCTTTAGTAACTTTGGCTGTATAGTTGAGGCTCAGATCACTCTGTGAGTAGCATGGCAGTGAACGGTCTTTGCTCTCTGAGTTGTCAAGATACTGACTGCTTACGAAGTTTGTGTGCCAGGTGGCAGAGAAACCAGCATAATGCAAGTCAATGAAACCATTCAGAATGGCTGATGGAGAGTATGACAAAGTTGAGTTGTCGTAGTGTATCTTCAGAGGATCACCCTCCCAATTATCTACATACTCGTCGAAATTCTTGATCTTGTTTTTGCTCAAGGCAGCGTTGCCTTCCAAAGATAACCATGATAATGGTGCCCAACCTGCTGTCAGCTCAACACCCATACGATAAGAATCCTTTACGTTGGTGGTCAAAGCCTCACCAATGTCGCTCAACTGGCCTGTCTGAACCAATTGGTTGTCATAGTTCATATAATAGAAGTTGGCACCTGCATGCCAGTTGCTTCCCTCATACTGGTAGCCGAACTCTACATCGAGCAACTTCTCCTGCTTAGGGAAAGGATAGTTGTAATTGTCTGTATAGTTGTTGCGCTCTGGCTCACGGTTGCTATAGGCTACTGAAGCGTATGCCTTATGCCCATTGTTGATGTAGCTGATACCAGCCTTTGGGTTGAAGAAGTTGTACTTCTCGTTGATGTTCAACTCCTGGTTCTTGTATGTGCCATCCTCTTGAGCGATGAACTTGTCGTTGATACCATCAGTCTTATACTCCACACGGCGATACTGCAAGTCGGCGAATACGTTCCAGAAATCGGCGAAGCGATAGTTTGCCTTGATGAAGGCACTGTAGTCATACTTGTGGGCATCTGAGTCGTAATATTTATACTGTCCGTTGTTGCCGAAGAATTTCTTCTCGGCATCCTCGTTGGCGATGTAAGTAAGGTAACCCCAGTGGTTGCCACGGAACTGCTGGAGGTTCAATCCACCGATGACATCCCAGTGCTCATCCTTGTAGTTGGTGTTATATACGATGCCGTAGGTGTGTTGTGTCAAGCCTTTCTTGCGAATAAAGTCACTCTTTTTGATGAAGTTGTTGGCGACATCATAATAGGTGAGACCGAACTTAGAGAACTTGGCGTTGTTCTTAAACTCCTTATAGTAACCATATCCGTAAGTGTAATGGATGGCGAAGTTGTGACTCCAATGGCTGTTTGGAGTCCAAGCGGCAGAGAGGATATTGTGGTTCTGATAGAAATTATCGGTTGTTTTGCTCCAGTGGCTTCCGTCACGCATGGTGTAAGGTTCGATGGTATAGTCGCCTTTGCCATTTCTCTTGAGGTTGGCAGTCAATACATTCCATTTTCCAAGACCAGCCTCATACAGATCCTTGTAGGTGCGAATACCATCATCCATTAAGGTAAAGCTGGTATCGTAGTCGCCACCGAGCACACCGTTCCAAGCCTGACCAGTCTTCTCAAAGTTGCCGATGTTCTTGTAGCTAATCTTAAAGTTGTCGCCCAACCAAGTCAAGCCGCCATAATAAGAACCAGAGCGACCGGAAGTGCCATCGATGTAGCCGTCGGTGCCAGTCTCGTGATAAGCGCCATCAAAGATAAGATGTTTGCCCATCAAACCCGTAGAGAAACTAACGCCTGTATTATATGTATTATAAGAGCCGTATGAACCTGTTAACTCTGCAGTTGGGGTGAGTGAAGGTGCAGCCATCGCCATAGAGATGCTACCACCGAAGGCACCGTCGCCATTGGTGGAAGAACCTACACCACGCTGTACCTGGACGCTACCCAAGAGGGAAGCATAGCTGTTCATGTTGGCCCAGAACACAGTCTGGTCTTCTGGGGAATTGAGGGCGACGCCATCGAGTGTCACGTTGATGCGGCTGCCTGCTGCACCACGGATGCGCATATAGGTTGTACCTGTACCGATGCCGTTCTCACCCCACGCCAAGATACCTGGTGTGCGAGAAAGGAGGAATGGCAATTCCAGTCCGGTGTGAGAGAATTGTTGGAGTTCAGACTTCTTGATGTTTGCTACTGCATAAGGTGCTTCCTTGGTGGCACGCACGCCTTTTACTACTACTTCATTCAGATGTTGCACCTTAATTGTGTCGATTTGTGTTTGAGCCAGTGCAGCTTGGCTTGCCAAAGAGCAAAACGCTACACTGAGTGCAATCCCGTTAAATCTTTTCATTTGTGTTATTAATACCTTAAACTTTTATCTAAGGGGGGAGAACTTAGCCCAAGGAATGTTCCTACGACAGCATTACCTGTACAGGTTCAATGGGTATGTTCTCAGCATCCATCCTCAGTCTCTTTCTCGACTTCGAAGGTAGCACCCCCTTCGTTAGCGCTCTGCTAACTGAGTGCAAAATTACAACAAATATTTGACACTGCAAAATTTTCATAACTTTTTTGAAAGTTTCTGTACAGGTATCAGCCTTTTTTATTATATTTGCATTCGAAATAGACATGAACCTAAACTAACACGGAAATAGTTATGGAACAAAACTCGAAAACGATCATATATGCGGTGGGTGCGATGCTGATGGTATCCCAAAGCCTTTGCGCTCAAACAGCTCCAAGCCATCTCAATCAAGATGCCTTGGACTCCCTGCGCTTGTCGGGTTCGATGAGTGTGGTGGAACC
>DHMR01000061.1 GCA_002405875.1 bacterium UBA4637
CTTCAAGATGTTCTCTTGTTATTGTTGTCATAACACTATCCATTTAGTTTAACGGAGGCAAAGGTAATATTCACCCACACCTTGTGGCTTCCGTTTCCCTTCGAGCGGATGGTCGGTCTCTCGCTTCTACAGCGTCGGTAGTACTAGGTGAAACGCCACGATGATAAAATTGCATTTTTTCGATGAACTCCTTTCGGGATAGCGTGCGGTTGGTCACTATCTAGGGATAGACTTTTCGCTTGCCTGTATTATGCACGTCAGCCATCTCTTGCAATTTGTACTTAACCATTTCTGTTTCCTTTCTTATTTTGATTGTTAGCTTTAGCGTTTAAAAAGTATTTGCTAGGAGAAGAAAACTTCGTTCAGCATTGTTGAACACACATTCAGAATTGTTGGACGCACATCCAATACTATAGAACCGTCGTTCAATACTGTTGAACGAAGTTTTCTCCTACACAAAAATATATTTATATCCTGTAATAACCAAGACATTCCCTAGGAACGATTACTTTACATACGAATGAAGATACTCCGCGCACATTTCTGCACATCGTTCTCCATCCACACCCGCGGAGACAATGCCCCCAGCATATCCAGCACCTTCGCCACACGGGAAGAGGCCTTGGATGCGAACATGCTGCAAGGTGTCTCGGTCTCTCAGAATGCGAACAGGAGAAGAAGTTCTTGTCTCCGTGGCTATCAAGATTGCCTCATTGGTCAAGAATCCATGGGCATTCTTGCCAAAGGTCTTGAATCCTTCCTGCAAACGCTTGCTCACAAAATCGGGCATCCAAAAATGCAACGGACTACTAATCAAACCTGGTGCATAACTACTCTTCGGCAAATCATAGCTAAGACGATTGTTGACAAAGTCAGCCATTCGCTGAGACGGAGCAGTCTGTTTCATATTTCCCTGCTGCCAACATTGCTTCTCCAATATCTGCTGGAAATACATCATTGACAAAGGATCCTGAGATACCTCATCGACAGGACGACCGCTATGACCAGCCACGAATTGGACGACATCCTCTGGATGAGTTTCTACAACCATACCCGAATTGCTCCAAGCCGTACCACGATTGCTAGGGCTCATTCCATTCACCACCAGTTGCTCAGGACCAGTAGCCGCAGGTATCACAAACCCACCAGGACACATACAAAAGCTATAGACACCTCGTCCCTCCACCTGTGTCACGAAACTATATTCAGCTGCCGGCAAATACTTTCCACGACCATTCTTGTTGTGATATTGTATCTGGTCGATCAACTGGGAAGGATGTTCCAAGCGGACCCCTACGGCAATGCCTTTCGCCTCGACCTCAACCTTGGCAGAAGCCAGGTAGCGATAGACATCACGAGCACTGTGCCCCGTGGCCAGGATGACAGGACCACGATAAGTTTCCTCCGCTCCCGTCGCTAGGTTGAGCGCCTCCACACCAACCACCTTGTCCATCATGCTTGCATCCACATTCTGTTTGGCATCACTTTCCAGTAAAAAGCGAGTCATCTTCGTTTGGAAATGTACCTCGCCGCCGCTCTTGAGAATGGTGTTACGCATATTCTCGATTACCCGTGGCAATTTGTCCGTACCGATATGCGGATGCGCATCAGCCAGAATATTGGTGTTGGCTCCATGTTGGCAGAATACATTCAATATTTTATCCACGCTACCCCGTTTTTTACTTCGAGTGTAGAGCTTGCCGTCGCTATAGGCTCCAGCACCCCCCTCGCCGAAGCAATAATTGCTCTCCGCATCCACTTTTTGGGTCTTGGTGATATTACTTAAATCTTTCTTGCGTTCACGTACATCCTTTCCACGTTCCAAGACAACGGGTCTGAAGCCTAGTTCTATCAATCGCAAAGACGCGAAGAGCCCTCCAGGTCCCTCACCCACCACGATGACACGAGGGCGACCGCTCACATCCGGATATTCCGTGTGAACATATTGATCATCCTGTGGAAACTCGTTGATGTAAGCACGCACCTTAAGATTGACAAAGATGGTACGCTGGCGAGCATCAATACTTCGCTTCAACACTCTCACTTGGTTCAAGGTTCTGACATCCAATCCCTTCTCCTTGGAGAGATAGCGCTTGATGCCTTCCTCACTGGCTGCCTGTTCGGGCAGAATTCTTATTTGATATTCCTGTATCATAATTCACATCTATCATTTTACCCCATCTTAAGGGGATTATAAGTCCATCGTAGCCAAGACCTCGCATGTATCCAGATGATACATGGTAAACTTGCCATTCTCCAGGGTAGCGACCGTCGGAGGGTTTCCGCCCTTAGGGAAAGTGATGCTGCCTGTATTCACCACCGCCAACTGAGCCTTTTCACCACCTTCACGCCAAGAAGGAGCGTCAACGTGCGACAGTTCCCAAAGATGAGAATGTCCATAGACAATCGCATCGTATGGTCCTTTCGGCATTTTCTCCTTATTATAAACATGCCCATGTGTCAACAGGTAGCGTTTGCCCTGGTCAACCAGCAGCGCATACGTCTCCATCATCGGAAAGTCAAGCAGCATTTGGTCCACCTCCGCATCACAGTTGCCTCTCACGGCAATAATCTTATCCGCCATCGCATTGAGTCGTTCCACAATACCCTTAGGGTCAATTCCTTCCGGGATACGATTACGAGGTCCATAGTTGAGGATGTCACCCATGATGCAAAGCATGTCACATTGGTGAGACTCAAAAAATTCCAAAGTCTTCTCCAAGGCTGGCAAACAGCCATGAATATCTGATAATAACAGGTATTTCATAAATTTACTTTTATTAAACAACGATAAGTCTTTTCTTTAAATGGCAACAAAAGTACAAATAAAATCTGAGAAATCATTTCTTTTGGAGTTTTTTTTTCAATCATGGAACAATTTGACACTCATTTGCATCTCCTATCTCAGCCATTTACTTCTCCTATCTCAGCCATTTGCCCCTCCTATCTCAGCCATTTGCCCCTCCTATTTCAGCCATTTGCCCCTCCTATCTCAGCCATTTACTCCTCCTATCTCAGCCATTTGCTCCTCCTATCTCAGCCATTTGGTCCTCCTATCTCAGCCATTTGGTCCGGTTTATTTGTTTCTTTTCAATCACGTCTCCATCCGATATATAGCAAGCCAATATCCTTTTGAGATTTATCTTATAAATGGGAAAATTTGATTAGTCTTAATCGTTTAAAATGGTATGGTAACTAGCATGTATGGATACAACTTATAACTTATCGCTTACAAATGTAGGAAATGAAACAACTAGCGGACAAAGTCAGGAAACTTCAACCGTTAATATACCATAAAAATATATATTTTTGATACGACTTGCCAAAATTATCATTACATTTGCAACTGATTATCACGGGGTGCTGAGTGATTCAGCTGAGATTATACCCATAGAACCTGATACAGTTAGTACTGTCGAAGGGAAATTGATATAATAAAGAAAAGCCCCTATTCTAGAACTGTAAACGTCTAGACTAGGGGCTTTTTCTCTACTCTCTTTCAGAAGCATTTCCGTGTTTTTATTCACTATTTACTTAAGGAACAGCTATATGAAAGTAAGCATCAACAACAAAGAAACAGAGACGAATGCTCTCAACGTAAAGCAACTGGCAGAGGAAATGCGACTCCCCGCCACCGGTGTCGCCATTGCCATCAGCAATCAAATGGTACCTCGCGACGAATGGGAAAGTACCCAAATACTTGAAGGTGCCGACATAGTGATTGTCAAGGCGTTTTGCGGAGGATAAGGGCATGGCAAAGGTATCACTCAACAACTGCAAGTTGCAATTCATCTCCCATCAAAATGACAAGATGAGTTATCTGGAGGGCATACATGCTGCCTTGACTGGGCTATGCTCCTGGATTCAGCTACGCATGAAGGGAGCCTCCGATGCAGAAGTTCGTCCCATCGCCCTCCAAGCGCAATACTGGTGCAAGGTCATGAAAGCTACATTTATCATCGACGACCGGGTGGAGCTCGTGAAGGAGCTTCATGCCGACGGCGTTCATCTCGGCAAGAACGACATGCCTATTGCCGAGGCTCGAAAAATCCTCGGTGATGACTACATCATCGGAGGAACAGCCAACACTTTCGAAGACGTGAAGACTCTTGCAGAAGCTGGAGCTGACTATATAGGTTGTGGTCCTTTCCGGTTCACCACCACCAAGGAAAAACTTTCACCCGTCTTAGGACTGGAAGGCTACCGAGAAATCGCAAGCGAAATGAAAGCTCACCACATCGACATCCCAACGGTTGCCATTGGGGGGATCACCAAGGAGGATATTCCAGCAATTTTGGAAACCGGGGTGACGGGCATTGCCCTCAGTGGTAGCATTCTCAATGCCCAAGACCCAGTTGCGGAAACTCATGACATCGTAGAGCTTATGCATAGACATATATAAACACATAGACACATATATATAATAGAACATATAAAAAACAAACATACAAAAACAATGGAAAAGTTAATTATTGCAGGAAGAGAGTTCAACTCTCGCCTATTTCTCGGAACAGGTAAGTTTAACAACAACAACCTCATGGCAGAAGCCATCAAGGCTTCAGAGACAGAAATGGTTACTGTGGCCATGAAGCGCATCGAACTGGAAGACAAACAGGACGACTTGCTCTCCCACATCGTGCAGAACCCAAACATCCAGTTGCTGCCTAACACCAGTGGCGTACGCAATGCCGAGGAGGCAGTATTCGCAGCACAGATGGCTCGAGAGGCTTTCGGCACCAACTGGCTGAAGTTAGAGATTCATCCAGACCCACGCTATCTTTTGCCTGACTCCATCGAGACCCTGAAGGCTACAGAAAAACTCGTCAAGCTCGGCTTCGTGGTTTTGCCTTACTGTCAAGCCGACCCTACTCTCTGCAAGCACTTGGAGGAAGCCGGTGCCGCTACCGTGATGCCACTCGCTGCTCCTATCGGTACCAACAAGGGTTTGAGAATGAAGGACTTCTTGCAGATTATCATCGAGCAGGCTACCGTGCCCGTCGTAGTCGACGCAGGTATCGGCGCTCCTAGCCACGCAGCCGAAGCCATGGAGATGGGTGCCGACGCATGCTTGGTCAACACCGCCATCGCCGTCGCGGGCAACCCTGTGGAGATGGCAACAGCCTTCAAGGAGGCTGTCATCTGCGGTCGCCGTGCCTACGAGGCTGGTCTCGGAGCCATCAGCGACTGCGCCGAGGCAAGTTCTCCACTCACAGCATTCCTCAACAACTAATTTTTCACCAATCGACATATCAATATGCCACAAGATAACAAAGCCTACGCCAAGAGAGAAAAGGCGTACATGCAGGGAAAGCTATTTCCACAGATTCAGGTTGGAATGACCAAGGTAAACCTCACTCCTACGGTCGTGAAGGATGAGCGAGGCATTCCTCACACCGAGCCTAATGCTCCGGTGTATATTTACGATACCAGCGGTCCTTACAGCGACCCTAACTATCAAGTAGACTTGAAGAAGGGTTTGCCTCGCCTGCGCGAGCAGTGGATTCTCGATCGCAATGACACAGAGCAGTTGAGCGAGGTGACCAGTGAGTATGGCAAGATGCGTCTCGCCGACCATAGCCTCGACCACCTCCGCTTCGAGCACATCCAGTTGCCTCGCCGTGCCAAGGCTGGCAAGCACATCACCCAAATGGCTTATGCCAAGGCTGGTATCATCACACCGGAGATGGAATATGTTGCCATCCGTGAGAACATGAACTGCGAGGAATTGGGCATCAAGAGCCACATTACCCCTGAGTTCGTACGGGACGAGATAGCCCGTGGCCGTGCTGTGCTCCCTGCCAACATCAACCACCCGGAGAGCGAGCCTATGATTATTGGCCGCAATTTCGCCGTCAAGATCAATACCAACATCGGCAATTCCGCCACGACCTCCAGCATCGAGGAAGAGGTGGACAAGGCGGTGTGGAGTTGCAAGTGGGGCGGCGACACCTTGATGGACCTCTCCACCGGCGACAACATCCACGAGACTCGTGAATGGATCGTGCGCAACTGTCCTGTACCAGTAGGAACCGTGCCTATCTACCAAGCATTGGAGAAGGTGAACGGCAAGGTAGAAGACCTCAACTGGGAGGTGTATCGCGACACACTCATCGAACAATGCGAGCAGGGCGTGGACTACTTCACCATCCATGCTGGCATCCGTCTGCACAACGTCCACCTCGCCGACAGCCGTCTCTGCGGTATTGTGAGCCGTGGCGGTAGCATCATGAGCAAGTGGTGTCTCCTATATAATAAGGAGAGTTTCCTCTACGAGCACTTCGACGACATCTGCGACATCGTGGCACAATACGACGTGGCACTCTCCTTGGGAGATGGTTTGCGTCCGGGCTGTATCGCCGATGCCAACGATGCGGCTCAGTTTGCCGAGCTCGACACCATGGGCGAACTCGTTACCCGTGCCTGGGCAAAGAACGTACAGGCATTCATCGAAGGACCTGGACACGTGCCTATGCAGAAAATCAAGGAAAACATGGAGCGCCAGCTCGACCACTGTCATGAGGCACCTTTCTATACCCTCGGCCCGCTCGTAACCGACATTGCACCAGGCTACGACCATATCACCTCTGCCATCGGTGGCGCCCAGATAGCTTGGCTCGGAACAGCCATGCTCTGCTACGTAACACCGAAAGAGCACCTCGCCTTGCCAAACAAGGAGGATGTGCGCACGGGTGTGGTAACCTATAAGATTGCCGCCCACGCAGCCGACTTGGCGAAGGGACACCCGGGAGCCATGATTCGTGACAATGCCCTCTCGAAGGCTCGCTTCGACTTCCGTTGGCGCGACCAGTTCCACCTCTCGCTCGACCCAGACTTGGCTCTCCAATACTTCGAGGAAGCTGGCCATACAGATGGAGAATACTGCACCATGTGCGGTCCTAACTTCTGTGCCGCCAAGCTGACCCACGACTTGAGAAAATACAAAAAGTAAGAAGAAATTTTTAAGATAGAAAAATGTTTTCAGACGAACTAAAGAATTACAGTTGGGAGGAAACCACTGAGCGCATCGCCTCGATGACCGAGAACGACGTGCGCCGTGCCCTCGCCAAGGAGCATTGCGACATCAACGACTTCATGGCAATGCTTTCACCAGCAGCCGAACCATTCCTGGAACAGATGGCCCGACTCTCACGCCAATATACCGAGGAGCGTTTCGGCAAGACCATGTCGATGTTCATCCCTCTCTATATCACCAACTCATGCTCCAACTCATGCGTGTACTGCGGTTTCCATCGTGAGAACCCAATGGCTCGCACCATCCTCACCCCAGAGCAAATCGAGAACGAATACAAGGCCATCAAGCAGTTGGCCCCCTTCGAGAACATCCTGCTCGTAACCGGCGAGAACCCGGCCAAGGCAGGAACACCTTACCTCGCCAAGGCCATCGACATCGCCAAGAAATACTTCTCCAACGTAAAGATAGAGGTGATGCCTCTCTCTACCGAGGACTACAAGACTCTCGCCGACCACGGCATGAACGGTGTCATTTGTTTTCAGGAGACCTATCATCGTGAGAACTACAAGCTCTACCACCCACGTGGCATGAAAAGCAAGTTCGAGTGGCGTTGCGATGGCTTCGACCGCATGGGCATGGCTGGAGTCCACTCCATCGGCATGGGCGTGCTCATCGGTCTGGAGAAGGAATGGCGCACCGACGTAACCATGATGGCTCGTCATCTACGTTACCTCCAGAAACACTACTGGAAGACCAAGTACAGCGTGAACTTCCCACGTATGCGCCCTGCACAGAACGAAGGTTTCCAACCAAACTGTTTTATGTCGGACAAGGAGTTGGCACAAGCTACCTTCGCCATGCGCATATTCGACCATGATGTAGACATCTCCTACTCTACCCGTGAACCAGCCTTCATCCGTGACAACATGGCAACCCTCGGTGTCACCACCATGTCGGCTGAGTCGAAGGTAAATCCAGGCGGTTACCATACCTATCCACAGGCTTTGGAACAGTTCACCGTGAGCGACGAGCGCACCGCCAAGGTCATCAACGCCCGCCTCAAGGAGTTGGGGCGTGAGCCCGTATGGAAGGATTGGGATGCCTCCTTCGATTTCTTCGGAAATCTAAATAAAGAGATGGCCATCTAATGGTAATATGTGATAGAAAGTATGTCATAACAAAGATATATCCATGACAATCGTTATAACACTTCCTGACTTTTTCGATGGAGAAGCTGAGCAAATCGTTCAGCTTCTCCATTCATCTATTGATCTCATTCATATACGCAAGCCCAAGTCTTCGATCCAAGAACTAGAGCGCCTCATTCAAGAGATACCTAGTAAATATTATTCACGACTGGTTCTCCACGACCATCCAGAACTCGCCATGAAATACCATCTACACGGCATTCATCTGAACAGCCGCAATCCCTTGCCCCCTGAAGGATGGCAAGGAAGTGTGAGTAAAAGTTGCCATTCCCTGGAAGAGGTAAAAGAATGGAAAGAAGAATGTGATTACGTTTCGCTCTCACCTATATTCGATTCCATCTCCAAGAAAGGCTACCACGCCGCATTCTCGGACGAGGTTCTTAAGAAAGCCAAAGCGGATAGGCTCATTGACAAAAAAGTCATGGCGCTGGGAGGAGTCACGTTCAACAAAATCGACGAGGTTTTACGAATGGGATTTGGAGGTGGAATGATACTGGGAGACGCTTGGAAGAAAAACTCAAATCGTAGATCACAAACACCTGTGGCTCTGTCGATTGCAGGCTCTGACCCAAGTGCAGGCGCAGGAATACAGCAAGACCTAAAAACCATGTCGGCCATTGGCATCTATGGAGCTACTGTGATTTCTGCCGTCACCAGCCAAAACACACTAGGAATTTCTGCCGTGTTGCCAATGCCTGCCGAGACCGTAGCCTCCCAGTTGGATGCCGTCCTCTCCGACCTTCATGTCACAGCCATCAAGATTGGAATGGTTCCCAATACTATCATAGCACATGTCATCGCCACCCAACTTAAGGACTACCTCACCCAAAACCGTGATTGTTTCGTCATCTATGATCCCATTATGGTTTCTACAAGCGGCAAAAGACTCATGGAGAAAGAATGCATTCAAGTTGTAAGCAAGGAACTATTTCCACTATGCACATTGGTCACTCCCAACATCCCGGAAGCATCCGTTCTCTTACAACATGAATACGTAGGAGAAAATGACGGTAAGGAATTAACCCAAAAATTCCCTACCAGCTTTTTGGTCAAGGGAGGACATGGTAAAGGAAATGTGCTTTTTGATTCCCTGTTCACCCCAAACCAAGAGCCCATGGTATTTCCGACAGAGAAGATAGACTCACGCAACCTTCATGGAACGGGTTGCACCCTCTCCTCCGCCATCGCCTCATATTTATTACTTGGAAACTCCATGACAACATCCATAGAAAAAGCAAAACATTTTTTGTCTGTGGGTATTACCCGAGGAAAGGATGCAAGAATCGGTAAAGGAAACGGCCCCCTTATTCTGTTTGGTGAGTCCCTATAGCACCTTCCCCAAGAACTCCTGAAGACGAGGAGATTTGGGATGTTCAAAAATATCCAAGGGTGTTCCTTCTTCCGTGATGTTCCCATCGCTGAAGAAGAGCACTCGATTGGCTACTTCTCGGGCAAAAGCCATCTCATGCGTCACTACCATCATCGTCATTCCTTCGGCTGCCACATCTTTCATCAAGTTGAGTACCTCGCCCACCATCTCGGGGTCGAGAGCCGAGGTAGGCTCATCGAAGAGCATCACCTCGGGTGCCATCGCCAAGGCACGAGCGATGGCGATACGCTGTTTTTGTCCTCCCGAAAGACTGTCGGGATAACTACCTGCCTTGTCAGCCAGTCCGATGCGTACCAACAGTTCCTCCGCCTTAGCCGAAGCCTCTGCGCTCGACATCTTGCCCAACTCCACTGGAGCCAACATGATGTTGCGCTTGATGGTCATGTTGGGAAAAAGGTTGAACTGTTGGAATACCATACCGATACGCTGACGCATGTGATTGATGTCAACGGCCTTGGAAGTAATGTCTATTCCATCAACAAGAATCTGCCCTTCAGAAGGTTGTTCCAATAGATTGATGGAACGCAGGAAAGTACTCTTGCCACACCCCGAAGGTCCTATGATAGCTATCACTTCGCCTCGGCTAATCGTGGCATTGATGCCTTTTAGAACCTCATTTTCACCAAATCGCTTATGGAGGTTTCTCACTTCTATGATTATCTCTTGTTTGTCTTTCATTTCGTCTAATTTCTAATTGTTTTTTGCCATTAGCGCTCGCTTTTGCGAAGTTTTTTCTCCAACCGGTTGACTCCTGCGGAGAGTGCCAACACGATACCGAGATAGATAAGTGCCACCACACCCAGCGGCATCATAGCGTCGTAAGTAATGCTACGGATGATGTCAGAACCCTTGGTCAAATCGACAAGGCCGATGTATCCACTGATGGATGTCTCCTTGAGCAGCGTAATCAACTCATTGCCCATTGCCGGCAACACATTCTTAAATGCCTGAGGCAAGATGACCAGGCGCATCGTCTGACTGTAAGAAAGTCCAAGGCTCCTTCCCGCCTCCATCTGACCTTTGTCCACCGACATGATACCCGAGCGAATCACTTCCGAAATATAAGCCGCACTATTCAAGCCGAAGGCGATGATGGCAACAAAGATCTTATCGACATCGGCGGAGGCAAACACCACATAATAAATGATGAGGAGTTGCACCATCGTTGGCGTACCACGAATAATCGTGAGGTAGAACTGGCAGATGAGATTCAAGATACGATGATTTTCATTACGTTCGTGGGTAGCCCTGACTATGGCTATCAACGTACCAAGAGCCAAGGAAAGCAAGATGGCGAAGAAAGTGATGACAAGTGTATTGCCAAGGCCTGTCAAAAGGTACTGATAGCGTCCGTCCGTGATGAAACAAGTCTTAAACTTATCTGTCAAGCTATTCTCACCAGCAGCAATCGTCTTGCCGCCATTGATTACCACCACCTGTTTCACCTCCGTATAAGGATCGGTGAAGCCAATGTTTTTCTTGCGCTCTTCCGTCACGGTGATGCCAGCAATACCCGCATCGGCCTTCCCCGTCTGCACGGAAGTGATGATGGCATCAAACTCCATGTCCACAACTTCCACCTTTCTGCCGATGACATCGCCAATGGCATGGGCTACATCCACATCAATACCCACAATCTTGCCCGCCTGATAGTATTCGAAAGGCTCGAAAGTGGCATTCGTTGCAAATTTCAACGGTTCTGAATCAAGGTGTTTCAAGCCAGATTGAGGAGAGTGATAAGCTACCGACTGATGTTTCACCATGTGACGATAGACGATAGAATCAATCGCTCCGTTCCTTTGCAGTTCATGTATTGCCAAGTTCAGGGAATGTCGCAAACTCTCATTATCCTTGGCTACACAGATGGCCATGCTCGACTTGCCAAATTCCTCGGGCAATATCTCGAGCGAAGGATTCACTCGCAAGAAAGCCTTGGCAGGAGCCTCGTCAGTGATGACGCAGTCTATCTTGCCTTGTCTCAATGCTTGGATAGCATCTGCTCCTTTCGTATATCTCTCCACCTGGGTACCATCCCCATTTTTCTCTAAATTGGAGGCAAGCGCGTCACTTGTCGTGCCGAGCTGCACGCCAATAACCGCCCCCTTTAAGTCCTGGGTACTACGAATCACTTTCTGGGCATTTTGATCGCCCCCACTACAGGAAGACAACCCACCTAGGAGTAAAGAAAGACTCAGTAAGATGGACATCTTACCGAGAATCCTGCTAGTAACAAAATGTCTTATTAACCTTTTCATGGGTACAAAGATACGGTAAATCAGTAATAAAACAAAATAAATTGTCGAAATATTTGCATATTACAAGTAATATTCTTATCTTTGCCGAAGATATGAAACAGTTGGTACTATACATACTTTTCCTGATGGCCGTGGTCTTTGGAGCCCATGGCGAGGTATCGGCTGCTTCTGAATCTGCCCAAGCCCCTACCGACAAGTTGCAGAAAGTAGAGCACAAACAGGAGAATCCGGTTGCACAACTAGAGGATGCCTCGACGATAGCTTATCGTGTGTGTAACAGCCGCCCTGAGCGTTTGGTACCTACGGGCAACATACACGCCAACCCATCAGCAAGTAGATTGCCTTTTCATAAAATCCGATTTTTATCATCCCTCTTATCCGCTTCATTCGGTGGATGGGAGACACTCCGTCAGGAGTCTGCCCCAATTCACTTTGATGTCGTCAGCAAGTATTATGTCATTTGCTTGCGGCATCTGCGGTGTTAGCTATATTCTTACCTTATTATAACAAAGAATAAGTTTTTGGGAATCAAAAGCTTATCATACATGTCTGCAAGGCTCTGTCGTGAGATGGCTTAAGGTCTGTTTCACCTTATAGTTTTGCAAAGGGTAAGATATGACACCATCTTATCCAATCTCAAAAAACAGTTCTATATATAGATATAACAAAAGTAGAATAGCAATATGGCTAAAATCGATCATCTAGAGATGGGTGCCAAGATTATGGCACTCGATAACATACAAGTGAAAAAAGGCTTTCTGGGCATGGGATCCAAGCTCATATACAAGCCAACCAACAGTGTAGTAAAGGTAAAAGAAAAAGAGTATTCGGCTGAGGATGGAAAACGACTGGAAACGATCCTCGCCACAGAGCCCGAACATATGGAGGAAGCCATCAGTAAGAACCCAGTTTCCCCAAAGGAGATTGGGAACATGAAGTTAGAGGCTTGTATCTCCGACGACCATCAGTTTGTGGCCGCTCAGCTCCTTGGCTTTAAGGACTTCGACTACATACCGCTCACCGAGGTACACATCTATGAGGGCAAAACAGCCGAGGCATTCGCCCAACTGTTCTAACCCACCCCATTATCTCCGAGCTTTTCTATCTTAGAAGAGTTTGGAGATTTTTTATTTCATCCATCTAACCACCAATGCCACAGCAGGAATCACACAAGCCACCAGGTCGGTTAAGGCTGCCGCTACCATCATACTGATATTGGCATGAAGGGTCGTATAGGACTCTGTCGGAATCAGTACACCTTGCATCAACACAAAGAACACAAAGAATGTGACAAGTTCACGAGTCGTGGCCTTGCTTTTATAATCAAAACTGCGATGGATCGTCTCAAAGATACTTTCTGCAGTTTCTGACACAAACTTTTGAAAGCCAAACTGAGGAAGATTCCACCCTATGTTATTACCCAAGCCATAATTGGCGTTATTCCATGTCAATTCCATAAGCCTCAACATTTTAGTTTAACGAAAGAAAACGTGTTGTTTTCTTTTTCTGCCGCAAAAGTACAGCTATGATATTTCAGCGCCATGTAAATACTATTACATTCTTGTTAAGATACAGGATTATCCGATCAAGTTTGAAAATAAGTGGGCTATTTTGCAATTATCTTGACATTTATTTGGAGATTCAAAAGAAAAGCCTTACTTTTGCAAGCTACAAGATGGAAACATATGTATCATAGACAAAGGCACTAGCACTTCTACTGTGCATCTTGCCAGCATTTTTTCTACTTTTCTGCATGGAATACATCCCCAATCCCCTAGTTTTGGAAAGTGGAAGACGCTTGTCAGAAACTGTTGAACACAATTAAATTTCAAAAGAATAAATATAAATAAATGAACGGAATATATACAATCGGGCTCTTAATTTTGAGCAACATATTCATGACTTTCGCATGGTATGGGCATCTCAAGTTGCAGCAGACTGGAGTTAGTAGCAACTGGCCCTTAATCGGAGTCATCGCCTTTAGTTGGGCTATCGCGTTTTTCGAATATTGCTGCCAAGTGCCAGCCAACCGCATCGGTTTCGTTGACAACGGCGGTCCCTTTACCTTGGTACAACTCAAGGTAATACAAGAATGCATATCGCTGATAGTATTCGCCGTAATCGCCAACATTCTCTTTCAGGGACAAGGCTTGCACTGGAACCACCTAGCCGCCTTCGTCTGCCTGATAGCCGCCGTGTATTTTGTCTTCATGAAGTAAATGAGTGGTTTCAGACATATCAAGACGTCATTTTAGGGGTATTGCTATACGAAATTTTAGGGGTATTGCTATACGAACAATTAGCATTCGTTTAGCAATACTCTGTTTTTAGTTACATATACGCAACTAGCGAAAACCATTCAAGGATATAAGATTTGTAAATTTAGGGTATTTCTTGTTTAAGAGCCGTTAAAGTGTTAATTTCAAATGTTAAAACGGAATAAAAAACTATGTCTATTTGTCAGTATTTCATTTTTTGACCCTATATTTGCAATCGGTTAGCAGAAACAGCGACAAGAAAAATGACTGACAAAATTGACATAGTCTGTCAAGAATCATCACGGACAAAGAAGTCAGTATCTTTTCTATTTTCGCTTACACTGATCAAGGAAATACAGAAATTGAAATTAATAACAAAAAAAATCAATAGACATGAAAAAAGTAACAAATTATGTAATGGCTCTGCTTTGCGTCAGTTCACTCGCATTCTCAGCAGGTGCCTTTATGAAAGTAAATGCAGCTCCAGCAGTCACTGCAGCCGCACCTGGTCAACCTGTAGATCTGACATACGCAGCAGAGAAAGCTCTGCCTGCTGTCGTACATATTAAATATGTCCAGAATTCCAAGACGACAACTGTCGATGTACAAGATGACCCATTCGGAGGTTTCTTCGATCCATTCGGCTTCTTCGGCAATCCAGGTAATGGTGGCAACGGAGGGACACGCAAGCAGAAAGTCCAGACCCCTAAGAGAGAGGCCACAGGTTCGGGTGTCATCATCAGCAGTGATGGTTACATCGTCACCAACAACCACGTAGTGGAAGGCGCAGACGAACTGACTGTCACCCTGAACGACAACCGTGAGTTCTCCGCTCGTATCATTGGTACCGACAAGACAACAGACTTGGCACTCATCAAGGTAGATGCCAAGAACCTCCCTACCCTTCCTATCGCTGACAGCGACAAGGTAAAAGTGGGGGAATGGGTCATCGCCGTAGGTAACCCATTCGGTCTTAACAACACCGTTACCGCAGGTATCATTTCAGCCAAGGCACGTTCACTCGGTGCCAATGGCGTAGAGAGTTTCATTCAGACAGATGCAGCCATTAACCAAGGAAACTCAGGTGGTGCCTTAGTCAACACTCAAGGCGAGTTGGTAGGCATCAACGCCATGCTCTACTCACAGACCGGTTCATACGCAGGTTATGGATTTGCCATCCCTACCTCTATTATGAACAAGGTGGTAGCCGACCTGAAGCAATATGGTAGCGTTCAGCGCGTGATGCTCAGCATCCAAGGCTCAGATGTACTCAACTACATCAACTCACAGAAAGAAGACGGCAAGGATGTGAACCTCGGGACCAACGAGGGTGTATATGTAGCCAAGGTAGACGAAGACGGCAATGGTGCCACAGCTGGTTTGAAAGAAGGCGATGTCATCACCAAGGTAGACAATAAGAAGGTGACCAAGATGGCTGAGCTCCAAGAAATTCTCAACGGCAAGCGCCCAGGTGACAAATTGTCCATCACTTACTTGCGCAACAAGAAGAGCTTCACCAAGACCATCACGCTCAAGAACGCCCAAGGGACAACATCTGTCATCAAGACTGCCGACCTCGATGTATTGGGTGGTAACTTCCGCCAGATTACAGCTGCCCAAAAGGAACAGCTCAACATCAAGTATGGCGTAGAGGTAACCAAGGTGAACAGCGGTGCCTTGAAAGATGCCGGCATCTCTCGTGGATTCATCATTCAGAGAATCAACGACAACAACATCAATACGCTTGACGACTTGCAAAAGGCAGTGAAGGCAGCCTCAACAAGCAAGGATCCTGTACTCTACATCCAGGGCATGTGGCCTACAGGCAAGAAGGCGTACTTCGCCGTTCCATTGCAGAAAGATTAACTTTTCACTTTTCGAAAAGAAGATATTTTCGAAAAGTGACTGACAGAAAAAACAAGATTTGTAGAGCTAAACAGCTCTTGGTTCTACAAAAATTTGATAAAATAGAAAGAAAATAGTAGGTATTTACTAAAATATCTACTATTTTTTTTGTTATTTCAGACAAAAAGTGTATTTTTGCAACTACTTTAAATTTATGCTACCATGAGACAACTAAAAATTTCAAAGTCGATTACCAATCGAGAAAGTGCGTCATTAGAGAAATACCTCCAAGAAATTGGGCATGAAGAACTTCTATCCGTCGATGAGGAAGTGGATTTGGCGCAAAAAATCAGAAAAGGTGATCGCAGGGCATTAGAGAGATTGACAAAAGCAAACTTGCGCTTCGTGGTCTCCGTAGCCAAGCAATATCAGAATCAGGGGCTCAGTCTTCCTGATCTTATCAACGAAGGTAACCTTGGACTCATCAAAGCAGCCGAGAAATTCGACGAGACACGTGGCTTCAAGTTCATTTCGTATGCCGTATGGTGGATACGCCAAAGTATCCTCCAGGCTATTGCTGAGCAAAGCCGTATCGTAAGACTCCCACTCAACCAAGTGGGGAGTGTCAATAAGATTAATCGTGAGCTCAATAAATTTGAGCAAGAGCACGAGCGCCGTCCAAGCGTAGACGAGATGGCCGACCGCATCGACCTTCCTGAGGAGAAAATTGCAGAGGCCATGAAGGTCAACAATCATCATGTCAGCATGGACGCCCCTTTCCAAGAGGGGGAGGACAACAGTTTATTGGATGTGCTGTCCAATGACGATACCCCTATGGCAGACAAGGCACTCGTACAGGAATCACTACGAGAAGAAATCGGTCGCGCACTCGAAGTTCTCAACGACAGAGAGCGTAAAGTCGTCAAGGCTTTCTTTGGAATAGGAATGCCAGAGATGACCCTAGAAGAAATTGGAGACAAGTACAACCTCACTCGTGAGAGAGTACGACAAATCAAGGAGAAAGCGATACGCCGACTCCGACATAACACAAAAAGTAAATTGCTGAAATCCTATCTTGGAGAATAGGCTATCGTATAATAAAAAGGTAGAAATGAAATTATCAAAATTAGCATTAGCATCTTGCGCAGCGTCCCTGCTATTTTCATTCTCAGCTCAAGCTAAGAACGAGGTGAAAAAAGCTTATATCTTTGGCTTCGCATCGTCATTCAATGACTCCACGGTCTATTTTACAGACATCCAAGAAGTGGATTCCGCTTGGTTCACAAGCAAGAATAAGTTTCTGATAAGCCGAGAGAACTATTCTTATCAGTTAAGAGACTATCTCAATAGTATTGGTGACGAGCATCGTACATGCATGGTGGAATATAGTTTTGATCCTAAGAAAATAGAAAAATCCTGGAACAAGTTGCATGCCCGTTACGAACACAACCAAAAGAAGAAAAACAACCAAAAGCAAGTCAACGAGCTGCCACCTTTTCAAATCAAGCATCTCACCAAAGACCAGTTTGCTTTCCAGGCTGTAACTCCTACCGAAGAATATGTAGAGGAAACTCCTAAACTCGACAAAGCAAAAGCCAAGAAAGCTGAAAAGGAAAAGAAGAAAGCTAAAAAAGAAGAGAAAAAGGCTCTGAAGAAAGAACGTCAAGCTAAAAAGCAAGAGCAAAACTAGTTTCAGGCTTTCAAATGAGTAAAATAAGAAAAAAATGTCAACGACTCATAACTTCCATATAGCAGAACAGAATGTGAGCATTTGCTTTCAAGAGTCTCCATTCAACAGCATACGGCTTCTCCCGTCTTTCGAACCCTTCAGAGTAAACGCTTTGGAGGGTCCTGTTTTTTTTAGTCTTATGGTGGATGACAGCCTACGTCCCTACCCCAAGGAAAAAAGAAAAAGGATCCGAGCCTTTGACACGGGTAACGGAGACACCATTGTAGACAAGTTGGACAACGGAGGATACCAATATATCATCAAAGACATCAATGGCGCAGACTGCTGTTTGTTACAAACCAATAAAGACTTTAACAATTGTCGTTGCGCACTCAACGGCAATTACAACATGAGAAGTTTTGGTCTCAACAATGCCTTAATGCTGATTTTTGCCTTTGCCGGAAGTAAAATCGATATACTTCTGATCCATGCTTCACTTGTCAGGCAAAATGGATACGGATATGCGTTTATCGCCAAAAGTGGTACAGGTAAAAGTACCCAAGTCAGCATGTGGCTAAGATACCTGAAAGGGTGCGACCTGATGAACGACGACAATCCCATCATTCGTCTGATTGGGAACGAAGCTTATATCTATGGAAGTCCTTGGAGCGGAAAAACGCCTTGTTATAGAAATGTAAAAGCCAAGCTAGGAGCCATCACCCGCATCGATCGAGCAAATGAGAACTGGGTTGAGCTCCTGTCTCCTATAGAAGCGTTCGCCTCCCTACTTCCAGCTTGCTCCAGCATGAAATGGGATCAGGAAATCTTTAACAACATTTGCAATACCATAACCCGACTGGTGGAAAATGGGAAGATTTACACTCTTCATTGCCTCCCCAACAAGGAAGCAGCGGAAGTCTGCAATCGTACAATTGCCATCCAAAATTAAATCGCCTATCATAAAATAGCAGAAATTTCACGTTCGTTTCTCAAAACCATTGAAAGAAGATAAGATATGAAAGAAAGCAAGAAACAACTTAAAATCGTGGAAATGCAATTTGCTAACGCCCAGCTTCTGCCGGAAATCGTCAAGTTGCTAGATGAAGGTCATACTGTCACCTTGCAATTAAGAGGTGTTTCCATGCGACCGTTTTTGGAAGACAAACGTGACAAAGCGTTACTGATAAAAGCGAAAGACGTGAAGGTCGGCGATCCTGTGCTAGCAGAAACAAGCCCATCTCACTATGTCTTGCACCGTGTCATCCAAATAGATGGCAACCATGTGGCTCTGCGTGGAGATGGAAATCTAGGTGTGGAGATGTGCGAAATCGAAAACATAAAGGCATCCGTTGTTGGCTTTTACCGAAAGGGACGTAAGAAACTAGACAGGACAGATGGTTTGAAATGGAAAATCTATTCAAAGATATGGACTAGCATCTTTCCTCTTCGTAGATATCTACTAGCAGTCTATCGAAGAATTTGGATTCCTGTATTTGGTGCTCTATAGGAGCAAGACAAGAGAGGTCTACATCAAAAATCCATATATGAAAATAGGCCCTGGAGCTTTTCTGACACTCAGAACTGCCCAGGGCCTATTTCATATTTTTATAAAATTGCTCTTGTTTATGAAACTTCTATGATGCCCGCCTCCAACCATAAGCCGGCAAGAGTTTTCACATCCTTAAGAGCCGTTTCCTTATCCACCTCATATTCATCCGTCAAGAGTTTAGCCAAGTCTTCATGAGAGAACTCTTTTCCCTGAATATTCTTCCAAAGGTAAGCAGAACTCTCATTCATACTGATAATGTTACTGAAGTCTATGTTTTCTTCTCCTTCTGCTACGATGATATTCTCACCGCAAACATTACGAAGGTTAAAACCTTTTTTTGCTTTCATTGTTTTTACTTTTTTCTTATCAACCTTTGTTAGGGAGCATTCAGCATTACTTGGTTTCCTGCATGTGCTCCTTGAACCAATTGGTGATTTGGCGCAACAAATGGTTTCGTGTATTACCACCAAAAATACTATGATTTCGATTCGTGTAGAACACTTCCTTGAAATCCTTGTCGGCCTGAACCAAAGCCTCAGAGTACTCAAATGTGTTTTGAGGATGTACGTTATCGTCGGCCACTCCATGACAAATCAACAAGGCTCCATGCTGCTTATCAACGCGCTCTATCGGATTCACCTTATAGCCATCCTCATTTTCCTGTGGAGTACGCATATAGCGTTCAGTATATACAGTATCATAATAACGGTAACAGGTAGGAGGAGCAACCGCCACACCAGCCTTGAACACCGGACGCCCTTCGCTCATGCTCATCAATGTATTAAAGCCGCCATAGCTCCAGCCCCAGATACCGATATTGTCCTTATCGACAAAGGGAAGCGTTCCCATGTAAAGAGCCGTCTCTACCTGGTCTTTCGATTCCAAATCGCCAAGACGAAGGTATGTACACTTCTCAAAATCCACACCACGAGCACCCGTACCACGACCATCCACGCATACGACGATAAAGCCTTCCTGGGCTAAATAATAGTCGAAAGCGCCACCTTGACCCATGCTACCCGTATTCCAGGAGTTTAACACCTGCTGATTGCCCGGTCCTGAATACTGGAAAAGTATGACAGGATACTTTTTCTTGGCATCAAAATCAAGGGGCTTGACCATCCAGCCATCAAGTTTTACACCCTCAGAAGTTGTAAACGAGAAAGTTTCTCGTTTACCCCAGTTATACTTCTTGGTTTTCTCCAAGAGCTGACTATTATCTTCCAACAGTTTGATGACCTTTCCTCGATTATCTCGTACCGTAAAGACTTGCGGATGACTATAGGAGCTCCATGTATTGACAAAATAACGGTAATCACCCGAAAAATTTGCCACATTAGCCCCCTCTGCATCTGTCAAGCACTCCACTTTGCCATTCTTATGAGCTACATAAACCTGACGATCATGCGCACTGAGTTTTGCAGCCTGAAAATAGACGTTCCCAGTCTTTTCATCCATGCCATAGATATCAGTGACATCATACTTACCCTTCTCTACCTGACGAATCAATTTTCCATTCATGTCATACAAGTAAAGGTGCATATATCCATCTCTGTCGCTAGGCAGCAAGATATGCTTTTTGCCAACGATGCTATTCTCAATAACTTCCTCTTTTACAAATTTTGGAACGCTCTCCTTGATAAGCATCTTGCTCTTTCCCGTAAATGGGTTAACGGCATAAAGGCGCATGTCATCTTGATGGCGATTCATCGTGTAAACGATGAAACTGTTGGCATCCGGCGAGGTTTTGATTCTCGGATAGTATCCGTCTGAATCCAAAGGTACATCCAAATTGACAACCTTTCCATTTTTCAAGTCATAACTCCACAAGCTTACCTTTGAATTATCTTGTCCCGCCTTAGGATACTTATAGGAATATTGACCTGGATAATCATGGAATTCGGAACGCTTAGGTTTGGCACCCTCAAAAAGTTGAAGCGAATAAGTTTTCACATGTGACTCATCAAATCTAATCCAACCGATAGAACTTCCATCCGCATTCCAAGCAAAAGCTCTGTTAAAGCTAAACTCTTCCTCGTAGACCCAATCAGGAATACCATTAATGACCTGATTGAACTTACCATCCTTAGTAATCTGGATTTCCTTCGTTCCGTCGGTAACATACAAATTATTTTCTTTGACAAAAGCTATATGCTTAGAGTCAGGAGACCATGTCGCAACCTGCTGATTTTCTCCTTCGGATAGTTTTTTGAGCGACTTAGTGCCAATATTGTAAATATAATACTCTGCTTTAAAAGAACGACGATAAACAGCCTTTCGCTTCGTCATAACAAGCATTTGCTTACCATCCGGGCTCATCACATAACCATCGATTGCCTTGAAAGGAGCATTAGCCTCTTGAAGATCAAAGAGAACTTTAACTTGTTTACCCGTCTTGAAAGAATAACTTATGATTTGTTTGCCATCATGGCTGATGGAAGCATACAAATCAGTCCCCTCTATCGGATTTATACCTGTAACATAAGTTGCAGCGAACTCACCCGACGTGATTGCTTTCAAATCAAGTTTTTCCGCTGCATCCAGTGTCGATGCCATCATGATAGATGCAATAAAAATAGTAAATTTCTTCATATTTAATCTTTATGTAATGCTTCGATTGGCGAGCAATCCTCCTCTTCCAACAATTGCTTCACCGTCACCTTAGGATTACGTTTGACATAATCATTAATCGTCTTCACGTATTGCGTATTAAAGACTTTCTTTCCCATAGCCTTATTGACCGTCCACATAATCTTTCCCATGTGCAAGTCACGATCCAGCTGAGGGCGATTATCAAAATTAGCCATCGGATATATGCTCAGCAAATAAAATGTCAAACAATCAGGTACGATGTAGTTTCGTGACATCGTGCTGCGCTGCTGAGCACTATAGTATTTCTTGTAAAGAGGATAATTAGCCCCCATATATTTATCTAGAGAGATGCCCACGGAATGTTCTCCAATCACGATACTTTGGTCAAGCGCACCTATCTGTGCATAAAATGTAGGTTGCTTCAAACCGGGAATCCAACCGCTCAATCTGTCAAACGATTCCTTCAATTGCTGATTAATATCTTCCATATTGGCATATTCCGCCTCCGCATCAGCAATAACTGCTTGAAGAGTCGAATCTTGGAAAAACATCAAAAAACGATTGCTGATATTGGCATCTGTTATAGTGCCCAATTGCAAAATCTTCTCAATCAAAGTACGAGTCTCTATTGGATAATCTGTATTCATTTGCTGCAAAGCTGAAAAATCTCCAGTCGTCAGATAACGACTTTCCAAACGATCATAGCGCTGTACAGCCAAGGGGGCAACAGACATGTCTTCATTCGGCTTGAATTTGTATTCACAAGCCGAACAGAGCAAAGCTACTGTCAATATGATAATGATATGATATAATTTCTTCACGTTTTTTCTACATTTATACAGATACGAGTGCAAAAATACTAAAAAATATTTTAAAAACCAACTTTTTAAGCTAAAAAAAACAAAAATTTATCATCTATTATCCCGTTTGCTCACTTTGCATCCGATTTTTCTTCAAAACAACAACAAAAAAGAGTGGTTTCTATAGAAAAGAAACCACCCTTTACGAAAAGCCACCTATTCTAAATATAGAAATAAAAAACTCGATTTTTGGGAGAATTAAGCAAACCTATTTTTGAACATTTCCAACCTTTACTATCAGAGGACTTGCCTGCATTTTTTTCCAGTCTTTCAACCATTCATACCATTCCTTTTCATTTTTAAATCCATAAGTTTCGTTAGCACTTGTATAAGCAAGTTTGTACGCCAACTTTGCACCCACAGGTTTTACGACCTGAGTATAGTCATCTTTATTCGCAGGAATTTGTTGGACGAAATACTCTTTAGGAACACTGATGCCAAGACCAACGGTCTCCAACTTATGCTTTCCATCATCCTTGCCAGTCGGCCAATCACTACCATAACAACCTCGCAAGCCATTATTGTCTGACATTTCCGACGAGCCTTTCACATTGATTAAACCTGTAGAAAACTGATAATCGGATGCATCCTTATTGAACGTCACGTCCACATCAACATCTCGATGCCCCGCATAGATGGTGTATCGTATCTTTGCATTAATTGGTTTATATCCTGGAGATGGAACCCAGCCATTATCCACGACCTCGACGATGGCTCGCAAAGGTCCTTCTGAAATCACACGTTGCTCTTGGTATTTCACATGATCCAACAATAAAGATTTCGCGCCATCCCAACCACGGAGCGCTCCTAGCCCGTAAGTGTTGCCAACCCACAAGCAATCATCTCCGGAGCCTGCGGCCAGTTGTTCCGAAGACGGATAGAACTGTGTGTCTCGGATGACCAGTCCCTTGTGAATCTTCCCATACAAATCCACCGTCTGACGATTGTCAAAATAGACACGCAAGGCAACAAGTTCACTCTCAAAACAAACTCCGTGAGAATGTACATAATGATATACGTCCTTGGTTTTCTTGTCAAAAGAGATACTACGAAGATAAATATCCTGCTGGTTCTTGGCGAGTTTCTTATTCTTGCTTGGCAAGACCAGCTCCGCAAATGTACGGTCTGGAAAAGCTGTTTGTTCTCCATTAGGATAAAGTTGAACAACATAAGTCTTAGCTTGTTTTTTGTCCAAATCAACCAAGAAGCAAAGTTCATCATTGACACAGTCTCGATTCGTATCGTCCAACTGGGAAGGGATTTCCCTTCCATCCAACATGACAACTGCCTTATTGACATCACCATACTTGCTTATATTCAAAACAACAGGTTCGTCGGTACGCTTTGCCTTGGTCTCATTAGAGACCGTTACCTCGAAAGTTGTTTGTGCACTCATCCCCAAAGAGATACCAAGTGCCCATAAAAAAACAGGAAATCGTTTCATATCATTGTTAGTTTTTAAGTTTCAAATCCTTGAAGAACCGAATCCCCTTCACATAATACTGCCACAAAATAGAAATATCATAAATTTGGGGGATAATCGTCTCCTTACGTACAGCTTGAATTTTCCCACGTTTTTGCGCAAACTCGGGCTTCCAAGCCTTAAAATCTCTGCGAGCCTTGAATACCGCCTTGAAATCTCCCCAATTATGATGAAGAACGAGCATTTCGAAAGCAGCCAAATAATCCAAGAACCATCTTACCCTCATGACGTGGTCCAAATCCTGATCAGACAGATTCTTATAGAGCATCGTCAAATTGTTTCTGAAATTCAAATAGGTTTTCATGGGATTGCCTTTTGGAAGAGTACCTCCACCCACATGATACACTTCACTCTCCGGAATACAATAAATCTTACGTCCCATCAAGCGCAATCGCCAACAAAGATCAATCTCTTCGTTATGCGCAAAGAAACGAGCATCCAAACCTTCTGCATCCCAATAGTCTTTAGACCGAATCATCATACAGGCCCCCGTTGCCCATAAAATCTCCTGCTGGTAATCATATTGACCATTATCCTGCTCCACTGTGCCAAAGATTCGCCCGCGGCAAAAAGGATAACCATATTTGTCAATGAAACCTCCACAAGCTCCCGCATACTCAAAATTGTCTTTGTCGGTAGCAGACAACAATTTGGGCTGGCAAGCGGCTACCTGCGGATGAGAATCCATAAATTCGATAAGAGGCGTAAGCCAATGATGACTGACCTCAACGTCACTATTCAACAGTACATAATAGCCAGCCTGTATTTGTTGCAGAGCACGATTATAACCTTCCGCAAACCCAAAATTCTGTTCTAAAACAATAGTTTTAACCTGCGGGAACTGCGTCTCTAGGAGATGCATAGATTCATCTGAAGAGCAATTGTCGGCCACCCAAATCTCAGCATCTTGACGAGAATACTCAATTACATTAGGAAGATACTTTGCCAGCATCTTCTGTCCATTCCAATTTAATATTACTATAGCTACCTTTGTCATAACATCGGCAAAGGTACAACTAATAATTAGAAATCAAAAAAGATTGGCAAACATTCTTTGATTTATGTTCATTTTTTAAGGATATTTGCCATTCTGTCAAGCTATAATTAACTAAATGCCTACCAATCCGTCCTCATTTCCCTCAACTTATTGTTTAAAAGATTGGTAAATTCATAATTTTTCAATCCCCACTTGGGGGCAATCAACAAATCTTTTGGAGACTGGCTGACAAACCTTTCCAGCACCAAATCTTTACGCAAACGAGCAATATAGCCAATGATAACATCTATATATTCATCTACGGTATAGACATGGAAGGGATGTTGGGCATATTCTTCGGCAAGTCTAGTTCCCTTTATAATTTGCATCTGATGAATCTTCAAGATGTCAAGAGGCAGTGACGATATGATAGGAGCTTGACGCAGAGTTTCCTGTGCATTCTCACCAGGCAAACCTACAATAATATGCCCACCCGTAAAGATACCCCGCGCATGAGTACGTTCCACAGCCCGGCGGCTGCAAGCAAAGTCATGTCCACGATTGATTCGTTTCAATGTCAAGTCATTAGCCGTCTCAATACCATATTCAACCAAGACAAAAGTTCTCTTGCTCAGCCCCTCCAAATAATCAAGAAGATCATCACTCACACAATCCGGTCGTGTACCGATCACAATCCCCACCACATCTTCTACCTGTAAGGCCTCTTCATACATCTCTCTCAATCGAGGCAAAGAAGCATAGGTATTCGTGTAAGCTTGGAAATAGGCTAGATATTTCATCTCTGGATATTTTCGAGAGAAAAAGGTCTTACCTTCCTCCAATTGCTCCGTAACCGTTTTTCTCCGATTGCAATAACTCGGGTTAAAGGTACGATTGTCACAATAGGTACATCCGCCTCTAGAGATACGGCCATCTCGATTGGGGCATGAAAAGCCTGCGTCCACAGCTATTTTTTGGACACGAAAAGCAGGAAACTGTTTGCGTATCCAAGAGCTAAAGTCATTGTAAAAAGATTGCATCATGACATGATATCATTATAAGTTTTTACTGCTATAAAGTTGAAGTTCAATACAAAGCCTCAACCTTAAGCGCAGACTTATCGTAGTTAAAACCGCCCAGGCGTACTTTAATAAGTTGATTGTCAAACTCCTCCTTGGCCATATCGGGAGCCAATTCCACCCGGATATAATTTTTGGTAAACCCATGCATAGCCTTGCCACGTGAAGCTTTCTCAAAAAGCACTTCCGCCTCTGTACCTATATACTTAGCATAAAAAGCCTGAGTTTTCTCATCGCTCAATTCCAACAATCTTTTGGAACGCAGTTTTTTGTCCTTGTCACCAACAACATAGGGAATCTTGAGTGCCGCCGTACCAGGACGCTCCGAATATGGAAAAACATGCAACTGAGTAACAGGGAGTTCCTTTAGAAATTGGTAACATTCCTCGAAGCACTTAGGAGTCTCCCCCCTACATCCAACCATGACATCTACGCCTATGAATGCATCTGGCATTTTTTCCTTTATCAAATTTACCTTATGGGCAAACAGCGCCTTATCATATCGACGATGCATCAATTGGAGCACTTCATCGCTACCACTCTGCAATGGAATATGGAAATGGGGCATAAAAGCCCGACTATGAGCACAATATTCAATTAAAGCATCCTCACAAAGATCTGGTTCAAGGCTTGATATGCGGTACCGTTGAATACCTTCAACTTGATCCAACGCTTTCACTAAATCCAAAAAACTCTCGTGAGTAGTCTGACCAAAATCACCAATATTGACACCCGTCAGTACAATTTCCTTTCCCCCTTCTTCTGCTGCTTGTCGGCATTGCTCCACCAAAGAAGCAATACTTGGATTACGAGAGTTACCGCGGGCAAACGGAATTGTACAATAAGTGCAATAGTAGTTACACCCATCTTGAACTTTCAAGAAGTAGCGCGTTCGATTGCCACGAGAGCATGAAGGCTGAAAGCTCTTGATGTCCTTGGTTCTTACACTATGGTGTTCATGCAAGGCTCCCTGACCACAAGAATCAATTTTTTTTTCTAGATTGTATTTCAAAGCCCACGCATCATTAAGATACTGAATTAAATGCGCCTTCTCATTAGCACCCAAGACCAAATCAACCCCATCAATCTTACTCACATTCTCAGACTCCAACTGAGCATAACAGCCCGTTACGACGACAAAGGCTCCTGGGTTCTCACGTACCATACGATGTATCGCCTGACGACATTTATGGTCTGCCACCTCTGTTACCGAGCATGTATTGATCAAACATATATCCGCTTTTTCTCCTTTTTGGGCTGTTCTCACACCCATATTTTCGAGCATTTTACCAAATGTGGAAGTTTCTGAAAAGTTAAGCTTACAACCAAGCGTATAGTAGGCGGCTTTCTTTCCTTGAAAAGCTGAGGAATCTATCATAAAATTAAAAGATAAACTTATTTGAATCTATTATAATACGAAAGCAAAGAAGAGGCAACCATTATTCCAAAGATTGCCAACAGGCCAAGTCCTCCTCTAATCATTCGGGCAAGACTGGCTAAAAACGAAAAAGCCGCTAGACCGAAGTCCAGCGGTTGTTTCTCTCATTTTTCGTTCGTCAAGTAATTCTAAATTACTTTGCAGAATCAGCAGCTGTTGTATCAGCAGCAGCAGTTGTGTCAGCAGCAGTTGTATCTACTGTTGTTGTGTCAGAATCAGCAGAAGCTGTGTTCTGAGCTGTTTTGTTACCACAAGATGCGAAAGAGATAGCTGCGATAGCTACGAACATTAAAACTAATTTCTTCATTTTCTTTGCTTTTTAAATCTGTAAAACAATCATTTGTTTATTAAAACGCTGCAAAGGTAAGTATTTTTTCGATACGTTGTTCTTTTTTTTTTGTTTTTTTTTAGGCCCATTTTGTAACATTTTTACAAGTTGCTAATAACCAACAACTTACAAACTGCTAACAAAGGTTAAAGTTTTTGACTTCTAGAACAGCTGCCTCTTTTTAACACTTTTCTTGTTTTTAGGCTTCCCTCTCAACGTTCCAAAACATCCAAGAATTTTCCACCCGACACGATGTTTTACCTACTCCATCAACAAGGCTAAGAAGCCATACTAACGAATCACGATTGTTTTGAAATAGTCTTTGAGCACTCCTGCATACTGATTTTGAGAATCAGAAAGCAATATCACAACTTGAGAACCATCTCTCAATTTAGGTCCAAGGCACATACCTTCATAGTTGGCGAACGATCTATCAAACAAACTAAGTCTAGTAACCCATTCTGCCAATAACACCTTATTTAAATATAAGGAATCAACACTCAGCTTTTCTTCTAAAGTTCCCTGTCCAAATGAATCTGGCGCAGAAAGGACAGGAAGAGGAGAGAAAGAACTTGGGTCTACCACATAAATTTTGCAGCGGCAAAAAGCCCCCATCTTTATTTTGGGGATGAATGCCTCACGTTCCAACACCATCAACTTTCCATCAGGCAAAGCACATAGTTCACTCACTCCCATAACGTAAGTTTGCGCTTTTTTCTTTGTCGAAGGTTTGTCCATCAGATAAGCATATTCAGCCCGTAAAGGATGAAACTTTCCATGCTTTCCTGTTGCTCCCCAATCAAAACATAACAATCTCAACTTGTTAGCATTTCCATTTTGAGGAGTCGCAGGTTCTCCATCGCACCTCAAAGTGCTTTCAGGCATTGTCCACAAGTATCGACGAAGAGTATCGAATGCCAAGGACTCAAAATTATAGTTTGGATAAAAAACAGCAGAATTAGCCTTCCATTCCCAAAAATCCTTTTTGCGAGCCAAAGCATCGCCCCCCATAGCTGCAGAGTTGGATATCGGATACTCTTTCAAGGAACAAAGCCCTTCACTTGCGACAACAAGAGTACTATCAGAAACTTTAGCGATAGCTTCATGATCATACCCCACTCTTCCCCCATTGGCTTCTTGACTCCTCGGATTATTGTATTTTGAATCAATATACTCAGAAAAGCCCAAATATTCAACATGGCTCAACTCACCAGTTTCCCGATTTACCTGTATTCGAAAATTAAAATACAATGCGCTATCCGACTTATCACTAACGACCGCATAGACATCATCATGCAGATGAGTTATACCACTATAGTTGCCGGGGGGAACAGACTTCGGAAAAGATTTCTGTTCAAATTCTTTAACCAAGCGCCAGCTCTTGCGTGCCTCCTGGTCCGACAAAAATCTATATGCGTTTCCTTTGGCAGCCATGCTTCCAGCAAAACACGACAGCGAAGCACCCCAAAACAAGACTCTATATATAGCAGTTTTCATTCTTACATCCTACATTCATTAAAACCTTACCATACACTCTATCACAAAGCAGCATAGGTCAAAACAAAATCCATTGTTAACTCAAAATCAACAAGCACCTTGCACTTCGATTTCAAGTCCATGATTTCGCATGACCAGTCAGACATCGTATCAAATGGAGCGACCCTCATTTCCTTAAACTGTAACTTTTCTTCAGAAAACAATTTATACACTGTTTCCTTGCCACACCAATGAACAAGCAAGGAGTCTAAATCTGCAGCCTTTTCGTCTTTTCGCAAGAATTTAGAAGCGACACGCTGCACCCTATTATCCAGATACTCAATATCTACACCTACCCTTTTATCTTTTGACAAGATCATAGCCGCATAACCCTTCGTATGAGATATACTAATCTGATAACCCTTAAACAAAGGTTTTCCATTAAGATCATAGCTGATTTCTCCCAAGTCTGAGATCTTGCGCTTCGAAAGGCCTCTACTGAGCAAAATATCGCACAGCAAGACACGAGTTGCCAAGAACTCCAGACGTCTAACGTCATTAGTATACCGCCGAGCCAAATCCCCCCGATATTTTTGCGTCCATGGATACCTTTTAAAAAAAGCATCCACCGACTCTTCTATCTGCCACAATCCCAAGGTTACACCCGGGTATACTTCTCTTACATTTACTAAAGCCATATTATTTTCATTTTGGGGACAAAATTAATAAAAAAAAATGAGACAACAAAAAAAGAGAGCCAAGATTAAGATTATCTTAGCTCTCCAATATCTATAATAAGATCACTTCTCTTCTTTCGTTTGAGGATGTACAGTAACTTTGATCTTGCTAATTCTTCTTTCTTCTACCCCCATGACTTCAAACGTATAATTTTTATACTCAATCTTTTCATGGATACTAGGGAAATCTCCTTTAAGTTCCAACAACAAACCCGCCAACGTATCAGCATCACCCTCTACATCTTCGAATTCATCATCATCCACATCCAATATCTTACAGAAGTCTGTAAGCAAAGTCTTACCTTCGAAAATAAATGTATTATAATTCAATTTGGAGTAATATTTCTCCTCTTCGTCATACTCATCATTTATTTCACCAACAATTTCCTCCAAGATATCCTCCAGCGTCACAATACCACTAGTACCGCCGAACTCATCCACAACTATAGCGATATGTACCTTGTTTTCCTGGAACTCACGCAGAAGATCATCGATTTTCTTTGTTTCAGGAACAAAATAAGGCGGACGGATGAGACTTTGCCACCTAAATGTAGCCGGTTTGCCAAGATGAGGAAGCAAATCCTTGATATAGAGAATACCACGAATGTTATCCGTATTATCTTGATAAACAGGGATTCGACTATAATTATTCTCTACAATACATTTCAGAACTTCAGGATAAGTACTTTGAATATCCAAGTCGACCACATTTTGGCGACTCGTCATCACCTCTTTAGCTGTTTCATCACCAAAACGAATGATGCCTTTCAGCATACTTTGCTCATCCTTGATATCATCCTTATCCGTTAGTTCCAAAGCTTGTTCCAAGTCGTCCACACTCAAGACGTGATTTTCTTTCTTAACAACTTTCTCGGCGAGCATTCCGCTCTTCAGCAGTACATTCTCCAAAGGCCAGAATAGCTTTCGAACAAAAAGTATTCCCCCTACAAAACGGCGACAGAACTGTAATGGGTTCTTCCGACTATATACCTTTGGCATAATTTCACCAAAAAGAAGGAGCAAGAATGTAAGGAGGACTGTAATAATAAGAAATTGCAACCAGTATGCCTTTGGACCAAACACCACAATGCCTGCAAAGACATAATTCAAGAGCATAATGATGGTTACATTCACAAAATTATTCGTAATGAGAATGGTCGCAAGTGTACGTTCCGAATCATCACGTAACATTCGAATATTCTTGTCGGTGGAAGTTTTTTCATCTTCCAATTCATCGACATCGGTAGGAGAAAGACTGAAGAAAGCAATCTCCGAACCACTAGCAAACGCTGACACTAAAAGCAAAATTGCAGCCAAGAAAGCAGCAATTACAACTCCTACAGAAGGCGAATGTAATGAAACATCGCCAAGAGCATCACTTATAATAGAGAAATCCAATTGATATAATATTAAAATGGTAAACTATCATCCTTCGGATTTGAGGCAGAAGAAGACAAAGATGAACCTGAGGCACTCGAGTTCTGAGTCCTCTCTCCTAAAGACTGAGCACTAGCAGTAGACTGGCTTTCTCCCGCAGGTTGCTTATAATTCTTAGGTGTAAGCATCTCCATGTTATCGACATAGATTTCAGTAACATAGTGACGTTTTCCTTGTTTATCATCATAGACTCGGTATCTCACCTTGCCCTCAACGTAAAGTTTGTCTCCTTTGCGAACATATCGTTCTACAATTTTCGCAAGAGAACGATAAAAGATCAAGTTATGCCAATCTGTATGATCTGGTACTTGCGTACCATTTGCCAAGACATACCCTTTTTCCGTTGTTGCCAGGGAAACTTGAGCAACAGCTTGGTCGGCATCATAATAACGGACATCTGGATCCTTACCGACATTACCGATTAACATAACCTTATTCATAATCTCAAATACGATACATTATTTCCACATTCCTAAATATTGATAATGGAAGTTTTTACCTTTAGCAGATGGGAACTGACTGCGCGAATCGACACGCGTACGCAAATGCTCAACGATTCGATTATAGCAATCCAAGCCAGAAGTAGCCTTTACGTTAGCCACAAAATGGGTATCACGATATTCATGCTTTCCCGTCGCAGGCACCAAAACCACTCGCTTAAAGTCCAAACTTCCCTCATACCACCCTGGCATTTCTTCTGTCAATCGACTGAGAGTGCTAGGCGTACCCTCTTGACTTTCCGAAGATACGACCGGGCGCAAAGCCTTTTTGTCCTTGAAGTCCTGCATACATGCCGCAGCAGTTTTAATAATGATAAAATAGACTCTCGGGCGAACCTTGTATCGCTTAGGATAACAAACGTCACTTGCGGCATAATCACGAATATCAGCCTCAAGCTCTGGGTTCATCCCAATTTCAGGAATACCATTTAAAAAAGCGATTGCTTCATCGACAGAAGAAACAAACGTCTCCTTGTCAAAATATCTTATATATAAATTCATAGTGTGGTATGTTTCTCTCTTTTTAAAAATCTAAAGAAAAAGAGCGGAAAACGGGACTC
>DHMR01000051.1 GCA_002405875.1 bacterium UBA4637
TTCTTCAGCGCATAAGAACTTTTCAGCACCAAGGCATCGTCACGAGGGGTGTTAATCTTACAGTTGGAAATCGAGAGATACTTGCAGCAGTCGATGTCGAAGCCATCACGGTTGGTATCGATAGTCACGTTATCCACCGTTCCGAGTTCACATCCCGTCAAGATGATACCGAAGTGACCACCACGATAGATGGTGACATCACGAATCAAGATATTACGACAAAGCTTCAAGGCGATTGCCTTATCCCCTGTGCCGATGTTACCACCATTCACTACACCAGCCTTCTCAGTATCCTTCTTGGTCAATCCCTGGCCATCTATCATGCCACGTCCCGTGATAGAAACATGTTCTTGACCAATGGCATAAATCAGACTGTTCTGGAAATAAGTATGTCCGCCATCTTGGTAAGCAGGTCCAACCCACTCCTCTGCCTCGTCGTATGCCTTCATTGAGGCAGGGGCTGCGAGGATTTTCGCACCAGCGGAGATATGAAGCTCCACATGACTTTTTAGTCTGATGCTACCACAGAGATAAGTGCCAGCAGGAAGCACCACCCTGCCACCGCCATGCGCCACACAAGTATCAATGGCAGCATTGATGGCTTGGTGGTCGAGCGTCTTGCCATCGCCCTTCGCACCAAAGTCCTTTACATTATAATCCGTAGGCGATGCCTGGACCACCAATCCAAGCATCAACATGAAAAACGTTAAGATTTTCTTCATTGTCTTTTATTTTTTTATTTGATTGTCATTTCCCCATGTTTCTGATGCAAAATTAACAGATAAACAAAAAGCTCACGATGGCTTATCATCCCAATCGTGAGTTTTTTGTTCTACTTGATATATCCGTAAAAGCTTTTTGTACTACTTGCCATACTTGCTTGGCGATACGCCATAGTAGCTCTTGAAGCACTTGTTGAAGTAAGACACATCCTCCAGACCTACCTTGTAGCAGACATCCGATACCGTATATTCGCCTGTGAGCAACATCTCAGAAGCCATCTTCATGCGCTGACGCATGATGTACTTATTCGGTGTCTCACCGGTCAACTCCTTGATTTTGCCATAGAGTTTGGTACGCCCCATGTGCATCATCTCCGCCAAAGCATCGACCGTGAAGGATGGATCAGTGAGATGCTGGCTCACATACGTCTCGAAGTTCTTGATGGTGTTCTTATCCACGACACCCTCTACTATCTTCGCCTTTGGCGTTTCCAAAGATTTCGTTTTAGTTGTTGTCGCTCCATTCTCCGAAGCACCTGATGACTTTGGCAAATTCTGCGACCAGGTAATCAACTGGATAATTCTTGCCACCAAGAGATTGAAGTTGCATGGCTTCACCATATAGTCGTCGGCTCCAGCCTTGTAGCCCTTGATTTGATGCTTCTCGTCGTTCAACGCCGTGAGCATGATGACAGGCAGCGCATACCCCTCAGGCTCGCTCTTCAGTTTCTTCACGATATCGTAGCCATTCATATCAGGCAGCATCACATCGCAAACCAAGAGGGCAGGCTTGTCTGCCATCACCCCCTCCAAACCTTGCTTGCCGTTACTATAAGTTACCACCTTGAAAAAGACGGCAAGCTCCGAACGTATCTGGTCGAGCATATCAGGGTCGTCCTCTATCACAGCCACCGTTACATTGTTCAATGCCTCAGGCAACATCTCCTTCACGTTTTCCACCTGCTGCTCCTTCTCATTCACACTGTTGTCGGCAAGCGCCATGGTATCAAGATATTCCTCGGAAGTATAGCAATCGTCGCTCAAAGGAATGCTGAAGACAAACTCCGCACCGCCCAGCTTCTCCGACTTGCGATAGATGAGCGAACCATGATGCGTCTCAGCCATCATCTTCGCCACATAGAGTCCGATGCCCATGCCGCCCTGCGATACATAGCCGTGCATGAAGGGTTGGAAAAGACTCTTCTGCTGTTCCTCCGAGATGCCCGCTCCACTATCCGATACGATGATGCGAAGCACATCTTGCGCATCGTCCGCCTCCATCTTGATGTTTACTTCGCCCCTAGCCGGGGTATATTTCACGGCATTGGAGAGGAGGTTATAGACCACGGTCTCGATAATGTGGCGGTCGCACGTCATCTCGTATTTCTTCTCGAATATCTGATAGTTCATCACGATGTCCTTCTGTTTCGCCGCATACCAGAAGTCTTGGTAGATGTTGCGCACGAAACCAATGATGTCAACACCCGCCAACACCTGTAGGCGCAAGCCATCGGAGCTAATTTTACGGAATTCCATCAACTGGGTAACCAGTCTTGACAATCGCTTGGTTCCTCTAACAGCCGTCTGCACGGAAGCACGAGACACCGAGCCCGTCTGCTCATCGAAGATCTTGCCTACCGCACTCTGGATGATGGCCAATGGCGTGCGGAACTCATGGGTTACATGAGTGAAGAAGTTGATGCGGAAGTCGTTGACCTGCTTCTCCATCTTCATTCTTTGATTTAATTGGAACTTCTCCTTACGGTTGCGGATTACATAGTAACCGACGATGCCGACTACCAAGAGATACACCAGCCAGGAATACCACATATTGTACCAAGGTTCGCAGATATGAATCTTCAGCGTGCGCTCCTTCGACCACTGATTGCCACGTCCCATCGAACGAAGATGGAACACGTAGTCGCCAGGTGGCAGCGCATTATAGCTCACCGAATTCTTGTTGGTCACCGCATTCCATTCCTTATCCACACCTTCCAAATAATATTGATAGACAGAGGCTTCTGTCTCAGCATAATCGAAGTTGGAAAAAGACAGGGTGATGGAATTCTGGTCGTACTTGAACTTCATACTTTCCAGCACACTTGGCGCTCCATCAAATTGCTGCATCTTGAAAATGGACTCGCCATCCACCAAGACGTCGGTGATGGTTGGCACGACAGCCGTCTGCACACGGGCGAGGGCAGCCTGATAAGGATTTACCACCACCATACCATTGTTGGTACCAAAGAGCATCCTGCCATCCGACAGTCTCAATGCACTATTCTCCTGGTAAGCATTGCTCTGAATATCATCATTCACACTATTATTGTCGATTCTCCCAGTGCGTACATCCACACGTGCCAGTCCACTCTCCGTGCCTGCCCAAATATTGCCCGATGGGTCTTCCATGATGCTATATACATTGTTGCTACCCAGTCCGTTGTCGGTAGTAAATTGCGTATAAGTCATCTGATCCTTCTTGGCATCATACTGGCAGCGAAGCAAACCAACACCAAGACCACCCACCCAAATCTGTCCATTCGTAGCACATCTTACAGTCAGCAAGGCATTGAAAGGCAACTTGCCGTTTGCCAAACTAAATTGACGGAACGACTTTTCGGTGATGTTCTTCTCCTTTGTATCCACGCAGTACAATCCATCACTGGTGGCAATCCACAGGATACCCTTCTCGTCCATCGACAGATAATGTACACTTCCCTCTCGGGTTGTCTGCGCCAAAAATCTTTTGATATGCAACGGTTTTCCGTTTTCATAACGAGTCAACAGCAAACCTCCATCGGTAGAGGCACGAATCGTACCCAACCAAATTCTGCCCATCTTATCCTCCACGATACTATATACGTCGTTGATGGTGACATCATTTTCCTTACCAGCCTCAAAGCACTGTTTGCCATCCACAAACAAGCCTCCGCTACGCAGGCCTTCCCAGAAATGTCCCTTGCTGTCTTTGAAGGTAGCATAGATGCCATGTGAGATAGTCTCCTTAGCTCCCAAGCGCATGTCGGCATCCTGAAGCAAATATCGGGTTTTGTTCTTACAAATCAGCTGTACCTTCCCTTGCGCTTCATACAGCACACGAGACACTGAGTTGGCATTGCCGCCCAACTGCGCCCCAGCTACAGGGTAGATGTAGTTCATGAATGTATTAAACGACTTGGAGATACATACCACGCCCCCCTCGTCCTGACAGAACCAAAGGCAACCGTTCCTATCCATCGCCACCCCGGTCAAGAAATTGGAAGTCAAGAGAGGGTGCTCGTCATCCGCCTGATAGTGTTCCAAGATGCCCTTGTTCAAATCGTAGATAAAAGCACCATTGCCATAAGTAGCGATGGCAAAACGAGTTTGACTTAGAGGGAATATATTGTATTTGCGAAAACGATTGTCGAGTCCTTTCACGCCTTCCAACAAATTGATGCGGCGATAATATCCTTGCGAAGAGAAGACCATCAAGTCGCCATCCTGGGTAGAGACGAAATCATTACCTTGATAGGACTCCAACAATCTTACCTTCTTGCCCAATTGGAAATCAGCGGGTCTTGCCACTTCCCAAGTCATAAGATTGATGGTATAGGCATTCTTGTCCATAAACAATACCCATTGGTTGTTCCACCCCAAGGAAGCCTCAGCCTTTCCCTGCAATTCGTTGTGGGAGGCTAGACTACGCTTGGTCAGCATCTTGCCATTTTTATCGAAGAGATAGATTAAGCCACGAGCATCCATAAACACCATTTGATTGCCCACCAGTTGTCCTTTCGTAACATCTCCTTTCACCTTGCAGGTCCATTTGCCAGCCTCCTCATAATACAGTCCCATCTTGCTCATCGCCCAAGCATGATGATTCGCATCTATCAGGACATGATGGATGTCTCGAACAAAAGGAGCACCCTTCTGCAAGGTATAGTCCATGCACTCGAATCGTCCCTGGCGATAGGCAATATGGCGAATGCCTTCCTTCTCATCATAAAGCCATACGTCTCCTCCGTCACGCACCATGCTGCCATAGTTGCGCATATAGTCGTTGCGACCTGTATAGTCGATGAAGTTGGCTAGTTTGAGATTATAGCAAGAGGTATAGGAAAGAGAGGAACGAATCCATATCAATTCGTTCTGGGCATCGTAATAGATATGTCCCAAGGTAGCCTGCACCTGTTGCATGGCAATACCATTGAGCATGCCATAATTCAAGAATGCATAGCCATCATAGCGAGACAATCCATTGGAGGTGGCAAACCACATATATCCACGTTTGTCTTGCAGAATATCATACACTTGGTTGCTCGACAAACCATTCTGAGCAGAAAGTATTCTGCTCACCATCTGCTGCGCCAACGCTTGACCTATGCCAAACAACAAAATCAATATAGATACGATATATTTTCTCATCATTTGAACTGTTTCTTTTTTATTAGGTATTAATAACTTTTACTTTACAGCGCAAAATTAATAAATTCTGATAATTTACGCAACTTTTTAAGGAAAAAATGCCAATCTATACAATAGAAGATATTCACTTATATATAAAAGATGTCAACAAGGTTAAGAGAAATAGTATTTGAGACTAATTGCATTTGTTTTTTATACTAAAAGAAAGTTCCGTTCCAAGACACGGAATGTACATTCCAAGACACGGAACGCACATTCCGTGACTGCGAACGGCCGTTCCGTGTCACGGAATGGAACTTTCTCTTAATTATCAATACTTTTTCTTATAGGATAAAAAACTTATTCTTATAAGATAAAATACATTTTGTTACTTCTGCATCACTTTCCGCATCCAAGTCTTTCCGTCATTCTGACGCTGTTGGATGCTCACACCATTCAACTTAGCGTTCTTGTCATACTTGCGTCCTTGCAAATCATACTGTGCCTCTACATCGCCTTGCGCACCTACAGTTACGCCATCAATGCCAGTGGCAGTACTCTTCACACGAAGTTTGCCAGATGTCAAGAAGTCGGTATCATCGAATACATAGTCATCGCTCTCGATGGTATAAGTACCCGATATAGACTCAAAGTCCTTGAAAAGCGTAATCTCATCACCCTCGGCAAGAGTCTTGCCATTGATGGTATTCACTGAGATAATGGCATGGTCGAGGACGACATTCTTAACTGAAGTGATTTGGTCGTTGCGATAAACATCCACATTGAACGTAACCTTTCCACCATTTACCACCAAGTCGTTACCAATCTTTGGCGAACTGCACTTCGTCGCTCCATCGCCAAATGCCAACATGGCATCCTTGGCTACGCTCACGCTGCCTTCAGTACCCGAGAAGAGAATTACCTTACCTTCGTTCACAGCGATGCTGGAGGTGTTCTTGGCGCTGTTCAATGTCCAAGTACCTGATCCTATCTTCGTCACGGTGCTACCAGTAACCAGCTGACCATTGAACACTGCATCGTGTCCGTTGGCACCTATCGTCCAAATGCCAGCACCCAACTTAGCATCAGCATAAGGTGAGGCAAGCGAGCCCAAAGTACGAGCCACACTGGTATTCCAAGCATACTTGTTGTTGATGTTCACCAACATGATTTTGGCATCTATCACCACATCGGTCAAAGGCATGTCCTTTACGGTCTCACGCCACATAGAGTTGGCTGACTGCAACTTCAGTGTACCTTCGAACTGGGAGAAGTCGCTATGTACTGCGCAGCGATCGCCTCCACCATAGAGCACCAACGTACCCTTGCCGGTGAAAGTACCTTGTATGTTGCTGCGGAAAGAACCCAAGATGCCACTCTCAGTACCCTCCACTACCTCGGTAGGATAAGTATAGGCTGGAGTAGATTTCGAATTTCGGTTCTCTATCAACTTCACTTTTCCTCCAGCCAAAGTCATCTTGGAATTCTTGGCACCGAAATAGGTGAGATAGTTACCCTGGCTGAGCACGCCTTCCTTCACTACGGTCTCCTTGTAACTGTAAGGAGCCTTGTAAGTCAAGTTGAGCTGACCAGCGCCACTCTTTACAAGAACTGAGTTGGCACCCTTGATGTCAGCGGTAATAGCCATAGATCCCTTCACGTCGATTTCAGTAGAGTCGCCGGTGAGTGTCATGATGCGGTCGGTGGCACAGTTGTCGTCCAAGACAGATAGCTTGACGTTTCCCAACTTCAGATTGCCTTCCTCGGCAGAAGCTGCTCCCAAAGAGCTTGCCACACCGCCATTGGCAAGGTTCTTCACCGTAACATGTCCTTCTTGCAAATCTACAGGTCCCGTAAAGCTGTTCTCGTTCAACCCGATGTTCAACTCGCCCTTGCCTTTCTTCGTGAGATAACCATCGCCTCCGATGCTACCGTCGCCCGACAAAGTATAACTACCTGTATTGAAATCGAAGAGCAATCCCTTGGTCTCCAAGTTCTGGCTGATGGTGACATCACGTTGAGCGGCGGAATTGTCAAAGAGAATCTCGTCATCGGTCACGAATGCCGTTGCATTGCCATTGAGTTTGAAGTTCTTCTCCTTATAATTCCAAGCATCGCCCTCGCTACCAGTCCATATCACATTCTGCGCAGCATCGCGAGTCTTGTCGATAGACAGCATGAGTTTCTTGCCCTCTAAGGTTACCGTCCAGTTCTTGCCGTCCAATCCAAGCACATCCACTTGGGCAGGGTCGGCGGTCAATTCGCCTGTACATTCCACCAGAACCAACTTACCTGTAGATTTTGCTGCAATACCATCCACCGTAAACGTATTCTTGCCCTTCAAGGTCAAGTTGCCGTTCACCATCAACTTATCCTGTTTGCCAGCCTCCAAGTCTGCATCCAGTTCCACATAGACTTGTCCTGGCAACACCACGTCTTGGTTGATGGTGATGGTACCAAATCTGTCCTCGCCTGTGGCACCGACGCCAGCTCCTGGAGCCAACCGGCAACCTGCATAATTGTGAGACCCCTCGAAATAGATGCCGCCATTGAGTACGGCATTGCCACCCAAGGTACCATTCGCCTTCAGTAGCACCTTTCCAGTTATCTTGCCATTCACATCGAGTTCGCCCTCGCTCACCACGGTGTTACCCTTGAAATCGAAATCCATATTGAAGGTTGCCTTGCCCTGCATAGACTTGTAAAGCGACATATCGCCTGTCAACTTGCCAGTTCCACCGAATGTATAATCGTGGTTCTTCGGTGCCATCACATACATGGCAGATGGCTTCACCTCACCATTGACACCGATGGTCTTGGAGTTGTCGCCACTGATATCGAAGATAACGCTCTTGCCATCTTGGTAATTGACGGCTGTGGTCTGGTCATAGTTGGTAAAGCCAGAAGCCCCTTGTCCCAAGACGCTACCATCCTTGTATCTGAGGTCAGCTTGCATGAACGGAGGCAATGGAGCATCCTTCATGTCATAACCGAGATAGAAACTGGTGTTTGGTGTCTGATAGTATCCACGAGTAGTGCAGTCGAGACGATAATGAGGGTCTTCGAGCAAGGTGTACATCGAATAATCGGTAGGTATATTGGTACTGTAGCCGATGATACCTGTGGAAGAATTGGCATCCTGCTTCATCAGGATGATTTCCTCTCGCCAGTCGCCCTTGATATCGCCACAGAAGGCAGGTCGAGTACCAGCTCCACCACGCACGGTGCCTATCGTTCCATCATTTCGCTTGTATTGCTGACGGAAGAGGTCGTTGAGGTGCTTGCTTCCGTTCACGGTCGTCTTGGCGATATAAAGACTAGAATTATAGCCGCTGCCACCGTTCTGTGAGATTTGCTCCCTGCCCAGGTCGCCATCCCACCAGATACCATCTGTGATGTCGCCTCTGCTAGCATTTTCCATCAACTTGCCTTGTGCCGTCCAAGGATGCTGTCCCGCATAACTCCAAAGCTCCAAACCGAGATGGTCTGGGTCGATGTCGAAGGCGGCGCCTCTTCCCACGTCATATACCGAAGAGAGATACCACTCCTTGATGTGCTTGCCGTTGGAAGAATCGTAGAGGAACTGACCTATCAAGTTGGCTTGCTGGATGGCGAAGGTCTCCATGCCCGGACGAGTTGGGTCGATGTCGGTGACGAAGTAACGGTCACCATGGTCGATACCTGCGGAATAAACCATTCCCTTGGAGTTGACGGCATAACCACCTTGCAGCATCTCGTCGATGCCATCGCCATCCACATCAGCTACACGCAACTGATGGAACTCAGCTGGCCAAGGTTTCTTGTCGTTGCGACTCCAGGTATAGTAATGGTGGAAATTGGTTGGCTTACCATTCACCCAGTCGAACCCGAAAGCGAAGACATAGTTGTGGTGTCCTGGTGCAGGAGACTCATCACGCTGACGATCCAAGCACTCCATAAAGAGCGAAGGATGGATACCATCATCATAGGTCACAGCGAAGTGACCGCCCATCTGGTAGTAACCCTTCTGGTTCATATAGAGCGAACGATTGTCTCGGGTATAGGTGTCCATTCCATCAGTCACCTCGTCGTATTTCAACTCAGCGCTATATTTCTCCGCACCCGTCAAACCGTCGATGACGGAAATATAGAAAGGAGGATTTCGGGTGGTATTGTCATTGGCAGCATAGTCTATCATACCATCACCGTCCACATCAGGATTCTCGCTGTGCATGGCATAGAGTCCCCAGGTTTCCTTCTCCTTATCCCAGAAGCGAGTACCATCCGAACTCTTGATCATCACCTCGCACTTGCCGTCACAGTCGATGTCATAGACGGTCACCATATCGTTCTGTCCTGCGTCGATGTTGACATTAGGTCCCATATCCACCGTCCAGAGGCAAGTACCATCTTGGCGATAAGCCTGGAGCATGTGTTTGGTGGCTTGGGTGGAACCAGTGGTCGTTGTAGAAGAATCATCGTCTTCGTCATCATCACCAGTGGATGCGCCCTGCCCGCAATAAAGACGGTCCACGATGTAAGTGTCTATCTCGCCATCGCCATCCATGTCGGCTGGCCAGACATATTTGCATTTATAATTGTTAGGGTCGAGGAGTTTGGTCTCGAAGTTGATGTCCATGAACACGTTGGCGTTCGAATGTTGTTTGAACAGCCATGGAATACTTTTCTCGCTCTCCTTGCCATCTATCACGGTGGTCACCGCAATCTCCGTGTTGTAAGGGAGAGAGGAGGTAGAAGTCAAATAGTTGGTCTTGGAAATCGGCTCGTCGGTGAGCTTGGTATATTCACCCGAACCAGCTGCACGCGTATAAATGTTGTACTTCACGCTGTCCCCCTCCTGGGCGAGTTTGCGCCAAGAGATGAGTACGTCGTTTGAGCGTTGCACCGCCACTACACCACGTCCCAACTTCTGCTGCAGACGTTGGGCATGCATCTGCTGCATCGGCATCAATCCTGCCATGAGCAAAGCTGCATAGAGAAATCTTTTCTTCATTGTTATTAGTATTGTTAGTTATGATTACAATTTTCTTGTGTTTTTAGTTATCCTTTTAAAATAAAGAAGAGTTTACGAGTAGCTTGAACAGCTCCGCAAACTCCTCTTTTTTTACCTACAATCCTTACCTTTTATATTATGATTAACTAAACCTACAAAACATTTTTTTTAGAACCTATTTGCTTATGTCTTTTACTGTCAGAAAATATTTTATTCAACAACTACCTTCTTTCCGTTGCGAATGTAGATGCCTTTCTTTGGAGCAGTGATACGCATGCCCTGTAGATTATAATAAGCACCGTCATTCTTGGTTTTCTCTACAATCTGGCTAATGCCTGTAGTAGAACCAGGTGTCCATGTTATCTTATAGACAAACAAACCTTGCCCTTTGGCTGGAGTCTTGCCCACCTTGGCATTTTCAGCTACGAAATAAACAGATGTTGGCTCAGAAACATTGACATGATACTTATAATCCTGTACCACATTAATAATAGAATCACCCTCTTCACGGAAATCTTTCTTACCAACATATACAATACCAGGACGCTTGTAGGCTGCACCCTTGCCATTGATGGTAATAGTACCCTCGCCAGCAGGAATTTTAAAGCTCAACACGCAATCAGTGGCATCATCGCCCAACCAAGTTTGGTTGGCAGAAAATGGCAAGCTGATTCTTTGATTGGCTGCCACATAATACATAGGTGTATCGCCTGATACGCCGAAATAGAGATTGTCGATGGTGCAAGCATCACTTACATTGCCATCCTCCAAACCTGGGAAGTTAGAGAAGTCCCATGTCTTGGCACCTGTCAAAGGAGTCGTTACGTTACCATACTCTACCTGAGCGTTAGCTGTGGTGAACACTGAGGCTACGAGAGCCACGAGGAGTAAAAATTGCTTCTTCATAATCGTTAGTTGTTTTAAAATTGTTATTATTAATATTTTGTTATTCGTTTTCACAAGAGATTGTTCAATCTTGTTTTCGATGGCAAAAGTAATTGATTTTCAAGATATTCGTTTGGGAGAATTGTCCGAACCACGTGTTTTTCATTCGTAAACCACTATTTGGAAAGAAAAAACAATACGATTATGCTATAAAACAATATGACAAAAAAAATAATCGTTAGTCACTGCAGTCACTGCAGTCGCTAACGATTATTATCTCAATAGCTCATTTAAAATTAGCTTACACCTTACCCAGTTTCCAATCATCTATCGTACCTGTCTCCGATGAGAAACTGCAACCTATCGGATAGACAGCTCTTGCATCAGTTGCATATTCTCGGGCATAACCTTTTTGCTTAATTTGCTCCAAGGCATCTTCAGCCGAACCATCACGCTTAAACTCGAAGATATATACATACTTCGGAGTCTCTACGACACAATCCACTCTCCCCTCGCTCTGCTCTTTCTCGATGAAAACAGTAAAGCAGCTTATCATCCGAAGTATCAGATAGAAGGTATATTGGAAATAACGTTCCTTCTCTCGCTCGTTGTCCTTGCGACGCTGGCTATATGGGATGCTGGCGAAAAAAGAAGTAAGCAGATTTTCCAACTGATCGCAATCCCCCTTCTCCATAATACTCACCACCTGCATCACCCAAGATGATGTTACACTCTTGCTCTTGAAATAATTGGCAGCCAACATGGTTACAAATCCTCGCTTCACCTCATCATTCGGAAAATCCAAAAGATAAGAGTCTAATTCCATATTCCAATCCTTGATGGTGAGATAACCACTTTGGTAAATCATAGGCAATGGAGCTTCCTTGTCCGCCTTGTAATCTATAAATTCCTCTCTTGGATAATACTTTCCTACTATCTCGTTCATATTCTCATTGAAATGTTCCAACAGACGAATCAAATATGTAGGAGTACCTGTACTGAACCAATAGTCACTTAAAATTTTCTTACTCAAGGCATTCAGTACGCTGAATGGATTGTAGATGTCTATCATGCTCGGTCCGAAATGGTAGCCATCAAACTTTCTCTTCAGCTTGTATTTCATCCCATCTTCCGTAGTCTTGTATCTCATAGCCATCGCCTTGATTTGTTCATCGAAGGTAGAATACAGTTCCTCCTTGGTGATTCCACAAAGAGCCTCATAACGCTCGTCCATACTGATGTCGTCTGGCTGGTTGAAGCCACTGAACACACTCACCTGAGAGAACTTGGTAACCCCCGTAAGCAAGACAAAGCGTAAGTCTTCATCAGCTGCCTTGAAGACAGAGTAAAAACCTTTCATAACCTCGCGATGCCAGTCTTCCAACAGCCATTCCTGCCCATCTATCGTTGTCTTGATTTGCGTATCAAGTACATCCAGCAGCGGTTTGTCGTACTCATCTATCAGCACCACCGAACGAAGACCGGTCTTCTCATGGGCAGCCTTCAAGACATAAGCGAAACGGCTTCCCAAGGTATCAGCTAAAGGACTCTTACCATATACGAGTTCTTGAGTTGCCACGAAATTTTCTAATCGAAGTTCCAGCTCACCCGGTTTGGTAAAATTATTGCCATTGAAATCGAGATGGAACACAGGGTATTGCTTCCATTCCTTTTCCAAGTGGTCGATGGCAAGCCCCTTGAACAACTCCTTTTTTCCTAAGAAATAGCTTTTGAGCGTAGATACGAGCAATGACTTTCCAAATCGGCGTGGGCGACTCAGGAAGTAAATCTTGCCATCATGTACTAAATCATAGACGAGTGCGGTTTTGTCGAGATATACAAAACCATCCTCTATGATTTGGTCAAAACTCTGTATGCCTATCGGATATTTCATATCTATTTTAAAATTTACTATAAATTAAATGCAAAGCTACAACTTTATTTCTTAACTACCAAAGAAATCGCAAGATATTTCATATCTGTCCTCTCTACACAAAGGAATATTTACTATGAGAAATAACAAATAAGAAGCTAAAAGGGCGTACAGCGAGGTGTTATCCTCAACTGCACGCCCTTATTCTATTATCTTACAATTATTCCTATTCTGTTCGGAATTACAAGGAAGTTACTTCCACCCCGTAATGCTCTGGTCGAGATTAGGGTTCTTCATGATGTCGCTCTGTGGGATTGGGAAGAAGTTGTACTTCTCCTCCCAGTTACGGTTCACGGTCTTCGGAGTATAGGTGTAAGTACCATCGTCGTTCTTGGTGATGTGCATCTCCGTAATCTTGGAGAAGTACTTACTGCCTTCTTTCCAGCGGCGGACATCCCAGAAACGATGGCCCTCGAAAGCCAACTCCACTCTGCGCTCGTTCTGATACTTCGCCCAAAAGTCATCGTTGCTCATGCCTGTAGGCATTGCCTTCATCTTGACACGGAGGCGGGTCTTGCTAGCAAGCTCACGAGCAGATATTGGAAACTCCTCGTTGGTAGCATCAGCTGCATCCATTCTGCCTTGACTCTTGAAGTACTGGAACACAGCCTCAGCATAGTTCAAGTAAGCCTCTCCCATGCGGAAGATGACCCAACTGTGCTTCATCGTGTTGGCTGTACCCGGACGAGTATCGGTAGCCGCAATCAAGAGTTTCTTCAAGTAATAACCCGTAGGTGTACCACCTGTCAATGGTTGTGCATTGGCTCCACCTTGATAGGTATAAATGAGGTCGGTAGCCCAGTTAGGCCAACGCTTGGTCTCATTATGACAGATAGTCAGCTCGAAGCGAGGGTCGCGACCCGTGTATGGCTTCGCTGGGTTATACCCACTACCCTCTTCATTGATGCCCTTTCCTGTACCTTGCATCTCGTAGGCATCCACGAGATCTTGGGTAGGACAGTTGCCACCATTACAATTTTCGAAACCTACAGGGAAGTTGGCCTTCTCCAAGTCATTGCTTTCTGCCACGGCACGATAGAAAAGTATTTCCTTGGTTGCCTTCTTGTCTATGTAGTTGTTAGAAGCCCAAAGACAATCGTAGGTAGCAGCCAATCCCTTGCCCTGCTTCTCTGCTGAATCAACGAGTTCCTTGGTGGCAAGGGCTGCTTGATGCCAAAGCTCGGCATCATTGTTCTGATTGAACAATGGACTGGCATGATAGAGGGCGGCACGAGCTTTCAAGGCGAGGACGGCGAGTTGGTTGGCACGTCCTGTCTCTGCAGTACCAAGCGACATATCTCCCAAATTGGTATAATCTACGATGATGCTGTCCTTGATGCTATCGCAAGTGTTCTTGATGAAGTCAAAGACCTTGTCGGCAGAAGTCATAGGAAGGCGATTCAGCTCATCAGTAGGGATGTTGTGGCAGTAGAGCGGCGCTCCGTTATATTGACGCACCAAGCGGAAGTAATAATAGGCACGTAGGAAACGAGCCTCCCAGCGCATATTCTTATACTTGTACATCTGCTGCTTATAGTCATCATTATACTGATAATTGGTAAACTTCTCGTCGGCAAACTCATCGAGGAATAGATTGCAATAAGCGATGCCCTTCAAACTACTGGTCCAGAAGGAAGCATGAGGATTGGTAGGACTCAAGGCTCCATTGTAAAGATCCTCGATGCTATTGCCCGTGTAAGCATACTCACTTTCGTCGGTGGCTGATGACATGAGAGCTTTGCTATAATAATTGCCGTAATCATAATCCATCTCGTTGTAGGCAGTGGTAAGGAATCCTTCCACACGACCAAATTCCTGGGTCATGTAATCACGATCATAGACATAATACTCGTTGTAGTTCATCTGGTCTGAGCAAGATGCCAAGGCGAGCAAACCGACTGCAGCGGCTGATAATATATTAATTAGTTTCATAATCGTTCGTATTAATATAAACAAATGAATTATTCACTCTTCGTTCTTCACTTAAAACGTCAGTTTCACGCCTGCTACCACGCTACGTGTCAGAGGTTGCGTGATGCCATAACTCTCGGCATTTCCATCTGGCATATTGTCCCAAGTGAAGAGATCTACGCCACGGAGATAAACGGTAGCACCATGGATAAACTTCACTGCCTTGAAGACAGAAACTGGCAACTTATAGTAAAGTTCCACGTTGCGAAGTTTCAAGTAAGAGCGATCCACCAACCAGAGCGTAGAGTTCTGATAGTTATTGTCGTTGCTATTGGAACTGAGTCGTGGATAGAGAGCGGTCTCTGCGGTCTCAGGTGTCCAACGATTGTCGTAGGCATACTGCGAGATGTTGGTGTTGCCGATGAGCGGCCAGTACATTCCCTTGGTATTGAGCATGCCCGAATACTTACCTGTACCCTGGAACATCATGTTGAATCCCAATCCCTTCCACTCTGCTCCAAAGTGGAACTGATAGTAGATGCCTGGAGTGGTGGAGTGACCGATGGCAATCTGGTCGTTCTCATCTATCTTGCCATCATCATTGATGTCGGCATACTTGATGTCGCCTGGCTTCACGTCAGAGAAGGTCTGCTTAGGTGAGTTAGCGATGTCAGCCTCATCCTTGAAGAAACCGATGGCCTTCAAACCGTAGAGTTGGTTGAGCTGGTTGCCAGTCTGCACGAGGTTAGGATAAGCCTTTGGCTCCTCAGCCATCTCCTTGATTTTGTTCTCGGTATAGAGATAATTACCGCCCACATTGAAGGTGATGCCTTGGATGGTCTTGGTATAGTCGAGACCTATCTCCAGTCCTTTTTGGTTGACCACACCTGCATTGATGTAAGGTGCGCCAAATGCCACGAGCGAAGAGTAAGCGCCGTTACCTGCCACCCAAATGTTGGTGCGATGGTTGTAGAAACCTTCTACGGTCAAGTCAAGTCCATCGAAGAGACGAGCCTCAACACCCACATTATACATATATGCTTTCTCATGGCTTGGATTGGACGTAGCCAATGAACCGATGGAACGACCAGCTGTTGCACCATAGTCATTGCCGAAGATATACGAAGGTCCTGAGTCAGAATAGCCCTGGATGAAATAGGTCCAGTAACTGTCTTCCTTTGGCAATAAATCCATGTTGAGCATACCTGCCGACGCACGGAGTTTGAGGAAGTTGACCCAACTTGCATTCTTCAAGAAGCTCTCATTTGAGAGTACCCAGGCTGCAGATACCGTAGGTGAAACAGCCCACTTATGACCGGGAGCCAACTTGTTGGAACCTGATGCTACGAGCGAGAAATCGACGAAGTACTTCTTGTCATAGCCATAATGAGTGAACCAAGAGGCATTCTGGCGATAGATGGTGGCATTGGTAGCCAAGACATCGTGGAACTCATAGTCCCAACGCAACTGCGAATAGACATCGTGCTTGCCGAAGGAACGGTCGTAGTTAAGACCACCGTCAAAATGGAATCTGCGGCCATAGCTTTTAGTAGCCGCATCCGTACCCATCTTGCCAGGAGAGCCGTAGGTTTTATTGGTTACCAACGACATATCGAGCTGTCCATCCACCCAAGCCTCCTGCGGAATGGTGGTCACATTATACTGATATCCCATGCTAGTGTTCTCATAGAGGGTGCTCTGGGCATCATAACCGATGCGCAAGGTAGCGGAAAGACCTTTCACGAAGGCATCCAACTTCTGGGTGAGCGTCATATCCGAGAAAAGGTCGCGGGTATGGAACTTATAGTAAGAAGCTCCCGTAGCCTGTGCCACTGGGTTGTTGCCGCCCGACCAAGTCTCGCTACCACCCCACAAGCCGTTTGCCTTGATAGGGAAAGCGGCAGAAGGAACAGTGTAAACCAACTTCCATAGGTTGGTATTGGCACCCGGCGCACTCTGCTCGCTCAAAGAACCAAAGAGGTTTACCTTCAACGAGGTAGTCTCCGTCAAGTCTAGGTCAAGGTTGATTCTGAGGTTGCCCTTTACGTATTTATCCTGTGTGCTATATCCCTCAGTCATATCAGGATTCTTGATGAATCCCTTGTCGGAAAGAAGATTCAGAGCGGTGTAATATCTTAATCTACCTGTGCCTCCAGTAAACTCGGCACCATACTTATTGGTAACGCCATGATGGCGGAACACTTCCTTCACCCAGTTGACGTTAGGATAAAGGTTTGGCATACTACCGTCCTTGAACGCCTTCACCTCCTCTGGAGTATATCGAGGAGTCTCCATGCCATCATTCTTGTAAGCCTCGTTGATGGCATCAGCATAAGTGCCGGCATCCACAAACTTAGGAGTCTCTATGAGATTATTGAAGAGATGCTCATAGCTCACCTTGATGCTGTTCTTGCCAATCTCACCACGTTTGGTGGTAACGAGGATGGCACCATTGGCACCCTTGTAACCATAGAGGGCAAGGGCAGCGGCATCCTTCAAGATGCTTACGCTCTCCACCTCGTCGGCGCTGATGTCGTTGATGCTGCGCTCGATACCATCCACCAAAATCAAGGCACCACTGCCCGAAAGGCTATGCAAGCCACGCACATTGAGCGAAGCCTCTTGCTCAGCATATTTGTTGCCACTCATCTGCGAGATCATACCCAATCCCTGACCGATGATGCTATTGCGGATATTCTTGGCAGAACGTTTATCCACATCCTTGTTCTGGATAACAGAGACAGAGGCAGTAGATTCGTCGAGGCTGAAAGTCTTGTTGGCACCCACGTCGATGGTCTGCTTCTCAAAGTTCTTCGCCTTGTCCTCTTCCTCGGTCAATTTGGAAGAAGCTATATCTGATTGTGCCATGGCAGGCAAGCCCATGCTCGCCAAAGCCATACACACTAAAACATGATTTCGTTTCATATCGTTATGTTCTTTGTAATTTAACATTTCACATTCAACACTTCACATCGAACGTCACCACCCAGGGTTCTGCACCAATCCATACCCCTTATTGATTTCGGTTGACTTGAAGGAAGAGAGATACCATTTGGGGTCGAAGCTGCCTCCCTTAGTCTTTGACCATGCACGGGCAGAACGTGTCAACTCAAACTTCTCATAATCGAAAACGGTAGGTTGCTGTACATTGTCCTTCTGCGCTATTTTCACCTTGGTACCATCAGAACAAGTGAAGGTCTGACCCTTTGCCGCCGAATACCATGGATATTCGCATCTCTCATATTTTCCTGTCGTAGGATTCTTTATCATTCGATAGATACGCAATCCATGGAGAGGTTTTTCGAAATCATCCTTCAGCTTATAGCGAATCATGTCCATATAGCGGGCATTTTCGAAACCTAACTCACAGGCACGTTCACGAAGCAACTCCTTGAGAAGATTCTCCTTGTTGTGCTTCAAATCCTTATCGGGGTTACACTCCACCAAACCTTTCAGACCTACACGGGCTCTCACTTCATCAATCCACTGAATGGCATCGCTGAAGTCGCCACTTGTATTGGTCTGGATGAGAGCCTCAGCATACATCAGGTAAAGGTCGGAAAGACGGAGAACCGTCCATTGCAGACCATGGCCTCCATACTCCTTGAAGTAATACTTGAGGTTAGAATATCCTGTGGCAAAGGTATTCGTCTCCGTCATCGGCTGTCTGGCGCAGTTACGTCCTCCTATCCATATCTCATAACACTCACCACTCATATTAGCGGTATTCCAGTCAAGAGTAGGATAAGAGCCATTGACGATAACAGTCTCATAAAGACGAGGGTCACGGGTGAGACGTACATTCTGCAACTTTGGCTTGCCTGCCACCAAGTCGCCATCAATAAACATTTTGTCGAGTTTACCCTCGCTCTTCGCCTTGTCCCAATCGAAAGGAGTACCATCGCTCCAAGGGAACATCTCCACATATTCCTGTGTAGGACTATAGTCGGAACCACCTCGTGGATTGCTATACCAGTTGCCGTATGCCTTAGTACCTGTATATCTCACAGAATGAAGCACTTCTGAGCTACCTTCATCGAAGTAAGCTGTACGGAAAGCCAAACGATAATCCTGAGGGCGATTACCTACTGCCTGCACCAGTTCATAACCTCCATCCGAATCCAGTTTGTCGAAGAAAGCCTTGCAAGCCTCTCTGAAACGAGTCCAGTACTCAGGTTTATACCCACCATACCAAACGAGATGTTTCTGCTCCGCCTCGGAAGTACCTCCATAATAACCTTGGTCAGAATTGAACAGAGGAGATGCGGCAAACTGCAAGATGCGGCATTTCAAAGCCATGGCACCCGCCTTTGTCCAGTGTCCAGCCTCTGTCTGGAGCGTGGTTTCATCGTAAGCCCAAGGGAAATCAGCATCAGGTGTAGCAATGGCATCATCCAAGAGCTTCAACATAAACTCTACGGTCTCCTCGGCAGTAGCACGAGGCAAATCGTAAGATGAATCTGTACCTGTAAAACTACTATTCACGAGAGGAAGACCTCCATAGAATGGGAACAGATCAAAGTATCTCTCAGCTATTAAGCACTTGGCTTGCGCCTTCATGCTCGCCCTTTCACTGTCACTGAGACCTGGCACATTGTCAACATGCTCCAAGAGCTTGTAGCAGGCACGTACGGCCTCCCAAACCCATTCGCCAGCATATTCCATCATGTTGCCATTGTCTGAGTTCTTGGTTCCTGGATAATAAATCTTCCAAGGGTAACTACCCTCAAAATAGGTACTCCAGCAATCGGTCAGCGCCTCAAACTTTCCCACGTATTGGTTACCACTGTTCAGACCACCTGAGCCTGTGGTGAGTCCGTAATACTGTTTGCGATAAATGTTGTTGAGAAACTGCTTGGTATAGACTGGACTATTAAACACCGTATCCTCATTGACATCTCCACCTGGCACTTTTTCGAGAAAAGCATCGCCAAACTTGATGGTGTCCGTACAAGAGGAGAACATCATCGGAGAACCCAGGACTGTTAGTACCAAAGCTCCACCCAATATCTTGCTATTGACTTTATTTCGTTTCATAATCGTTAGTTCTAAAACTTTTGAATTCTTCACTCTTCATTCTACACTCTTCACGTCCTAAAATCCTACCTTGAGCGTAGCTGTATAAGTGCGCTGCAAAGGATAAGAAGGACCGGTATCAACTCTACTCTCAGGATCACCCCAGATGAAAGGGGTAAAGGTAAGCAAGTTGTAACCACTCAAGCCCAACTGAAGGTTGGTGAGTCCCAACTTCTTCATGAATGGATCGAGTAGGTCAGCCCCCTC
>DHMR01000068.1:0-14063 GCA_002405875.1 bacterium UBA4637
AGCCGTCAGCACAACGTGAAGGTCTCTGAGCGTATGGCTGAGCGTATCAAGATCCATGTGGGTTCTGCCTTGACCGACCTTGGCGACGAGGCTCCTGAGGACTTCATCGTGCATGGTCCTAACCGCATCACAGCCCTCCCAATGGAGGTGCCAGTATGCTATCAGGAAATCGCTCACTGCCTCGACAAGACCGTGGCTAAGATTGAGAATGCCGTGCTCTCAGCCCTTGAGAACACTCCTCCTGAGCTTTACGCCGACATCGTGAAGAACGGTATCTGGCTCTCTGGTGGCGGCGCTTTGCTCCGTGGCCTCGACAAGCGACTCCAGGACAAGATTAACATCCCATTCCATATCGCCGAAGACCCATTGCACAGTGTGGCTAAGGGTGCCGGCATCGCATTGAAGAATGTGGATCGCTTCTCATTCTTGATGAGATAATGTTTCGACGAACTCAATGATTTTTTTGATGAGATAATTAATGTGAATTCCGTGGTGCTTGAAGAACTCAAGAGTCACGGAATTTTAAATCATATAGATTCTTTAAAATATGCACAACCTTTTAGGGTTTTTGGCTAAATACAACCATTGGTTTGTCTTCGTGATTCTTGAGGTGGTGAGTCTCGTGCTTTTGTTTCAGTACAATAGCTATCAGGGAAGCGTGTGGTTTTCATCGGCCAATGCCGTAACCGGCAAACTGTATGAGTGGGACTCCAATGTGGAGACTTTCTTCTCGCTCACCAAGGTGAACCAAGAACTCACCCAGCGCAATGCTTACTTGGAGCAGCAAGTGCACCAGTTGTCAGAAAAACTGGCCGATGCCACCAAGGACACTACGCTGGCTCACCGTGGACAGATAGCTTTGCTGAAAAGCTATCACCTGATACCTGCCAAGGTGGTTGCCAACAGCGTGGACAAGCCTAGCAACATGATAACCATCGACAAGGGACGTGCCGACGGAGTGCATAAGGACATGGGTGTCGTATGTGGCACCGGTGTCGTGGGCATCGTCTATCTGGTGGCTGAGCATTATTCCGTGCTCATCCCAGTGCTCAATACGAAGTCGAACATCAGTTGTACGATTCAAAATCGTGGCTATTTCGGTTATCTCCGCTGGAAAGGTGGAGCCTCGGAGTATGCCTACCTTGAAGATGTACCCCGCCATGCGCACTTCAAGTTGGGAGACAATGTCGTGACGAGCGGTTACTCAGCCGTGTTCCCACCAGGAGTCTTGGTCGGCAAGGTGTTGCATGTGTTCAATTCCTCCGATGGTCTGTCGTATCGCGTGCAGTTGAAACTATCCACCGACTTCGCCAAGCTCCGTGATGTCTGTGTCATCGATGATGCGGCCATGCGAGAGCGCTTGGAGGTAATGAGAGCGGCGCAGGACTCCATCAAGCCAAATGAATAGAAATAGATATAATAATGAGGGAATTCTAATTCAAAGATATGAGTATAGATCAAGTTAAGCGCATCGTGCTATTTGTAATCCTGGTGTTGGTGCAAGGACTTGTGCTGAACCACATCCATTTGTTCGATTGTGCCACACCGTTGCTTTACATCATCCTGGTGATTCATTTCCGCAGGAACCAGCCACGATGGTCAGCCTTGTTGTGGAGTTTCGCCCTGGGACTTTGCGTCGATGTCTTCGCCAACACACCGGGCGTGGCTGCTGCTTCCATGACGTTGATGGGACTGGTGCAACCTTATCTCTTCGAACTTTTTGTGCCGAGGGACAGTGCCGATGATTTGGAGCCTTCCATACGTTCTATCGGCATCACGTCGTTTTTCTGGTATGCCTTTGCCATGGTGTTGCTATACTGTTTGCTTTTCTTCACCCTGGAGACCTTTAATTTCTTCAACTGGTTGCAGTGGTTGAAATGCGTGGGGGGGAGCACTGTGCTCACCTTTATGCTCGTGGCAGTAATTGAGAACTTTAAAAAATAGTCGAAGATGATAGATTATAATCTTGAGAAGCGCAGATTTGTGATAGGGGGAGTGGCCATTGCAATTGTGGTCATCTATATCGTGCGTCTTTTTACGCTTCAGATTATGAGTGATGACTATAAGAAAAATGCGGACAGCAATGCCTTTCTCAAGCAGATTGAGTTTCCTTCGCGTGGAGCCATCTATGACAGGAATGGAAAGCTGATGGTGTATAACCAACCTTCCTACGACATCATGGTGGTGATGAAGGAGGCGAGAGGACATATTGACTCTGTGGACTTCTGCAACTCGCTTGGTATCACGATGGAACAATATACCAAGCGGCTCAACGATATCCGAGATCGTTCTAAGAATCCGGGCTTCTCGCCTTATACCCAACAGCTCTTCATGACTCAGCTCTCCGACAAGGACTTTAGTGTGTTCCAGGAGAAGATGTTCCGTTTTACGGGCTTCTATGTGCAGAGACGAAGTGTGAGAGAGTATACCTATCCGTATGCCGCCCATGTGCTGGGCGATGTGGGCGAAGTTTCCGAGAGCGACATCGAGGACGACGACTACTATCAGCCGGGCGACTACATCGGTAAGCTAGGATTGGAGAAGGCTTACGAGAAAGAACTGCGTGGCCAGAAAGGAGTCAAGATAATGTTGCGTGACGCACGCGGACGTATTCAAGGTAGTTATCAGAACGGCAAGCTCGATCAGCGACCTATCGCCGGGAAGGACTTGACCCTTGGCATTGATGTCAACTTGCAGGCATTGGGCGAGCGCTTGATGCAAGGCAAGATAGGAAGTATCGTGGCCATCGACCCTCGCACGGGCGAGGTGCTGGCGATGGTTTCCTCACCTACCTACGATCCTCGCCGATTGGTGGGCAAGCAACGTGGCAAGATGCACAAGTGGCTCTCGCAGAACCCATGGAAGCCTTTGCTCAACCGAAGTATCATGGGTCAATATCCTCCTGGTTCCACCTTCAAGACAACCCAGGCGCTGACTTATCTCTCCGAGGGCATCATCACGCCTGGCACGGCTTTCCCATGCCATCATGGCTTCTCCTATAAGGGCTTGCATGTGGGCTGTCACGGCCACCCTTCGCCTATAGCGTTGGTGGATGCCATCAGTACTTCCTGCAACGGTTACTTCTGTTGGGGACTTTATTACATGATGAGCAACCGCCGTAAGTACCACACCGTGCAGGATGCCATGGATACTTGGCGCGACTATATGGTGAGCATGGGATTTGGATATAAGTTGGGCATCGACCTGCCGGGCGAGAAACGAGGATTGATTCCTAACGCCACCTACTACGACAAGGCCTACAAGGGCTCCTGGAACGGACTGACCATCATCAGTATCTCCATTGGACAGGGCGAGGTCAACCTGACACCTCTCCAAATTGCCAACCTGGGCGCCACCATCGCCAATCGTGGCTATTACTATGTGCCTCATGTGGTACGCAAGGTGAAGGGCGAGCCTCTGGATACCCTCTTCACACGCCGTCATTATACGAAAGCCACCAAGCGTGCATATAACTATGTGGTGGCAGGTATGAGAAGTTCGGCCTTGCGAGGCACTTGCAAGATGCTTGCTCGATACGACTTCGAGCCATGCGGAAAAACAGGTACGGCTCAAAACCGTGGTCATGACCACTCCGTGTTCATGGGTTTTGCACCAATGAACAACCCTAAGATAGCCATTGCCGTGTATGTGGAGAACGGTGGATGGGGTGCCGACTTTGGTGTGCCTATCGGCGGTTTGATGATGGAGCAATATCTCCATGGCAAGCTTTCGCCTTCTTCCGAGAACCAGGCGGCTCAGATGCAAGCACGCCGCATCGCCTATGGCGCAAGTAGTAGATAAAGGTAAAATAGTAATAAAATTATGGCTCAGTCATCAGATAATAAACAACCTACTAGTGTGCTTCGCTCGCTTGACTGGTGGACGATAGGCATCTATCTGGCATTGCTCATCTTCGGATGGTTCAGTGTCTGTGGTGCCAGCTACACTTATGGTGACAATGATATCTTCAGTTTGAGTACCCGATCGGGTATGCAGATTATCTGGATTGGTACTTCGGTGGCGTTGGGATTCGTTATCCTGATGCTCGATGACCGGTTCTACGACACGTTCTCGTATGTGATTTATGCGGTGCTCATCTTGTTGCTTTTCGCCACGATATTCAATCCGCATAGCATCAAGGGATCTCACTCCTGGTTGGTGCTCGGACCTTTGCGATTGCAACCAGCCGAGTTCGGTAAGTTTGCCACGGCTCTGGCGATTGCCAAGTTCATGTCGAGTTATGGTTTTAACATCCATAAGCCGAAACATTTCATGGCGGCTGTGGGCATCATCGTCCTTCCGATGATCTGTATCATCGGTCAGCGAGAGACAGGTTCGGCCTTGGTCTATTCTGCATTCTTCTTGATGCTCTACCGGGAGGGTATGCCGGGAGCCATCCTCTTCACGGGTGTCTCGATGGTGGCTTACTTCGTGGTGGGCGTGAAGTACGAGAATGTGATGATGTGGGACACCTATACATCGGTAGGCAAGTTTGTGGTGCTCCTGCTCGTGCAGATATTTACGGCGGGCATGGTCAATTCCTATACGGGCAATAAGAAACATTGTTTGATTATCTTGGCGTACAGCTTGGGTATCACGCTGGTGTTCCTGCTCTTTTCCACATACGTGATCCCGTTTGACATCGTATGGGTTCAGTTGGCCCTGTGTGCAGCTATGGTGGGCTTCTTGGTTTACCAAGGGCTTGCGACACGCTTGCGCAACTATTATTTCATCGCAGCTTTTGCCCTAGGTTCCATCGCGTTTTTCTATTCGGCCGACTATGTGCTCAACCATGTCATGGAACCTCACCAACGTGTACGTATCAATGTGCTGCTGGGTTTGGATGAAGACTTGGCGGGTGCAGGCTATAATGTACATCAGAGTGAGATTGCCATTGGTTCGGGTGGTCTTCAAGGAAAAGGATTCCTGAATGGTACCCAGACCAAATTAAAGTTTGTGCCGGAGCAAGATACCGACTTTATCTTCTGTACTGTAGGAGAAGAGGAGGGATTCTTGGGCTCGGCGGGAGTGTTGCTCCTCTTTTTGGCCTTGGTGCTGAGGCTGATACATTTGGCGGAGCGGCAACCCTTCAAGTTCGGTAGAGTGTATGGCTATTGTGTGCTCAGCGTGTTCCTGTTCCACGTCTTCATCAACGTGGGAATGGTGCTGGGATTGACACCGGTGATTGGTATTCCGTTACCTTTCTTCAGTTATGGTGGAAGTTCACTATGGGGATTCACCATTCTTTTGTTCATTTTCCTGAGAATTGATGCAGGAAGAAACCTAGTCAGAACATAAGCAAAAGAGAACATAAGAAAAAGCTCGCAAGACTTCTTTTAGGTCTTGCGAGCTTTTTGATTCTATCCTCCTTGGAGGATGTTAATGTTGTTATTCCTTGATACGGCTTATTTTTAACCCGATGTCACTGATTCCCGGAAGAATCTCTCGCTTCATGTCATGACGTATAGTGACATGCACCGAGTCGTTGGCGTTCATGCGATACACATTGACAGGAAAGTTGTATTGGTAAGAGCTGATGCCTTGTCCTTTGGTGACCCCATTATTGTCGATGAGGTCGCATTGGATGGTGTCTATTTTTTCAATCTTGTCATATTTGTCGCGCTCGTTGGGATAGATGGTTTGCTCTACGATGAGAGTCAATCCCATGAATGGATAAGCACCCGTGATACGCAAGCCAAGCTGTTCTTGGTAATATCCCGCCATAGCCAGAGGAGGAATGTCAAACGTGAGCGTGTCATTCTTCTCCCATCCTGCAATGGGGGTGTGGCTGTAGGAGTCGTACACCAGTGAATCCTTGCAGGAGGCGAGGGATAGTGCCATTGCAAATGCTCCTATTATATATAAGGTATAGAATAGTTTTCTCATGCTAATCTTTCCTTTCTAATCTAACCCATTCTATTTATTGTTGGTCGCCTTGTGGCTTGGGAAGGTTGCTGTCTTGCTGCTTTTGCGGGACACCTTGTTGCTTTTGCGGGGCACCTTGTGGCTTTTGCTGATTTCCCTGTGGCAGTCCTTTTGCTTGTTCTTGCTCTTTACCTTGTCTCTTCGGGTTCTTTTGAGGTCTAGGAGGACGGTTCTCTTTTCTCGGAGGGCGATTGTTGCCTTGCGTCCTGCCATCCTGAGGACGATTGCCATCCTGAGGACGATTGCCCCCTTGAGGTCGATTGTCGCCATTGTTCGAGGCTTTGTCCCCATTGTTCGGATATTTTTCGTTCTTGTTGAACACAGTTCTCTCTCCATTGGCTGGACGGGCATTCTTGTTTTTTCTCTTCTTTCTCTTGGCTTTGTCAAAACGGCTCAGGTCAGCTTCAGCCAGAAGGTCGGTCGATTTAGGCTTTTCCTTCGCCTTGCCGTTCTCCATGAGGCTGAGTGGCTTCTCTCCATTGCGGTTCATGGCAATGATTTCCTGGGCACGCTCAGCGGTGATGGTTTCCAGGTTGGAAGCCAAGTTCTTGTCGGAAGAGTAAGTGACGAGACCGGCAAGAATATCGGTCTTGAAGAGATGGAAGTCGCCATCCACTGTCTGTAGAACCACATCCTTGGCAGGAATTTTCTTGCTTGCTTCTACATAGTTGTCAACCTCATAGTTGAGGCAACACTTCAGCTTGGCGCACATACCCGCCAACTTCTGTGGGTTGAGCGATATGTCTTGATAGCGTGCCGCATTGGTGCTCACGCTGACAAAGTTTTTCATCCAGGTGGCGCAACAGAGTTCACGTCCACAAGGTCCTGTACCACCGATACGTCCCGCTTCCTGCCGAGCACCGATTTGCTTCATCTCGATGCGCACATGGAAGGTGTCGGCAAGCACTTTGATGAGTTGGCGGAAGTCGACACGCTCGTCGGCGATGTAATAGAAAATAGCCTTGTTGCCGTCACCTTGGTATTCTACGTCGCCAATCTTCATCTTCAGACCGAGGTCTTTTGCTATCTGGCGGCTTTGAATCATGGTGTCGTGCTCACGGCTCTTGGCTTCCTTGCACTTCTCGATGTCCACAGGTTTGGCGATGCGATAGATGCGTTTGATGTCGTCTGCCGACTTCAGGTTGGCTTTCTTGATTTGAAGCTTGACCAGTCGTCCCGTTAACGTCACCACGCCAATGTCATGGCCCGGACTCGCTTCGACAGCCACCACGTCACCCTTCTTGAGGTCGAGGTTGTTGACATTATGATAATAGCCCTTGCGGGTATTCTTGAATTGCACCTCCACAAGGTCGGTACTCTCAGCGTTGCCTGGTACATCGGCAAGCCAGTCGTAAGTATTCAGCTGGCGGTCTTGACGTCCCACGGCCTTACAGCAAAGTCCGCGGTCACATCCATGCCACATTCTGAATTTCATATTCTTGTAATCCACGATGGTCGTAAATTTTAAATTGTAATTAATAAATAATAAATAATAAATGGGGCTTGCGCCTTTCTTATATGTTGTTCTTATTTTTTCCTTTTTCCTTCTTTTCCTCTTTTTCTATAAAGCTTAGAAGCACTCTTCACTCTTCATTCTTCACTTCCTAATGAGTAAGACAATAATCTTCAGCGCCATGTCAAAGAATACAATCTTCGGATTGGCATTCTGGCTGATGATTTGTTTGCTCTTGTCGAAGAGGTCGAAGATGTCGATGATGTTCGCCTCGTTGATGAAGCGAGCGAAGTTTTTGGCGAAGTTTTCTTCCTCTTGAGTCATGTAGGAGAGTTCCTCGTTTCGGAAGTTGTACATGAAACTTTCACGCAACATGTGGTTGAAGTAGTCAAGCATACGCTTTTGCTTCTCTCGCCCGAAGGTCGATACCACCTCGCTCCATTTCTTGAGGTCATGGATGTTGCGCATGTAGGCGAGTCGCATCAACATGATGAACATGTCGAGGTGCTGTCGGTTCTCATTGCCCGAATCGAGTTCTTCGAGGGCGGCGTTCCAGTCTCCGTGAGCGATGCGGGCGATGCGGTGTGCCATCTCAGGCTCCAATGCCCTGCGCTGTATGAGCGCTTCTTCCACGCTGGCATCGTCTATCTTCTTGAAGTCGATGCGTTGAGTGCGGCTTCGGATAGTCTCAAGAAGCAACTCCGGTTCTTCACTCACCATCAGAAAGAGAGTCTTCGAAGGAGGTTCTTCGAGTATCTTCAGTATCTTGTTGGCACTCGGAAGATTCATGCGTTCCGGAAGCCAGATGAGACTTATCTTGTATCCACCGAGCACCGACTTGAAGTTGAGCTTGCGGGATAAGTCGTCGGTCTCTTCCGCCGTGATGATGGCCTGCTTGTTGAAGTCGGCGTCCGTCTTGCTGATTTTCCTCATCCACTCGTCTATTTGGAAATAAGGACCTTGGGCAAGCAGTTCTCTCCACGACTTGATGAAGTCGTCGCTGATAGGCTTATGGTCGCTAGACATGTCGGAGGTCTTGATGGTAGGGTAGGTGAAGTGGAGGTCGGGGTGCTCCCATTTCTTGAGCATGGCGGTGGCACGACGTTGCTCGTCGGTCATTTCTCCCTCTGTGCTTTCTCTTTCCCCTAGCATGTAGCTGGCGAATGCCAAGGCAACTGCCATCTTTCCACATCCCCGAGGACCGCAGAAGAGCATGGCATGAGGAATGCGTTCTTCCTCCACCATCTGCATGAGCCGTGCCCATACATCTTGTTGACCTATAACTTCACTAAACTTCATCGTTTGTTCTTCCTAACTAAAATAAGATTTTTGCGATTTGCTTCACGCTGTCCACTGCGGAAACGGTGAAGAAATGCACATTGTTGTAACCATGGTCGAAGAGATCCTTCACCTGTGCCGTTGTCCATTCGATTCCCAATGCCTTGGCATCGTCATCGTTCTTACACTTCAGTACCTCCTGAGCAAGTTCCTCTGGGATGTCGCAATGGAAGGTCTTCGGAACAACGGTGAGCTGGGATAACTTGGCAAAAGGCTTGATGGCAGGGATGATAGGCATGGTGATGCCCATCTGGCGCGCCTTCTCCACGAAAGCATAAAACTTCTGGTTGTCGTAGAAGAGTTGGGTCACGGCATAGGAGGCACCGAGATTTTGCTTCTCCAGGAGGTACTCCATGTCCATCTCTAGGTTAGGAGCCTCCTCGTGCTTCTCTGGATAGCAAGCCACGCCACAACAAAACTTCTCGCCTGGATGCTTGATGGGTGTTCCGTCCACAAAGAAACCTTCATTGAACTGGTTGATTTGCTTCAGCAGGTCGGTGGCATGAGCATGACCATTGGGAGTCGGTGTGAACTGGCGGTCTTCCTTGGCCTTGTCTCCACGAAGTACGAGTACATTGGAGATGCCCAGGAATTGTAAGTCGAGCAATTCGTATTCGATGTCATCCTTCGATGCACCACTACAGATGATGTGAGGGATGACAGGGATGTCGTACTTGTTTTGGATAGCTCCGGCGATGGCAATGGTGCCCGGACGACGGCGCACGCGCTGGCGGGTGAGCAAGCCATTCTCCAGCTCCTTGTACACATACTCGCTATGGTGAGTCGTGATGTTGATGAAGCGAGGATTGAAATCCTTCAAACTATCGATTGTATGGAAGAGAGCTTCTGTTCCATTGCCCTTCAGCGGAGGTAAAACCTCGAAGGAAAATCCCTTCTTTTGTCCTTCTTTATGTAGAAAATCTGCTATGTTCATGAGTTATATATTCTAATTGGTTGCAAAAATACAAAAAAATGAGGGGAAAAACGAAGATTGAGCGTATTATTTGGTAAGAATTTATATAATAATAGATGTTGAAAGCCGTTTTTATAAGCAAAACTACTTGAAAACATCCCTAAAGAAATAATAAAACCTAAGATAAATTATGGAACAAAATCAATCGGGCTCTAAAGCCTATCTTATCTCAATCGTGATGGTCGCCGTATTGGGCGGTCTTCTTTTCGGTTACGATACCGCTGTGATATCCGGTGCCGAAAAGGGTTTACAAGCATTCTTCAAGGGTGCCACTGATTTCGAATACACCGATTTCATGCATGGGTTCACTTCTTCCAGTGCTTTGATCGGATGTATCATCGGCAGCTCTCTGTCCGGTCTTTTCGCCAGTAAGTTTGGACGTAAGCGATCCCTCATCTTTGCGGGCATCTGTTTCTTCCTCTCTGCTTGGGGGTCTATGGAACCTGAAACCTATATCTTGCCTCAGGGACAAGCCAATTGGACCTTGCTTGTCGTGTTCAACATCTACCGTGTGCTCGGTGGCATCGGTGTCGGTATGGCCTCCGCCATTTGTCCTATGTATATCGGCGAGGTGGCTCCAAGTAACATTCGAGGAATGCTTGTGAGTTGGAATCAGTTTGCCATCATCTTCGGTCAGCTGGTCGTTTACTTTGTCAATTTTATCATCATGGGCGAACATGCCAATCCGATCTATGATGCTGCTGGTGCCATTGCCAACTGGGCTGATGCCGAGTGGACGGTGGAGACAGGTTGGCGCTATATGTTTGGAAGTGAGTGCGTGCCAGCAGGCTTGTTCACATTCCTTATCTGCTTCGTTCCAGAGACACCTCGTTATCTTGTGATGGTCGGTCAGGATGACAAGGCCTATCGCATCCTTTCCAGAATCAACGGTTCGTCGGTGGCTACCCAGATTATCTCGGATATTAAGAATACCGTGACTGTGAAGACCGAGAAGTTGATGTCTTATGGCTTCATGTGTATCTTCGTGGGTGTTATGCTCTCTGTATTCCAACAGGCCGTGGGTATCAATGCGGTGCTTTATTATGCCCCACGTATCTTCCAGGATATGGGTATGGGCAATCCGATGGTTCAGACCGTCATCATGGGTGTTGTTAACATCTCCTTCACGCTTGTCGCAGTATTTACCGTGGAGAAGTTGGGTCGCAAGCCTTTGCTCATCTGTGGCTCCATCGGCATGGCAATCGGTGCGCTAGGTGTAGCGTTGACCTTCGGAAATGAAGCTTTGAGCACGGTTACCATGCTGAGTATCATGGTATATAGTGCTAGTTTCATGTTCTCTTGGGGACCTATCGCTTGGGTACTCATCGCCGAGCTCTTCCCTAACACGATCCGTGGTGCAGCTGTTGCCATCGCCGTTGCCTTCCAGTGGATATTCAACTTCATAGTCAGCTCTACCTTCGTGCCAATGTTTAATATGCACTTGACTCCAGGCGATGACTTCGGTCATTGGTTCACCTATGGCTTGTATGGAGTTATCTGTGTCTTGGCCGCACTCTTCGTTTGGAAGCTCGTGCCTGAGACCAAGGGCAAGAGTTTGGAGGATATGAGTAAACTCTGGAGAAAAGAATAATTGAGAGAAATAATCGAAGAAAAAGAATCGTCGAGAAAACTAAATTCAGAAAAAGCAAGGCGCAATCATCATCACGATGGTTGCGCCTTTATAGTTTTCTTATGAGTTTTAATTATTTAAGAGAGTATTAACTAGACATATATTTGTGAGTTGTTGTTGTTGTATTTTTTGTAATGCTTTATATCTTTGTTCACTCTGCTTTGGGCAGAGTGAGAGAGAATTACCCATTAAAGGTCGTACTTCAAATATAGTGTGTAAGGTTTTCCATAAGAGTCTGTCTTCAAAGCTCCTGAGACAATGCTACTGCTATTGGAGGTTCCTTCATATACGGCACCTGGAGTGAGGTACATCAAGAAGCAATCGCTAGTAGTTGAATTCTTCTTAGTAGAAGCGTATCCTGCTATGCTTGCATTATTGTATCCACCATAGAAAGCTAAAGTATATACCTTACCTTCGCCAGTCTTGAAAGTGATATTATTCAGATAATGACAGAAAAATGGAGCTGTTGTCGTACCAGAGTATGGCAAGAGCTTGCCAGTGAGATCCTGACTAGGAGCCTCTGCGATGGCTTTGGCCAAATCCTCGTTGGCGAAGTATCTAGATAGTTTGCTTACAGGGAAGTTGGTGATGCGGAATGTGCTGTCGGATGGAGAAACTCTGAAGGAACAATCCACGATGCTGTCCTTTTCGATCTTTTTGTCTTTGTCTTCTGACAAGAGAATGCCGCAAGGGTGTATGCCTGCGACCGTCATCAGCATGGCATGAGCTTCTTGTTGGGTAGGAAGTGGCGAAGTGTTGTCACTGCTGCTGTTACATGATGTGAAAGACAAAGCTGCGACGATGACAGCCATGATTGAGAACAATGTAATTTTTTTCATTTTTATACTTGCTTTTAATATTAATGTTTCTATTTCTTGTCGCTTTTGTTGGAGACTGGAGATGTATAGGTAGTTGTGAACCTTGCTCCAAAACTCTGCAAAACTACTTAATAAATTTCAAATAGCAAAAAAACTTGCACATATTGGTAGTTAATGTTTGTTAATCGTTCTTTTGACGTATTTTTCTTCTAGAATTATTTTGCGTTATCTGTAAATTCTATTACCTTTGCAACTGTAACAACATGATATAGATTAGATGGAGTATAGTGTAAATCAGAATTATTGGCTGTATGTTCGCCCGAATTGCCGCAGGGAATTAAAGGTGAGAGATTACTTTGTTGCCAAAGGGCTGGAGTGCTTTGTACCTATGCAGAAGGTGGTGAGGGTGATTCATGGCGAAGAAGTCAAAGTGGACGTTCCTGTGATGGGTAATATGGTGTTCGTAAAAACTTCCTACCAAAATCTGTTGCAGGAAAAAAGAACCTTGGAGGCATTGGGTATTCCTATGATGCTTCGAATGGATACGGTTGACCGAACTCGTCCGGTCATCGTCCCAGACAAGCAGATGGAGGATTTTATCCGTGTGTGTGAGGATCAGTACAGCCGTTTTGTGGATGGTCGTTTTTCGCGCGATTTGAAAGCAAATGATTATGTCGAAGTCATTTCGGGACGTTTTGCGGGTGTCCGCGGCTATTATGCCCGTCCTTTCAAGGACAAATGCGTGGTTTGTATTGTGGAAGGCCTTGCCGTCTGTACCACTTATATTCCTGCATACGCTTTGAAAATCATAGAGAAAGGTAAACATAACTAACATTAAACATTTCGTATATGAACAAATTGATTTTTCGCCAATTGAAATTTACGGCATGGCTCTTTGCTTTTTTGTTGGCATTGACAAGTTGTAATGGCACTCAAGCTGGACATAAGCAATTAATAGCCAAGGCAGTTTCAGATTTTCGGGAAGGTTATAAAGACGGAATTAGCGACTATGATGGAAAAGAGGAATCCTCTCTTGAGATTCCGGTCTATACCAAGGGAACCTTGTCCGAAACCGTCAAGAAGCGTTATTCTTATACTGTTTCTTACAATCACGATTTCAAGAATCCGAATTGGGTGGCCTGGACTTTGACCGCCGACCATGCCTCAGGCCCAGTTCAACGTATGGATTTTGCGGATGATGAAGACATGCCAGATCCTAAAGGCTATCTTTCCGATTATTATAATAGTGGTTATGATCGTGGTCACATGTGCCCGGCGGGTGATAATAAATGGAGCGAGAAAGCCATGGAGGATTGCTTCTTGATAACCAATATGTGTCCGCAAGACAATGGGTTGAACAGGGGCATGTGGAACTCCATAGAGCAACAATGCCGTGCTTGGGCGAAAAAATATGGGAAGGTGTATGTGGTATGTGGACCTATCTATCTCAACCGGCAGCATCGCAAGATAGGTAAAAACAAGGTGGTGGTGCCTGAGGCTTTCTTCAAGGTGGTGCTTCGTATGGGCAATAATCCACGGGCCATCGGGTTCGTCTGCCGCAATCAATCTCAGAAAGGTAAGAAGAAAACTGATTTTGTCAATTCTGTTGACGAAGTGGAACGTATCACGGGGTATGATTTTTTCTCCAAGTTGCCTGACAACCTAGAAGATAAAGTGGAGGCTCATGCTGATATCAATGAGTGGTAGGAGACAAGAAAATACTTCTTTCTAGATGGATGTTCTGTTTCAAGGCTTGAAATATGTGTCCTAAGGCTTGGGATATGTGTCCCAAGCCTTGGTATATGTGTTCCGAACCTTGGAATAAAATATGTCTAGTCATCCATTGAAATTTCAATAAAAATTAAAAGAGGCTGTTATCACATGATAACAGCCTCTTTTGTGAATGTGACTCGCATGGGGCTCGAA
>DHMR01000068.1:14104-57099 GCA_002405875.1 bacterium UBA4637
GACCCCAACATTAAAAGTGTTGTGCTCTACCAGCTGAGCTAGCGAGTCAATCTCCAACTTTATGTTTCAAAAGCGAGTGCAAAGGTACAACATTTTTCTGAACTGACCAAATAAAACTTCAATTTTTTATTGTTTTTCTTGCATTTTGTGTAAAAACAAGCTTTTTATCCTTGTTTTTCGGATGATTTCTTGGCTATTTCGCCGTTGCAGTCTTCTGTTGTAGTCTTTAAATCTTTGATGACATCTTCTGCACTAACCGTTTCCGTTCCGATGGGTTTCTCTCGTGTGACATATCTTTGCCAATAAGCGATAAGAAGAGTGGTCAGTGGGAGAGCGATGATCAAGCCGATAAATCCTAACAGGGCTCCCCATACGGAGAGGCTCAGTAGGAGAATGGCAGGGTTCAACCCCATAGCCTTGCCCATGATGCGGGGTGTTACCACCATGTCGGTAAGGATTTGCACCACGCAAAATACCAAAAATGCCAATCCGAAAACGATCCAGAAGTTCTGTCCTGTGTCTGCTGCTTTCAGCATGGCGAGAAAGGCCGTAGGAATGAGGGCAAAGGTATGAAGGTATGGCACTAAGTCCATGATGCCAATCAGTATTCCCAAACCAATGGCCATTGGAAAGCCTATGATGGTGAAGCCGATGCAGAACATAATGCCCATGCAGAGGGCCACCATGCCTTGTCCACGAATGTAATTGTTGAGTTCTCTCTCGACATCTTTCATCAGCTCTTGCCAGAAAGGACGGCTTTTCTTCGGAAAGATGCGAATCCAGTTGGCTGTCAACGTCTCGTAGTCGAGCAAAATGAAAAACATATATAATAAGGTGATCATCGAGGCAATGATGCTGAGGATGACATTGGCGGTTTGACCTACGACAGAGAACAATTTGGGCATGGTCGTCTTCAAGGCATCGCTGAAGTCCTTGCTCTTCAAGAACTTTTCCACTTGCACTTGGTTGTTTTGCAACCATTCCTTGATCAATCCTGTGAGATTGTTGGTATGAGTCGTCTGGTGTAACCAACGAGTTATCACATCGCCTAACTTGTCGAATTGGTCGATCATGGGAGGGATGATGAGCCATATAACCCCACCAATCACACCAATGGCCAGCAGCATGGCGATGATAATCGATAGGGCTCTTACCTTGACATGCAACTTGTTTTCGATAAACTTAACAACTGGGTAGAGTAAGTAAGCGAAAAACCATGCGATAACAAAAGGCAAGAGTACGCCGCTCAAATAATTGACCACATAGAGCACAGCCAAGATAATGAGCGTGATGCCTGCTATACGAATGAATTTGTCGAATGTAATCTCCTTTGCCATGGTAATACCTTGCTTATTTATTAGTTTCTAAAGTTTGATTCTCGTCTTCGATAGCTTTTTGATAGCAATCCCTGCAGAGTGGCTCATATTCATCTTTCTCTCCTAATAAGACCCGTCGGTCGTTGTGTACGAGTCGGTGACTGACGTAGGCTAATGCGCCGCATCTTACACAAATGGCATGCACCTTGGTCACTTCGTCGGCGATGGCACATAGGGCTGGGATAGGACCGAAAGGAATACCTTTGAAGTCCATGTCAAGTCCTGCCACAATGACGCGAACGCCTCGGTTGGCCAATTCGTTGCACACTTCGACAAGTCCATTGTCAAAAAACTGGGCCTCGTCTATACCGACGACATCGATGTCGGAGGCCAATAACAGCAAAGACCCTGACGATTCTATAGGAGTCGAATGGATACAGTTTTGGTCATGACTCACTACGTCCTCGTCAGAGTAACGAACATCAATGGAAGGCTTAAAGATTTCCACCTTCTGTTTAGCGAATTTTGCTCGCTTCATTCTTCGGATTAGTTCTTCCGTTTTTCCGGAAAACATAGATCCGCACACCACTTCAATTCTGCCGGGACGGTGTGTCTCCCCAATAAGATTTTCTGTCATTTCGTGGCAAAATTAGCAATAAGGTTTTAAAAAATGCAAAGAAAATCCTTTTTTTTTTGCTTAGAAAGATTATTTAACTACATTTGCACACTGTATGGGCATATTATATATCGTACCGACTCCAGTTGGCAATATGGAGGACATGACAATGCGAGCTATCAGGGTTCTGAAAGAAGCTGATTTGATCCTCGCGGAGGACACTCGAACATCGAGCGTCCTACTCAAGCATTTTGACATTAAAAACCGTTTGATGGCACATCATAAGTTCAATGAGCATGGTACATCGGCATCGGTGGTAGAACGCTTGAAAGCTGGTGAGACCATCGCGCTCATCAGCGATGCGGGCACACCGGGCATTAGTGACCCTGGGTTCTTTCTGGCTCGTGAGGCTGCAAAGGCGGGTGTCACAGTTCAGACGTTACCTGGCCCGACCGCTTGCATTCCTGCCATCGTATCGTCGGGATTGCCTTGCGATCGGTTCTGCTTTGAAGGATTCATCCCACAGAAAAAAGGACGCCAAACTTATTTGGAGTCGTTGCAAAATGAAACTCGTACGATGATATTTTATGAGTCACCTTATCGGGTCGTTAAGACTTTGCAACAGTTTGCGGAAGTCTTTGGAGAAGACAGAATGGTGAGTTGTTGCCGTGAGATTTCCAAAATTCATGAGGAAAGTGTGAGAGGCACACTAGCTGAGGTGATAGCCCATTTTGAGGAGACGGAGCCTCGTGGTGAGTTCGTTATTGTACTTGCCGGAAAGGATCCCAAGTTGCTCAAGGAAGAAATGAAGGAAAAGCGACGTGAAGAACGTAAAAAGCATAATAACCAAAATTAAAAGGAGAAAGATTATGAAAAAACTATTTTTTATCGCCTGCTGTGCTGCCTTGTTGGTAACAGGTTGTAAGGATGGAAAGAACACGCCAGACTTGGCTAGTGTACATCAAGCTGACTCGCTCAATGACATCATTGCTCAGAAAGATAGTGAGATAAACGACTTGATGGGTACGTTTAACGAGGTAGAGGAAGGCCTTCGTAAAATCAACGAGGCTGAAAATCGCATCGCCTTGGCTAAGAGCGGTGAGGGTGCTAACAGAAAGCAACAGCTGAAGGAAGACGTTCAGTTTATCGCTAACCAAATGAAGAAAAACAAGGAGTTGATAGCTAAGCTCCAGAAGCAATTGGATGGAAGCTCTCTCCAGCAAACTCAGTTGAAGAAAACGATTGAAAACCTTGTGGCCCAGTTGCAGGATAAGGAAAAACAGCTTCAGACCCTCCGTGAGGAACTTGATAGCAAGGATATTCATATCGCAGCCTTGGATGAATCTATCAACAACTTGAACACCAATGTAAGCAACTTGAAGTCTGAGAGCCAGAGCAAGACCGAAACCATCAATGCCCAGGATAAGCAGTTGAACACGGCTTGGTATGTGTTTGGCACTAAGAAGGAGTTGAAAGGACAGCATATCATGGAAGATGGTAAGGTCATGAATGGTAATTTCAACAAGAATTACTTCACCAAGATTGATATCCGCAATACAACGGAAATCAAGCTGTACTCCAAATCAGCTAAGTTGATGACGGCGCATCCTTCTAGCAGTTATAGCTTGGTACGTGATGCCAATAAGCAATACACTTTGCGTATCACCAACCCACAGATTTTCTGGAGCACAAGCAAGTATTTGGTTGTCCTCGTCAAGTAATGATTATCTTTTGCCAGCAAAAAAGTTTTGCATAAGAGTTTTACACTCATTTTCCAATACGCCCGATGTAACTGTAGTCTTAGGATGCAGTGCATCGGGCGCATACTTTGTATAACCTCTTTTCTCGTCGGCGGCTCCATATACAACTCGTGAAATTTGTGCCCATCCGATGGCACCAGCGCACATGACGCACGGTTCTACGGTGACATAGAGCGTACAGTCTTTGAGATATTTCCCTCCTAGCATATTGGCACCCGATGTGATAGCTTGCATTTCTGCATGAGCGGTTACATCGTGAAGCATTTCTGTCAAGTTGTGTGCGCGTGAAATGATTCTGCCTTGACATACAATGATTGCTCCCACGGGAATTTCATCCTCTTCGAAAGCTAATTGCGCCTCTATCAACGCTTTACGCATGAATTCTTCGTCTTTTTTTATTTGCTCTTCCATTTTATTTCGCTTTTTGCTTACAAAAATACATAAAAAAGTTTGAAGTTAGAAGGAAAAATATTACTTTTGCAAGTAGTTAAAGATTAATTATACAAAATATGGCAGAACATAATGATTTGGGTAAATGGGGCGAAGATGAAGCGGCGCATTTCTTGGAAAACAAGGGATACTTAATCCTAGAACGTGATTGGAAAATGGGTAAGCGGGATTTGGACATCGTTGCTATGTCCGAAAATCATGCCACGCTTGTGTTTATAGAAGTCAAGACACGAAAAAATGACGAATTCGTGGAGCCGGAAGAAGCTGTTGACAAGATGAAAATGCGTAACTTGGCTATTGCTGCCAACGCATATGTGAAACTCAAGAATATCAATACGGAAATACGCTTCGACATAGTTTCTGTCATCGGTGGCAAAGACAAAATGTTTCGTATCGAACACATTGAGGATGCTTTCAATCCTTTGCTCATTTAATATGTGCTGTGACCAATAATATCATGTAGCAAATGAATACTAAGATTATCAGATTGGGGGAAATTGATTCGACGAATCGCTATCTTCGTGAATATCATGAGGAAGATGAGGCAGAAATGGTGGTGGCTGTTGCTGACTTTCAAACGGCAGGAAAAGGGCAGGGTGCCCATACTTGGGAAAGTGAATCTGGTAAAAACTTGCTGTTTAGTATCAAGGTTCACCCATCTTGGGTCCCTGTACGTAGCCAGTTTGTGTTGTCCATGGCTGAGGCCCTGGCTTTGAAAGATGCACTTGACTCTTATGTTGATGGCATCACGCTCAAATGGCCTAATGATGTCTATTGGAATGATAAGAAGATCAGCGGCACCTTGATTGAAACCTCTGTGGATTCGATGGGCATCAAGACTTGCATTTTTGGAACGGGCATCAATGTGAATCAGACCACATTCTTCAGTGATGCTCCTAATCCTGTTTCCCTTGCTCAGATCTTGGGACATGAGGTAGATAGGGAAGAACTCTTGCAGCAGGTACTTGATGCTTTTGCCAAATATTACGAGTTGCTTCGTCGTGCTGATTATCAAGATGTTTCAGGTATCTATCATCTCTCCCTGTATCGTCGTAAGGGGTATCATCGCTATGAAGATGCTGAGGGGGCTTTTGATGGTGCGTTGGTTGAGGTGGAAGACGATGGACATCTTGTCCTCCATGACAAGAAAGGAGTCATCCGTTCTTATGCTTTTGGTGAGCTTAAGTACCTTTAATGGCATAGATTATTATAAATTCTAAAAGAAAATAATATGGCTAAATTTAAAAGAATCCTTTTGAAATTGAGTGGTGAGAGTTTGATGGGTAAACAGAGCTTTGGTATCGACCCGGAACGCTTGAGTGATTATGCTAAACAAATCAAGGAAGTGCATGAAATGGGTGTCCAGATTGGTATTGTCATCGGTGGTGGCAATATTTTCCGTGGCTTAAGCGGAAGCCAAAAAGGCTTCGACCGTGTGAAAGGTGACCAAATGGGGATGTGTGCAACTGTTATCAACTCGCTTGCCTTGAGCAGTGCGCTCGGAGCTCTTGGTGTCAAGACCAAGGTCCTGACAGCCATCCGTATGGAACCTATCGGTGAGTTCTATAGCAAGTGGAAGGCTATCGAGGCAATGGAGGCTGGGTATATTTGTATCTTCTCTGCGGGTACGGGAAGCCCTTATTTCACGACAGATACCGGATCTTCTCTTCGTGGTATAGAAATCGAAGCCGATGTCATGCTGAAGGGTACTCGTGTGGATGGCATTTATACGGCTGACCCTGAGAAAGACCCTTCGGCAACCAAGTTTAAAGATATCACATACGATGAAATCTACAACAAGGGATTAAAGGTGATGGATCTGACGGCTACCACGATGTGCAAGGAAAATAACCTTCCTATCTATGTGTTTAATATGGATGTGGTGGGTAATTTGAAGAAGGTTATGAATGGTGAGGAGATAGGTACACTCGTTCACAATTAAGCAGAAAGTTTTGTGATTCAAAAAACGGCTACTTTTCCACGAAAAGTAGCCGTTTTTGAGTAGCGTATCCTTGTGTTGTCTTTGTATTATAACAGAAGATTTTATGCTGTTGTCTTTGAGGTTCAAAAGAATCAATTCCTAGGATTTTCTTCTGAGAAATATTACTAGAGAAATGATAAAATAGAGCAAAATGACAAACCACCATGCTTCCAGCAAGCCTAGCATGCCATCTCCTATTACGAAAAGAAGGATAGATAAAAGGGTGATGATGGCAAATATATACTTAATTTCATTACCCTTGAATGTCCATTGCTTGAACTTCAAGGCAAACATTGGAAGTTCGGATACCAACAACAAACTGGTGGCAATGACCAACGCTACCACTACCAGCGCAGACCAGCTATACCCCTCAAGCCAAAAAGGATTAAATACAATCAAGGAGCCCCAAAATAGGGCGTTGGCAGGTGTTGGTAAACCTATGAATGAAGTCGTCTGTCGTTCGTCCAAATTGAACTTTGCTAATCGTAGGGCGGAGAATGCTGCAATCAGAAAAGCTAGATATGGAATGTAGTCGCTGATAGGTTGCAAAAAACTCGGATATTCTAATACTGCTAACTCTGAAAAGACTATGGTAGCAGGTGCTACACCGAATGTCACATCATCGGCTAAGGAATCTAATTCTTTGCCTATCGGGGAGGAAACATGGAGCAAACGAGCACTCATGCCATCAAAAAAGTCAAACACTGCACCAATGATAATCCAAAGGAGAGCCATCTTAGGAGTACCTCCAAAGGCGTATGACGTAGCGATACAGCCAGATACCAAGTTGCAACAGGTGATCGTGTTAGGAATATGCTTTTTTATGTTCATTTTCTTGTTATGTTATAATGTTGTCCACAGAGTTATTTCTGTGGCACTGTTTAGAAGCTATTTCAACTTGGCAATGATAGTTTGGTCGCCGGTTGTTGATTGCCCCATCTTGACACAAACCTCTGTGCCAACAGGTAGGTAAACATCTACCCGTGAGCCTAATTTGATGAATCCAAGATGCTCGTCAATGTAGCATTCCTCGCCATCCTTAGCGTAGGTCACGATACGTCGAGCTACGGCACCTGCGATTTGGCGGCACAAAACATCCACACCTTCTGGAGTTGTTATCATGACATCGGCATGCTCGTTTTCCTCACTAGCCTTGGGCAACCATGCTTTATGGTAATTGCCATCGACGTGCTTCACAAACTTAATTTTGCCATCTACAGGAAACCAGTTGGCATGCACATTCCACAGGCTCATGAAAATGGATATCATCAAGCGTCGGTCGTTGAAATAGGGAGCGTTCTCCACTTCTTCGATGACGACAATTTTTCCATCGGCAGGAGCCACGACAAGTTTCTCGGTATCTTCAACGTTCAGATAGCGTATCGGACAACGATAAAAGTTGAGTACAATGCAATAGATGATGCCAAAGACTACAGAAAAAACCAAAAAAGGAATTTTGTTGTCAAAAGCATTCCACAATATCACCGCGATAGCAATCAGTGCAATCATACCATATACGAGTTGATCGGTACCTTCGCGGTGCAATCTAATCTTCTTAAGTTTCTTTATTTTTTGTCCCATTATAGAGATATTAAGTTTTTATTGGTGCAAAGGTACACCATTTTTGTCACTTTCGCAAATTTTTCCACCATTTCTTTTGGTTATCTCAACTTTTAGCAGTAACTTTGAACACAAAAATAGGTTTTTAGCATAAAAAATGGAAGATTTTATACATTTGCACGTCCATACACAGTATTCTATCCTTGATGGTCAATCAAAGATTCCACACTTGGTCGACAAGGCGATCAAAGATGGAATGAAAGGTATGGCCGTTACGGATCACGGTGTCATGTTTGGCATCAAGGAACTTACCGATTATTGTGGAAAAGTCAATAAGGGTAGAAAAAAAGAAGGTTTAGAGCCTTTCAAGCCAATTATTGGATGTGAGATGTATGTGGCTCACCGTCGCAAGGAAGATCGTGAGAAAGATAAGGGTGATATGAGTGGTTATCACCTGATAGTTTTGGCTAAAAACTACAATGGCTACAAGAACTTGATCAAGTTGGTGAGTAATTCGTGGGTGGATGGCTATTATATGCGTCCTCGTACCGATCGTGCCGACTTGGAAAAGTATCATGAGGACTTGATAGTTTGTTCGGCTTGTATCGCTGGTGAAGTGCCTAAAAAAATTCTTGATGGTGATATCGAGGGAGCTCGTGAGGCTTGCGAATGGTATCATAACCTTTTTGGGGAGGATTACTATTTGGAGTTGCAGCGCCATAAGGTGCCTGATGATCCGAATCTCTTGGCTAATCGTGAGGCATACGCACTCCAGCAGAAGGCCAACAAGGTGCTCATAGAGTTTGCTAAGGAATATGGTATCAAGTTGGTTTGTACCAACGACTGCCACTTTGAGGATAAGGAAACGGCTGAGGCTCATGACCATTTGCTCTGTATTGCTACGGGCAAGGACTTGGATGATCCTAACCGTCTGCGCTATTCGAAGCAGGAATGGTTTAAGACCCGTGAAGAGATGAACGAGGTGTTCTCTGATATACCAGAGGCTCTGTCCAACACCTTGGATATATATAATAAGGTGGAAATCTATAGCATCGACCACGGACCTATCATGCCTTTCTTCCCAATCCCAGAGAGCTTTGGCACCGAGGAACAATTACGTGAACGTATATCCAAGGAAGATCTCTACAAGGAATTTACTTCCGATGAAAATGGTGAGAATCAGTTGCCTCCCGAAGAAGGCCAGAAAGTCATAGATCGTCTGGGAGGATACGACAAAATATATCGTATCAAGTTTGAGGCGGAATATTTGAAACACCTCGCTTACGAAGGAGCTAAGGAACGTTATGGTGATCCTTTGCCCGACAATGTGAATGAGCACGTCAACTTTGAGTTGCATGTGATGAAGACGATGGGTTTCCCAGGATACTTCTTGATCGTGTCAGACTTCATTCGGGCTGCAAGGGAGGAACTTGGTGTGGTTGTCGGTCCTGGACGTGGCTCGGCGGCTGGTTCTGTGGTCGCCTATTGCTTGGGTATCACCAAAATCGATCCTTTGAAGTATGACTTACTGTTTGAGCGTTTTTTGAATCCTGACCGTGTCAACCTCCCAGATATCGATACCGACTTCGATGACGATGGTCGAGGCAAGGTGTTGCGATGGGTGATGGATAAGTATGGACATGAAAATTGTGCACACATCATCACTTATGGTAGTATGGCGACAAAAAACTCTATCAAGGATGTCGCACGTGTGGAAAAATTGCCGCTTGACAAGGCCAATGCCTTGTGTAAGGCCATCCCTGACCGATTGCCTGATGGTGCCAAGATGAACCTGACCAATGCCATCAAGTATACACCGGAATTGAGGGATGCGGAATTTTCCACCGACCCTCGTGAAAGCAATACTATCAAGTATGCCAAGATGCTGGAGGGTACGATTCGTGGTACGGGTATCCATGCTTGTGGATTCATCATCTGTCGTGACCCAATCAGCAATTGGGTGCCTGTCTCTACAGCTGACGACCCGGATTTCCCGGGGCTAAAGACTGCCGTGACTCAATATGATGGTCACGTGATTGAGTCGACGGGATTGATTAAAATGGACTTCTTGGGCTTGAAGACTCTTTCGGAGTTGAAGGAAGCTTGTAAGGTTGTCAAGCAAACGCTGGGTGTGGATGTAGACTTGGACCATATTCCTATCGACGATACTTTGACTTACGAATTATACCAGCGTGGACAAACCATCGGTACATTCCAGTTTGAGTCACCGGGAATGCAGAAGTATCTCCGAGAGTTGAAGCCTACGGTATTCGAGGACTTGATAGCCATGAATGCGCTCTATCGTCCAGGTCCTATGGATTATATCCCATCTTTCATTGCCCGTAAAAATGGGCAAGAAGAAATCATGTATGATATCCCATGTATGGAGAAATACTTGAAGGATACCTATGGTATCACAGTATACCAGGAGCAGGTGATGCTTCTTTCACGTCAATTGGCCAACTTTACTCGTGGAGAGTCGGATGCCCTGCGTAAGGCGATGGGTAAAAAGAAAAAGGACATCGTAGATGCGATGAAGCCTAAGTTCATCAAGCAGGGACAAGAGAATGGACACGATCCTGCTATCCTGGAAAAAATCTGGGGTGACTGGGAGAAGTTCGCCTCGTATGCCTTCAACAAGTCTCATGCCACGTGCTATTCTTGGGTGGCTTATCAGACTGCTTACATGAAGGCTCACTATCCCGCTGAATATATGGCAGCCTTGATGACACGTCGATTTGCTCAGATTACCGAAATCACTAAACTGATGGAGGAGTGCCAATCAATGGATATCAAGACCTTGGGACCAGATGTCAATGAGAGCTATCGTGAGTTTGGTGTGAATGAGCATGGAGAAATCCGCTTTGGCTTATCTGCCATCAAGGGTATGGGAGCTCCGGCGGCAGATGCAATTGTGGCAGAGCGCCAGAAGAACGGTCCTTATAAGAGCATATTTGACTTCGCTCAACGTGTAGATTTCTCCAATGTGAACCGAAAGGCATTTGAAAGTTTGGCTCTCAGTGGCGGTTTTGATAGCTTTGGTATTCCTCGTGAGGACTACTTTGCGCAAGACAATAAGGGCAATGTGTTCTTGGATACTTTGGTGAAGTATGGTCAGCTCTATCAGCGTGAGCAACAAGAAGCTGTTACCTCCCTTTTTGGTGGTGAGGAGGCTGTGGAAATCGCTACCCCTGCTATTCCGAAAGCAGAGCCGTGGAGTACAATCGAAAAATTGAATCGTGAACGTGAGTTGGTGGGTATTTATCTTTCAGCTCATCCGTTGGACGATTATAGTATCATACTTCATTCTATGTGTAACACTCATTGTTCTGAGTTGGGTGATAAGATAGCTTTGGCAAAAAAGGCTGATATCGTATTCGGTGGTATTGTCACAGGAGTCAAATCCAAGTTTACAAAAACAGGTAAACCTTGTGGATTTGTGACCCTGGAAGACTTTGAAGGCTCTGGAGAACTGGCTCTCTTCGGTGAGGATTGGGGGCAATGGCGTGGCATGCTGCTGGAAGGAACTACAGTATATATCACGGCCAAATGTGCTCCTCGTTATGCAAATAGTACCTATTTGGAATTTAAAATTTCAAGCATAGATTATCTGCAAACCGTGAAGGAAAATCGCATAGAACGTTTGACTATAACGTTAGAAAGTGATGTCATTGATGAAACAGTTGTTAATGATTTTAACACCATGTTGAAAGACGACTTGGATGGTAAAACTCAACTTTATTTTCAAATTCACGATCAGGAGACCAATCAGTTTGTTATGTTGCGTGCGCAGGATAAAACTGTAAATGTAGGAAAGGAGTTGATACATTATATTGATAGTAATCCTAAGATGAGCTATCGTATCAACTGATGTATAATACAGGCTTTGCTTGTGTTGAAACGAAATTATTCACTCATTAATATAATAAATAAAACAATGGAAGTAACAATTACAAAAGACAATTTTGAGAGCTACAAGAATGGTGAGCTCCCTTTGGTAGTAGATTTGTGGGCAACATGGTGCGGCCCTTGTCGTCAGATAGCTCCTATCGTATCAGAACTTGCTAATGAGTTTGATGGTAAGCTGATCGTTGGTAAGTGTGATGTTGAGGAGAATGATGACATCGCCATGGAATATGGTGTACGTAACATTCCTACGATCCTTTTCTTTAAGGGCGGTGAGCTGGTCGACAAGTTTGTTGGTGCAGCTTCTAAGGCAACTCTTACAGAGAAGTTCAACTCTCTTCTCTAAGAAAAGCAACTTTTAGTGGAATATGAAATAAAGAAAAAACCTCCCAAACTTCATCTTAAGTTTGGGAGGCTTTTGGACATATCTCCTTAAAACTTGATGTTAGAACTCGACAGTTCTGGATCCGTCTTCTTCGACTTGTATTTTAACTTTTGTCACATCTTCAGGAAGAAGGTCTTCGATTAACTCAGGCCACTCTAGAAGACAAAGGTTGCCTCCATAAAAGTAGTCTTCATATCCCATGTCGTAAACTTCGTCTACTTTTTTGATTCGATAGAAATCGAAGTGGTAAATCGGATCACCATTACCAGCTGTATATTCGTTAACGATTGCAAAGGTCGGAGATGTGATAACATCCTCCACACCCAATTCTTCGCAGATGGCTTTGATGAATGTTGTCTTGCCAGCACCCATCTTGCCATAGAAGGCAAAGACTTTTCCGTCACCCATGTTGCTGATAAATTCCTTGGCTGCAGCATGGATGTTGTCTAAAGATTCAATTCTAATTTTCATATCTGTTTATTTTAATTTTAAATATTGCTTGTCTTATTGATTTCATTGTGATTTATGTAGGAACAGCTATCCTCGTTTTCGAGGTGTCAATGTGATGAGTGGAATCAGCATCTCTTCCATTGATATGCCTCCATGTTGGAATGTATCTTTATAATACGACACGTAGTAATTGTAATTGTTAGGATATGCAAAAAACGCATCTCCATATGCAAATACATAAGAGGTACTCAAGTTGGGAGCTGGCAATTGTGCTTTGTGTGGCTCCTTGATGACATATACCTCTTTGGCATTGTAAGCTAAATTCTTGCCTAGCTTGTATCGCAAGTTGGTATTGGTGTTGCGGTCGCCAATAATCTTGATAGGCTTGGATGCACGGATGCTTCCATGGTCGGTCGTGATGATGACCTTGAATTCGCTTCGTGCCAAACGTTTGAATAGGTCGGAAAGTACTGAGTGACGTAACCAACTTTGGGTAATGCTTCGGTAAGCTGACTCATTGTTGGCAAGTTCGCGAACCATTTTGGATTCTGTGCGTGCATGAGAAAGCATGTCGATGAAGTTGATGACCAAAACGTTGAAATCGTTCTTTTCAAGCTCGTTGTACTTATCCAAGAATTTATCAGCGCCGACAGAATCGTTGACTTTGTGATAACTGAAGGTATTGTGTCTTCTGAATCGGCTGAGTTGGGTCTGTATTAGGGGGCCTTCATTTAGATTCTTGCCCTCTTCTTCATCTTCGTCTACCCATAATTCAGGAAACAACTCTGCGATCTTGTTCGGCATTAAGCCGCTGAATATTGCATTTCTAGCATATTGTGTAGCTGTTGGCAAAATGCTCATATACATATCCTCGTCTATGTCGAAAAGATCGGCGATGTCTTGCGCTAGCATTTTCCATTGGTCATAACGAAAATTATCTATGACAATTAGAAACACTTTCTCTCCATGGTCGAGTATAGGGAATATCTTCTTCTTGAAAATGTCGGGACTCATCATCGGTCTTCCTTCGATTTCGTGTGGTGTCTTTTGAGGAGCTACCCAGTCAAGGTAATTCTTGCTGATGTATTTGGCAAACCCGATATTAGCTTCTTCTTTTTGCATATTGAGCATTTCTGTCATGGCACTGTCGGTGTTACTTAGCTCAAGCTCCCACTTGACAAGGCGCTTGTAGATATCCATCCAGTCTTGATAAGAGCGACAATCTATGATTTGCATGGCTATTTGTTGGTATTCTTGTTGGTAACCGCTTTGCGTAACTTCCGTAACAATCTCTTTTTGGTGGATATTCTTCTTGAGGGAGAGAAGTATCTGGCTGGGATTGACAGGCTTAATTAGATAGTCGGCGATTTTTGATCCAATTGCTTGGTCCATGATGTTTTCTTCTTCGCTCTTGGTGCACATGACGATAGGTGTGGCTGGCTGTATCTCTTTGATTTGCTGAAGTGTTTCCAAACCACTTAGTCCTGGCATCATTTCATCGAGGAGAATAAGGTCAAAAGTCTGTTGCTTGCACTGGTCAATGGCATCTGCGCCATTACTTACAGTAACGACTTCGTATCCTTTCTTTTCTAGAAATATGATGTGAGCCTTGAGAAGCTCAATCTCATCGTCTACCCAAAGTAATAAACCGTTATTCATATTTTATACTCTTATTAAAATCCATTTAAATCATAATATTCATCTTCTAAGTCGAAAGTGTCGTCTTTCGTATTTTCCTTTTTCTCTTGAGCTTTCTTTTTCTCTTGAGTTTTCTTGCTCTCTGAAGCTTTGGAATTTACTAGAGGACCTTTGGTCTCTTGGGCCTTTTGGCTCTCTTTTGTTTCTGTCTTTTTGGAATACGGCGCTTTCTTTTCTTTGTCGAGTTCTGGTGAAACCTCTTCGGAATCATCAATGAAGTAAATACCGTCTTCGTCCTCATCTAGAGAATCCATTTTTTGCTCAATCGTATTGGTTGTGTTAGACTCATTTTGTGGCTTTGATTCAGAAACCGTTATTTTCTTTTCTTGTGTAGGGCTAATCTCTGCGCCGTTGCCTTTGTTGTCTGTGCTATTGATAGGGGAAACAATATTAACATCCTTTTCTTTTTCTAGGGAATCTTTTTTGTCTGTATTTCCTTCCATATCATTCAAGTTGATGATGGTGTCTGTGTCGTTTCCTTCTGATTCGTCGATTTCTTCATCTCCAGCATCTGTTTGATTTCTTTTCTTCTGTACAACCACCTCTATAGGTTCTGACAGAAGTTTTTCGGAACTAACCTTTAAGATAGAAAAGTGCTTGTTGTAGAATTTCTCATAATCATTATAGGTGAATGCACTTCCCAATAGTTCAAGATTGGATGTACTAATAATGATGGAGCGCACTTTGTGTAGCTGGCGAGTAATCGCAGTCTGTTGTGCCAAGATATGAGCATATTGCCATGCTTCATCATAATTACGAAAACCTGTTATCACCATCCTGTGAAGTCCGTCCTGTTCTTCGATGTTCATGTCGAAATTACGTACGAGATAGTGTGTGAAGTTGAATTTTGCCATTTCAAATAACAGTTGATTCTCATTCAAAGAGTCAGGTTTGTAGATAAACATGAAAATGAAATTGGTGTTGCGTTCGGTGGAGAAACCCTTTGCTTGTGCTGAATCCTTGTCGTTGAGGACAATGTTCCTGCGGTTCCACACGTCTCCCAGGTCAAATCTTCCTCCGTGAAGACGCTTCCCTGCATTGACACCATTTACAATCATACCAGCCAACTCGCTTATGCGGCTGTTGGGATATTTTTCCACAACTGTTTTCATGTCATTGACGCACCCATTGGCATCACCATCGTTCAATTTGCTGAGTCCCCCAATAAACAGAAACTTGTCTCTGTTGGCTCCCATTGGAAAACGTCCGGCAGAAATGCGTGCGTTTCCTTTTGCCTCAGAATATCTGTTTGCTTTGAATGCTTCATATGTAGCTGTATACAAGGAGTCTTCCATGTGTGTGCCAAATTGGGCGTTTTCCTTGTAATAAGGGTCTGTAAGTAATGTTGTCCAAGGGCTTTGTGGACAATTCTTTTTTAATTTTAGGACATAATCTTCCGCTGTAGTTGGCATTTCCTTTCTTGAATACAAAAGGTATAGATGATAATAGACATCGTCTATATGCTCAAATTGGGGATAGTGAATTTCCAAGCGTCGAAGTGCTTTCTCACTTAAACTCAAATTATCTAATTTGTCCTTAAAAATAATGCCAGAATGCAAGAGACCGTCTTCCAACAACCGGTTGCTGGATTCCATTTGCTCTTCCGTGAATGGTATCTGAGCTAGATAGTATTCTCGTTTATGAGGATCATTTTGTGCACTGTCTGTTATCTCTTTGAGAGAATCTTCTCTCTCTGCTACTTGTGCAAGAGAATCTCGAAGATGATCGGTCATCCCCTCATCTTCTTGTGCTATTGCTACTACAGTTTTGTTGATGCGTTGCCAATTGTCCACATTCTCTCTCTTTCCCCATAAGCGTTGGAATTGGATTTTGCCTTGGCTTACGGTTGTAGGGTTGTAGAAATACCATTGTCCTTTTAGATTGACGTTACTAGAGACATTCTTGGACAACATATTGCTTCTGATGGGATTTCCTGCATTTTCTGCTTGCTGATGTTTGCTTTCTTCTTCGGCAAGTTTATTCTTTTCTTCTTTTTCTTTTTTCTTGAGCGCGTCGATGACACGATCGATAGCGATGTTTCTATCTTTTTCATTCATTTTGGCTAAAGCTTGCAAGGAATCCTGAAGATGTACGGTTTCTGTGTAAGGAACCAATTCGTCCAGTACCTTAGAACGCTCGGATAATTGCTGATAGTCTTTGCGATCTTTGTCAAGAAGGCCAATGGCTTCTCCATAGCAACGTTGAGCATCGCTATAATGTTCCTTAGACCAATATAAGTCTCCTAAATGGAGTAGAAGAACACCTTTTTCTATCCCGTTTCTCGCGGCTTTGTCATTTCCTCTTTCGTATGCGTAGATGGCATGGATTGTATCTTTCTCATTGAGATAAATATTGCCCATGGCATAGTATACTTGGTCGAGATAGTCTTTGTTCTTTTCAGAGGCTGCCATTTTCTTTAGACGGCTTATCATTAGCTTCGCATTTCCTTTAGCCATGACTTCAGACATGGCTATGCGGGCGTTGAATTCTAGTTCATAAGGTGGATTCTGGCGAATAACGTGCTTGAATGATTGGTAAGCCTCTTGTCTTTTACCAAGAGTTGCCTGTATTTGTCCCAAAAGAAACCATTCGCGTGCTTTTTGTTTCCTACGCATTTCGTGGTGAATGACTTTGCGTAGGTATGGAATTGCTTCCTTAAAGTTCCCTGTATGTATGTAGTAGTCGGCATATGTGTAATCCCACTCTTTTTGGGCACGCCAGTGAATACTGTCTCGTTGAATGTTGCAGATTACATCCTCGGCATCATATTGCAAACCCTGTTCAATATAGCATTTGGCAAGCCAAGCACGTGCTCTTCCATAGATGGCAGGTTGGGTGGCATAGAGGCGACTCATGTAAGAAAAAGTTGCTGCGGCATTCTCAAAATCTCCTTTGTAGAATTGCGAGCGACCCATCAACAGCCAAGCTTTCCAAAGGAAGGGATTATATTCTTTTCGATTGAGCCATTCTATGTCTTTGGCAGTCTTTCTTCTATTTTTTGTCCATTCTGGGCGTCGCTTAATGCTATGTTGGTGTATGGCTTTTTCACATTTGGTGATGGCAGTTTCATATTTGCTTTTTCCTAACTCACGACTGTTCCTGTTACTTACAGTGTAGAGTGGAATCATCTCGGTATAATTATCCTTATTTCCATTTTCCTTCTCTAATGATGCATCAATATAGGCCAATGTTCCATTGTAGTAGGTATTGTAACGGGCATTGAAAGAATGCCACCACCTGCTCTTCGCTGTATTTCTCTGCGTAGAACAACTGGCGAGTCCTAGTAAAAATGAGATTACTAGTGCCGGAATAATATATCGAAGATTGCTTTGTTTCACGCCTATTGATTTTGAGAAGTTGACAAATTATTATAAATAAACTTAGAATAGAATAATTTTATAGTCTTGCTTACAATGAATACTATGATGCTAATGAATATGATGGTTGCGCCTGATGGAACGTTGAGTATGTAACTGGCATACAGGCCTATGATACAATCTATCCACCCAATGAAGATGCTTAGGCCGATCATGTGCTTGTAGTTGTAGGTAAATAAGTTTGCTGTCATTTGTGGTATCGTCAACAAACTGATAGCTAATACGATTCCTACCATTTTGAGTGAAGCGACTATGGTCAAGGCGATTAATGCCATCATTAGGTACTCTATGAAGGTGACTGGGAGATGTTGAGATTTGGCAAATGTGCTGTCAAATGCAACATTTTGGATTGGGCGTAGTAGAAATATGCCTAATATTGTAACAATGACAGTAAGTGCGCCAAGAAGCCACAAATCGGGAGACTCGATAGTAAGAATACTTCCAAAAAGGAAAGACGGTAGGTCGGGCATAAAACCTGGTGTCAGAAAACAACAGATAATACCTATACTCATCCCTAATGTCCAAAACAGGGCTATTGCAGAGTCCCCTCTCACATCAACCTTTTTAGACATCCATTGTACACCAAATGCACTCAGTATGGCAAAAATCATAGCTGCAATAATGGGATTCGTTCCCAAATATACCCCCAAGCCTATTCCGCCAAAAGAAGCATGAGTGATGCCACCACTGATAAAAACCAAGCGGCGAGTAACAATGTAGGTGCCAATGAATCCGCAGAGTATGCTGATGAGAAAAGCGCCTAACAATGCATTCTGGAAAAAAGTATATCGTACGATATCTAACATAGCTTTGTGTTTCTAACTTAAAAAACTAATAACTTCATCTTTCAACTGGTTGGGAAGGTTTATTCCTCTTAGAATGAGGCTTCGATTCCAGCCAGCCACTTCTTCTGGCTTCATTGTGTATAGAACTTCGGAGAATTGCTCAACCTCTTCGTCTGTATAATCATCGGATAGCCTTCCTTTGAAGGTGTCTAGCTCTTCATCATCGTAGTATTCTATCTCCTTGGTGGCGGCTTCCATCATGCATTCTTGTTCACATTGGGAATTTTCACCATTGCATGTGTTACAAGTTATTCCTTCTACAAGGGAATCTTCTACTCTTCCCTTGTGGTGAGATAATATGCTAAGGACTGCTGATACCAGACCCAAGATGATGAGGGACATAACTAAATATAACATTTTTTTGAATATATGTTGTTTATCTTTGATAGTCTCATTGTTTTATAAAGCAATACAAATTACTCATTTTCCACGATTTCAAACCCTACTTTTTCCAAATCTTTCCAAAAATGGGGGTAGGATTTTGATACGACTTCCGGGTTGTTGATAGTCAATGAGGAAAGTTTGAACGCAATAGGTGCAAAGGCCATTGCCATACGGTGGTCTTCGTAGGTGTCTATAGGCTCATTGGTCGGTTTGCATTGTTCACCATCCCAGATTAATGTATTGTCATTTTCATCTTTGATGACATACCCCACCTTTCTTAATTCTTTCTTGAGGGCTTCTATTCTATCTGTTTCCTTTATCTTCAAACTTGCTAAACCTGTAAACTTAAACTTTACGCCCATAAGACAGCAACAGACTACAAACGTTTGTGCTAAGTCTGGTGAGCCTGTGAAGTCGTAATCCAATCTCGGAAGTAAGCAATGATGAGCTTTTAAGATAACAGTGGTAGGCATGTTTGTGCTTTGTTCTTTATCGGTCGTCGTTTCTTGTCGATTGGCAAACTCCGTTTTGACACCAAGCAAACTGAAAATATATTTAACAACAGAGTCTCCTTGCTTAGAACCGTCCATCAAGCCTTCTAATTTGATTTCTGAATCTAGATTGGCATTCAAAGCCATCATCTCGTACCAATAGGAGGAAGCGCTCCAGTCATTTTCAATAAGATAAGAACGTTCTTGGTATGGTTGCGGCTTCACGACAATAGTATCAACATCTGTCCATTCTGCTGCAGCACCAAATTCCTGCATTGTCCAAAGGGTTAGGTCTATGTAGGGGCGCGAGGCGATTTCGCCTGTAAGTTTGAGCTCTAGTCCTTTCTTGAGAATTGGTCCAATAAGGAGTAATGCCGATATATATTGTGAACTGACATTGCCTACAATTTCTAAGTGTCCTCCCTCTAGATTATGGCCTTTGATATGGAGTGGGGGATAGCCTTCTTTTTCTTCATATTCAATTTCAGCTCCAAGATAACGCAATGCGTTGACAAGAACTCCGATTGGACGATTTTTCATCCTTTCAGTTCCTGTTATAGTATGTTCTCCTTCCGTCGCGCTAAGAAAGGCTGTCATGAATCTCATCGCTGTACCTGCTGCCTTGATGTCGATAGTCTCTGGCATGTTCTCTAGTGCTTGAATGATAACTTCGGTATCGTCGCAATCGCTGAGATTGGCAGGTAGAGCTCCACCGGTCATAGCATGTATGATGAGTGCGCGGTTACTAATACTTTTACTAGATGGCAAGTTGATGGTGGCATTGAGTTGCTTGGGCGCTTTGAGTGTATATTTCATTTTTAATGTCCTTTTTCTTGTTGTCTTAAACTGTAAATTTTCTTTTAGGCGATAGATGCCCGTTATTTTAATTTAACGATTGGGGTGCCTCTTTCTATTGCTAATTGAATCGGCAAGTCGATGTGCTTGGCATCGTTTGAACTTCTAGTCTTTGTGCTAGTATTGCGATTCTTTTTGGGGCCAGGGATGAGAGGACTATAGTACAAAACTTGGCGTATACGATTTTTTTGCTCTGGAGTAAAACGGTAACTGAGACTGATCGAGTAGTCCATGAAGTTGTCTGAATCCCATTCTTCTCCCTTGTCGTTAGTGCGTTTAATGAGTTCTTTGATGTCAAGCGATTTGTCCTTGTCATGTTGCTCTACATAATTTTTCAGCCATTTGTCATAGGCTGGTTTGTTGTAGCTCTTGGTGTCTGAGCAGTAATCCGTGTCATCGCAGTTGTCTGCTGGTTCTGTTCCTTCATCTGTCTTCTTTTCCGCAAAAACATGGCATAGACCCAAGAAATGCCCTAGCTCGTGCGCCAATGTGACATTGACATCGGCAGAATTGTAGGTATAACCTTCTTGTCCATGTTTACCGTCTGTATATCGAGTTGATTCATTGTTGATGTATAGGCTATTAATGGACAGGCAATATTCAAAGGAAAGACTATTTTTGTTGATGTTGGCATTCTTGGCTTCTTCCAGTCCTTCAATCTGTGGATAGCCATTGACTTTGTATGGCATGTTGCTAATTCCAAGTACGGTGCCACTCGAAGCGTCATTCTGTTTGAAGTTATATACCATGACATTAATGTATTCATTAGGATCCCAGATGATTTTTTTTGTTCCTTTCTTTTGGGTCATGAAGTTGTTGTAGTCTATAGGGTAGTCATCTTTGTATTTTATGTATTCAACGCCTGGAGTCGACAATTTTTTGCCGCTTTCGTCGTACAATGCCATTTCGAATTGTATGTGGAGATTTTCGCTAAGATTATCTTTTTCTTTGCCAAAATTGTATAATTTTCCTGCGTAAAGGTCATTCACGTTGTTCAGTATCTCTTGGAGGCGTCTGTAGGAAACATATTGGCTTTTCTTGCCATTTTGGTCTACAGCATTTTGATCTTTGTATAGAACATGGAAAATGATAGGAAGATGATATACGTAGTCGTCTCCTGTAATCTCATCGTCATCTCTGTCTTGCTCATTGTTAGAGTAGAAAGGGTCGATGGAGTCTTTACAAGAATTGAAGGACAAGCATAAAAATGCCATGAAAATCCAAATATAGTGTTTCATACGCGTACATTATTTATAATTAGATGCAAAGTTACAAAAATTATTATATAAAACCTCATGTTGTTATTAAAAAGTAATCCTTTTTCATCAAAATTATGATAGTTATAGGCTACTTGGTGCATCTTACAATGATTGATTTTGCTAGAAGCTCTAGATAATATGCTAATTTTCTTTTGCAAAATTAACTAGATGAATTCTTTAAGGAAAAACCTTTACATTCTATGCTTTTATTTGTCTTGTCCTATACATGCTAAAGTGTGATTATTATTAGAAAGTCTTGACAATTTGTAAGTAAAACACAAGTGAAACGTTGTATTTAAAATCTTGAAGTTTACAAAATGACGAAAAAAACTTTCTAGAATTACAAATTTTCGTTTTTTTGACCATGAATTGATATAAATCAATACATGATGAAAAAATATAATAAAATAGCGTTAATAATTTGAACAACTTTTGAAAAAATGTACTATCTTTGCAGTAGAAAAAATAAAGTAAAACCTAAAAACGTATTGATTATGAAACGAATTATATTACTTTCGATGATGTTTTTAATGACCGTTGCAACTTTCGGTCGTAAACATGTTGAGAACGCTACTGTAGTTGCTGATACAATCTTCTATGCTGAGAATATGAGCAATGTAGCTAGTGCAGACCAAGCAAGTTATTACAGATTGTTGATGACTACGGGAACGGGCTTGAATAAGCAGGATGTTTTCAAGGACTATTATATGAATGGTAACTTGAGAGCGGAAGGTGGATATAGCTTTATCGATTTGGGTAATGATAGAAACACAGTATTCAACGGTGAAGTGACAACCTATTATAAGAATGGAAAAGAAAAGTGGCATGGCAAGTACGTTAATGGTAAGCGTGAAGGCTACTTTACATTACAGCTCCGTGAAGGAGGAGTTGCTGTGGTTCAGTTCAAAAATGGTAAGTCCGTGCATGATTACTTCACTGTAACCTACAAGGATGGCACCATGGAGAAGAAACCTCTTTCTGATATTCGTGCATTCATGTAATATACGATAAAATCTCTCTTATATAAATTAAAATTTTATGTTGATATGACCAAATAAGGGTTGCTATCCGTGAGGATAGCAACCCTTTCTCAATATATGTGCCTATATGTTTTAGCAATGCTTTATTAAGATTAAAAGTCCAAGTCGACCTCTACAGGACAATGGTCGCTGCCCATGATGTCTGTGTGAATTTTGGCTTCTTTGATTTGTCCTATTAGTCTCTTAGATGTTAAGAAATAATCAATGCGCCAACCGGCATTTTTTTCTCTAGCTTTGAAACGGTATGACCACCATGAGTAGGTTGCTTTGTCGGGATGCAAAAAACGAAAGGTGTCAATGAATCCTGCATTGAGTAATACTGTCATTTTATTGCGTTCTTCATCCGTAAAACCTGCATTATGTCTGTTGTTTTTTGGATTCTTGATGTCTATTTCCTCATGTGCAACATTCATGTCTCCACATACGATGACAGGTTTGTGTGCATCTAGTTTTTTCAAAAACTGGAGAAAGTCATCTTCCCATTTCATGCGATAATCCAATCGTTTCAACTCTGTTTGTGAGTTTGGTGTATATACGGTGACGAGATAGAACTTTTCATATTCTAAAGTGATGATGCGCCCTTCATGGTCATGCTCATCTACCTTCATGCCGTAACTTACACTCAAAGGCTTGTGCTTCGTGAAAATGGCTGTACCCGAGTAACCTTTTTTTTCAGCATAGTTCCAATAGCTCTCATAGCCATCAAACTGGAGGTCGAGCTGTCCTGCCTGCATCTTGGTCTCTTGCAAACAGAAAAAGTCGGCATTGAGACTTTTGAAAGAGGCTTCGAAATTCTTACCAACGCAAGCGCGCAAGCCATTTACATTCCATGATATGAACTTTAACATAATTAGAATTTGCAATTTTATGTTTGATGCTTCATGTTAGGTGTTTATGTTAGTATAGTATTGACGCTAAACATGAAGCAGAGTTGATTAGATTCTTTTTGATTCCCCTCGAAGTAAGTTCATGAATTCTTGCCGAGTATTAAGTGAATTGAAAACACCACTGTAGTCACTTGTTGTTGTGATGGAGTTTTGCTTTTCTACTCCTCTCATTTGCATGCACATGTGTTTTGCTTCCAGAACTACCATGACCCCCTGAGGCTTAAGTGTTTCTTGGATGCAATCCTTGATTTGTTGGGTAAGTCGTTCTTGCACTTGGAGTCGATGGCTATAGATGTCAACTACTCTTGCAATTTTGCTAAGCCCTGTAATCTTACCATTGGGAATATAGGCAACATGGGCTTTCCCATAGAATGGCAACATGTGGTGTTCACACATGGAGAAGAAGTCTATATCTTTAACAATAACCATTTGGTCGTACTTTTCCTCGAATAAAGCATCTGTTAATACTTTGTGAGGATCTTGCGTGTAGCCACGTGTTAATACTTGCATGGCTTTTGCCACGCGCATTGGTGTCTTTAATAAACCTTCGCGCTCTGGGTCTTCACCTAAGAGGCTTAGTATTTTTTGATAGTGCGAAGCTAGCTCGTCTAGACCTTCGCGAAATTCTGTTTCTGGATTCATCGTTTAATTTTGAACTGTTATTTTCCCTTTAACTAAACAGGCTTGCTTAAATCCCATGGCACGTACCTTTGCCAACATTTTTTTGGCTTCACCTAAACTTCGGAAATTGCCGATTCTACATATCCAACGTGGTGAGTAGAAGTGTACATATACCGGTTGGTCTGGGTATTTCATCTTGATGGCGTTTCCGATTTGTTCGGCTTTAAGTCTATCGTTGCGGGAATTGCCGCCTGCAAAGGCTTGTACCCTATATCCTGTGACCTTATAGCTGCTGCGCATTACTTTCTTTCGCATGTCAACCATTGGTACTTCGATTTCTTCTTTTTCTGTTTCTACTTTTTTAGTAGGAGCTTCATGGGTGGCCGTTTTCTCTCTTTCAGTTGTCGTATCATGATGCTCTGTTTTTTTCAAGGAGTCTGGCACCAATTTCTTTTGAGGCTCAGAAGTCTTGCTGTTTTTTGTCGTGGTATTTGAGAGGATGGTCTTAGTGGTATGTGTTTGTGGAATCGCTTTTTCCTTATTGTCTTGTGGGATGCTCTTTCCGTTGACTAATTCATCAATGGCCTTGCTTTGGGATACTGTGACTGTTCCCAATCCTTGTGTCTTTTGCTGCAGATGTTCCAGATATGTTTGGGCGTGGCTCGTAACAGCCATGTTGAACATGATAGCAAAAAGTAAGATGAATTGTTTCATAACTTTCTTTTGTAGTTGAGTTTATTTTGATGTAACGAAGAAAACCATGCTTGCTCGGAGCAAGCATGGCTCCATAGGCGACTTCCGTATCTTGTAGATACTTAGAAGTCCTAGCATCTTATCTATGTACGATTACTTCTTCCAAGCGTCGATAATACCCTTGAAGTCAGCAGCTTTCAAAGAAGCACCACCGATCAAGCCACCGTCGATGTCTGGCTTAGAGAAAAGCTCAGGGGCATTGCTAGCCTTGCAGCTACCACCGTAAAGGATTGTTGTGTCTTCTGCAGCCTCCTTGCCATACTTTTCTGCTACGATAGAGCGGATGTATGCCAACATTTCCTCTGCCTGGTCAGCAGTAGCGGTCTTACCTGTACCGATAGCCCAGATTGGCTCGTAAGCGAGAATGATGTTCTTCCAAGCGTCAGCGCTCAAGTGGAATACAGAACCATCAAGCTCTGCCTTTACTACTTCGTTCTGCTTGTTGGCCTCACGCTCCTCGAGTGTCTCACCGCAGCAGAAGATAACCTTCAAGCCGTTAGCCAAAGCCAACTCTACCTTCTCCTTCAAAATCTCTGCTGTCTCGCCATAGTACTGACGACGCTCAGAGTGACCTAGGATGACATACTGTGCACCTGTGCTCTTTACCATCTCTGCTGAAACCTCTCCAGTGTAAGCTCCCTTTGCCTTGTCTGCGCAGTTCTCAGCACCGAGACCTACTACAGAAGAATCCAATACCTGAGCTACAGAAGCCAAGTGAATGAAAGGTGTACAGATGATTACGCCACAGTTAGGCTTGTCTGCTACCAATGCCTCGTTGATTTCCTTAGCGAGTGCAACACCATCTTGCAGGTTCATGTTCATTTTCCAGTTGCCTGCTACAATTTTCTTTCTCATTTTTCTTTTCTTTTTAAAAGTTGATATTATCTTGTTAGTGTTCTCTTTCTTTCTAACCCAATTTGACCATGCCCAGAGTCGGTCTGCTATTGTTAGCAATATTAATGGTAAGAAGAACCAAAGTAGTACCTTCATGATTTTGCTCGTCATGTTGTCGTCGGGCATTTTTCCAAGCTCATTTCTTTCCAAAGGCATCTTTATGAGTTCTTCCGAAGGTAAGTCGTTATGACTCCATTTTCGGATGATGGTTCCGTGATGTAAAAGCAACAATCCCGGATTGCTTCTTATGATCGTCTTGAGAGTAGTCGCATCAGTGGTGTAGAACGGATATTCTGCACCCGTGATTTCTTGCCATCTTGCAATTTCTTTTTCTGTACTAGCCGTGAGACAGAGGAATCGGTAGCCATGATCTTGTGCATACTCATAGATTTGGTCGATTTTCCCGAAGTTGGAATCGTCAGCGTTGGCTAGTGACGGTGAGATGAGCATAAAGGTATATCCAGGGTCGTGAAGTACTTCTGATGTGATGTCTTCTCCTGACTTAGGGCTTTCTATGCTAAAGTCATGGATGGGTGGTGTATAACCTTCTTCTGTTTGTACCGTCTTCGAGTCGATGAATTTCCATGAGGAGTCTGGGTAATTGTCTAAGGTGAATTCTTTTCTCTGCCCATCTTTTTCTAGGATGAATGTTGTCTCGAACTTAGGTTCTTTGGCTCCTCGAGGTATTTGCATTCCCTTTTCGATGTTAGCCCCAACATGATATGGGCGAAAGTCGAATAAGGGTAGGCTCCATAAGCTCCAAGCACTGAGTGTAATGGAAAACAAAACGGTGTAGTTGATAACTATCCATTGGGTTGATTTGGAAAAGCATCTTACAATTTGTATCGGCTTTTTCCAGAGACAGATGGTGATGGCTAGAAGAACAATGTTCTTTGCAAGCGTTTCTCCATTACTGAGCTTGATGGCGTCGCCGAAGCAACCGCAATCTTTTACAGGGTTGGCGATGGCTATCCATAGAGTGACAAGGGTCATAAAAGACATGGTAATCAATAGCAGCCAGGTCACCAATCGCCTTCTGATGCCGAAAAGTATGAAAATGCCAATCGAAAACTCTAGGGTCGAGAGAGCTATCGATGCTGTCAGTGTCATCCAGTCTGGAATGATACCTGCTAGCCCCAATGCCTGCAGGTAGTCTGTGATCTTGTATTGGGTACCCAGCGGGTCGATGGCCTTTACATATCCTGAGAATATGAAGGTCATACCAACAAGGATTCTACCTACATTGATTGCTAGTCTTTGGAATAAAACACTTCTGCTCACTTTTAGCCCCTTTATAATTAATGTTATTCTATATTTTGCTCTTTCAGCTTGATAGCACCAAAGACAGAGTAGTTGATGATGTCCATGTAATTGGAGCCAATGCCTTCTGACACAAGGGTCTCTCCATGAATATCTTCAATTTCTTTGACTCGTTGAATTTTGGTTAGAATGAAGTCTGTATAACTACTCACTCGCATGCTTCTCCACGCCTCGTCATAGTCATGATTCTTCTTGAGCATCAATTCCAAGGCTTCCTTGGCATGTTGGTCATAGAGCATCATGGCTTCGTCTGAAGTCATGTCAACTTCATCCACAAAACCCTTTTCGAGCTGAATGATGCCTACAATTCCATAATTGATGAGTGCTATAAATTCAGGACGAATGCCTTCGCCGACCAAAGACTCTTGCTTGATTTCAAGGGAGCGGATTCGTTTCGCCTTGATGTACAACTGGTCGGTAAGGGAGGACGGACGCAGAATTCTCCATGAAGCTCCATAGTCATGCAACTTCTTGAGAAAAAGCGAGCGGCATTCTGCCATTACGTCTTTAAACTGCTGTTCTGTTTTTGCTAAATCTGCCATAATATTTTCGAAAATCGCTGCAAAATTACGCATTTATTGTGAAATAGCCAAATTTTTATTTTGTATTTTCCTTGTTTTCTTGTAACTTTGCACCCCGAAAAGAAAAAAGAATGAGAAATTTATCCAATGCCGAACTGGCACAAATACTAGACAAAGATATATTCCACATGATTTCTGATGCGGCTGATGCGTTGCATCTAGAGTGCTATGTGGTGGGTGGTTATGTACGTGATTTGTTTCTTGAACGTCCTTCCAATGACATTGATGTCGTGGTGGTGGGAAGTGGCATACAGGTCGCATCTGAATTGAAAAAGCGTTTGGGCAAGAGGGCACACCTCTCTGTGTTCCGTAATTTTGGTACGGCACAAGTGAAGTATAAGGATACGGAAGTCGAATTTGTCGGGGCTCGTAAGGAAAGCTATCACAGGGACTCTCGCAAGCCTATTGTCGAAGATGGAACCTTGGAAGATGATCAGAATCGACGTGATTTCACTATCAATGCGATGGCTGTCTGTCTGAATAAAGAGCGTTTTGGCGAGTTGGTCGATCCTTTTGATGGGGTCTATGATTTGGAAGATGGTATTATTGCCACTCCTTTGGATCCTGATGTTACGTTCTCCGACGACCCTCTTCGTATGATGCGCTGTGTCCGCTTTGCTACCCAGTTGAATTTCCAAATAGAACCAGAAACTTATGAGGCACTTTCTCGTAATGCTGACAGATTGAGAATTATCAGTGGTGAACGTATTGCTGACGAGATGAATAAAATCATGCTCTCTAAGCATCCAAGCTGTGGATTTTATTATCTTAAGGAGACAGGATTGCTTGACTTGATTATGCCGGAACTCTGTGCCTTGGATAAGGTGGAGACTCGCAATGGCCGTGCTCATAAAAATAATTATGAACATACCATGGAGGTGCTGGAGAATGTTTGCGAACATTCGGATAATCTATGGCTGCGTTGGGCCGCGTTGCTCCATGACATTGGCAAGCCAAAGAGCAAGCGATGGGATAATGCCATAGGCTGGACCTTCCATAATCATAACAATATAGGTGCTAAGATGATTCCTTCTATGTTTCGTAGGATGAAACTTCCGATGGATGCCAAGATGAAGTATGTGCAGAAATTGGTGGAACTCCACATGCGTCCTATTGTTATAGCCGACGAGGAGGTAACCGATAGTGCTGTGCGTCGTTTGATGAATGATGCAGGGGATGATATCGATGACTTGATGACTCTCTGCGAGGCAGATATTACTAGTAAGAACCATGTTCGAAAACAGAAATTCTTGGATAATTTCAAAATGGTGAGGGAAAAACTCGCTGATTTGAAGGAACGTGATTACAAGCGACTGCTCCAACCTTGCATCGATGGTAATGAAATTATGGAATTATTTCATCTGAAACCTTGTCGGGAAGTGGGTACGCTGAAGCAAACTTTGAAGGATGCGGTGCTTGACAATAAGGTGGAAAATGAGCGGGAACCATTGATGACGTTGCTCATGTCTAAAGCTAAACAAATGAACCTCATAGACTAACCTGTGGGGCTTCTTTTGTTTAAGTTTTTAAAGAAAACTTTAGAAGCGGAATAATTTTTGTTAAAAAGTGAGGCGGCAAGTGCTTTCTTTGCTATATTATTAGTACTTTTGCACCGTCAAAAACTCGAATGTGCATGAAAGTTTCCGTTTGGGAGTGGAAAATGTGTTGTTTTTGGCATCCAAATGGAGCAAGTGAGCTCCTAGTTATTAAGTGATAAAATATTCGTTATAATAATTTATAATAAAATAGGTATGAAAATTAAAAACGTTTTGTTTGTTGCAGCAGTTTGTGCTATCGCAACTTTGACTTCATGTGGAAGCAAGAGCAAGGGTGGTCTGCCAGACTTCGGCGACGATGAGTTCGCCGTAGAGACTATTGGTACTTCCAATGCCGCTTTGCAGACTACTTATCCTGCGACCATCAAGGGTATTCAGGATGTAGAGGTACGTCCTAAGGTGTCTGGTTTCATTACAAAGGTATTTGTTCATGAGGGTCAGACCGTGTCAGCTGGTCAGGCTTTGTTCTCTATTGATAGCGAAACCTATCAGGCTGCTGTTCGTCAGTGTCTAGCTGCTGTCAATACAGCAAAGGCTCAGATGAACACCGCTAAGTTGACTTATACAAACAACAAGAAATTGTTTGAGAAAAATCTCATCGGTCAGTACGAATTGTCTACCGCAGCTAATAGCTTTGCTACTGCACAGGCACAAGTGGCACAGGCTGAGGCAGCTTTGGCTTCGGCTCGTGAACAGTTGGCTTGGTGTACTGTAACGAGTCCTTCTGCTGGTGTTGTTGGTAGCCTTCCTTTCAAGGAGGGTGCTTTGGTTAGCGCTTCTGGTCAGGCTTTGACCACCGTTTCTAACATCAGTACTATGGAGGTGTTCTTCTCCTTGTCAGAGTCTCAGATTTTGAACATGAGCAAGACTAGTGGTAGCATTCAGGCAGCCATCGCTGCATTCCCTGCTGTGAAGTTGCAACTAGCAGACGGTTCTATTTATAATCATCCAGGGAAAGTCGTGAAGATGAGCGGTGTTATCGATGCTACAACAGGAGCCGTTTCTCTCATCGCACACTTTGCTAACCCTGAGAAACTTTTGAAGAGTGGTGGTGCTGGTTCTATTGTTGTTCCTAATGATGACAACAATGCTATTGTTATTCCTCAAGAGGCTTGCTCTCAGGTTCAGGATAAGATCTTCGTTTACGTAGTAACCAAGGATAACAAGGTGAAGTATTCTGAAATCAAGGTGAACCCACAGGATGATGGTAAGAACTATATCGTAACTTCTGGTCTTCATGTAGGCGATCGTATCGTAGTAAAGGGTATCACAAAGTTGACTGATGGTCAGCAGATTAAACCAATCACCGTACAGCGTTACAATCAGAAGATAGCTGAGGCAGCTAAGTTGGGTGAGGCTCAGGACAACGCCCATGATTTCGCTACTGCTATGAGCGGCAAAAAGTAATTACTGCTCATCAGTGGTAGGAAATAATTACTATATATAATAAGGTATAAGAAAAATAGTAAATTATGACATTTACAAACTTTATAAAACGCCCAGTGCTGTCGACGGTGGTTTCCATCTTCTTCGTCTTGCTGGGTACCATCGGCTTGATATCACTGCCTATTGAGCAGTATCCTAATATCGCGCCGCCAACCATTTCGGTATCCACCACCTATACGGGTGCGGATGCCCAGACTGTGCTGAACTCAGTCATCGCTCCTTTGGAGGAGAGTATCAATGGTGTGGAGAACATGACCTACATGACTTCTTCTGCATCCAACTCGGGTTATGCGCAGATTACTGTTTACTTCAAGCAGGGTTCAGACCCAGATATGGCTGCGGTCAATGTGCAGAACCGTGTGTCTCAGGCACAGGCTTTGCTGCCTGCCGAGGTTACCAAGGTGGGTGTCACCGTTACCAAGCGTCAGAGTTCCAACGTGATTATGTTTGCCCTGACCACCGACGATGGCCGTTACGACGACCAGTTTGTTACTAACTACGCCTTGATTAACGTCATTCCACAGTTGAAGCGTATTAATGGTGTGGGTGATGTGCAGAGCCCTTCTACCCGTAACTACTCTATGCGTATCTGGTTGAAGCCAGAGAAGATGAAGGAGTTCGGCTTGGTTCCATCCGACATCTCCAATGCTTTGGCTGAGCAGAATATCGAGGCTGCCCCTGGTAGCTTTGGTGAGTCAACCGATATGCAGTATGAATATACTTTGCGTTACAAAGGTCGTTTGAAAACTCCTATTGAGTATGAGAACATCTTGATTAAGAGCAATACTTCTGGTCAGACCCTTCGTCTCGGCGATGTAGCGAAGATAGAGTTGGGTGGCTTGCAGTATAACGTTAACTTGCTCAACAATGGCCAGCCTGCCGTGATGGGTATGGTTCAGCAGATTGCTGGCTCCAACGCTACCCAGATTGCTACTGATGTGAAGAAAACACTTGACGACTTGGAGAAGAGTTATCCTCCTGGGTTGAAGAACGTCATCTTGATGGATGTGACCGAGTTCTTGTTCGCATCTATCGAGGAGGTAGTGTTCACCTTGATCATCACCTTGGTGTTGGTGTTCATTGTGGTATATATCTTCTTGCAGGACTTCCGCTCTACGTTGATCCCTATGATCGCCGTACCTGTGGCTTTGATTGGTGCGTTCTTCTTCCTTTGGGTATTCGGATTCTCCATCAACTTGTTGACGTTGTCCGCCCTCCTGTTGGCTATCGCCATTGTGGTCGATGATGCCATCGTGGTTGTGGAGGCTGTCCATGCCAAGCTCGACCAGGGTTACAAGAGCGCCCTTACCGCTTCTATCGACGCCATGAACGAAATCTCTGGTGCCATCATCTCCATTACCTTGGTGATGTCAGCCGTGTTCGTCCCTGTGTCATTCATCGGTGGTACGTCTGGTTACTTCTACCGTGAGTTTGGTGTGACCATGGCTGTATCTATCGTCATCTCCGCTGTCAACGCGTTGACTTTGTCTCCTGCTCTCTGTGCCGTGTTGCTGAAGCCGCACGAGGAAGGTCAGGATGAGAAGAAAATGTCTTTCGTGGATCGTTTCCACGCTGGATTCAACTATCAGTTTGAGAAGATTACTAATAAGTATAAAGGTGGCGTTAAGTGGGTCATCAACCATGGCGTTGTTGCCGCTGGTGCTATTGTTGCCGGTGTCGTTGCATTGGTTGTCTTGATGGGTACAACTAAAACCGGTCTGGTTCCTGATGAGGATACGGGTACTTTGTTCTGCTGTATCTCTACTGCCCCTGGTACTTCACAGGAGCGTACCGCAGAAGTTGTGAAGCAAGTGGATAAAATGCTCGCCGATAATCCTGCTATTGAGACTCGTAATGCCATCATGGGTTATAGTTTCATCGGTGGCGCTGGTTCTAACCAGGGTACTGTGATTATCAAGTTGAAGCCATTTGAGGAGCGTCCAGGTGGATTCTTCCATCGTATTAAGTGTGCTTTGACTGGTGGTGGCATCGAGGCGCTGTTTGTCAACCCTATGGAATCAACGTCTGTGTTGGGTATGATTTATAAGCAGACTGCTGCTATCAAAGATGCGCAGGTTCTTGCCTTTGCTCCACCTATGATCTCTGGTTTCTCTGTACAAAATGGTATCACCATGACCATGCAGGATAAGACAGGTGGTGACTTGAACAAGTTCTATGATAATGTGAAGAAGTTCTTGGCTGAGTTGAACAAGCGTCCTGAAATTCAGACTGCCCAGACTCAGTACAACCCTAACTATCCTCAGTATATGGTGGATGTAGATGTAGCCAAGACCAAGCAGGCTGGTATCTCTCCATCTAATGTGCTCGCTGTGATGCAAGGTTATCTCGGTGGTCTCTACGCATCCAACTTCAATGCATACGGTAAGCTCTATCGTGTCATGATTCAAGCAGGTCCTGAGAGTCGTATGCGTCCTGACGATTTGAGTAAGATATATGTACGTTGTGCCGATGGCACTATGTCTCCAGTAAGTGAGTTCGTAACACTGAAGAAGATGTTCGGTCCATCCAACATCACACGTTTCAACTTGTTTACCTCTATGGATGTTTCCGTAACACCTAATAGTGGTTACTCTACGGGTGATGGTATGAAGGCTATTGCTGAGGTGGCTAAGGAAACTTTGCCTGAGGGCTATGGCTATGAGTACTCTGGTTTGACTCGTTCTGAGGCTGAGTCCAGCAACTCTACCGGTTTGATCTTCGCACTCTGTATCGTATTCGTTTACTTGATTTTGAGTGCCCAGTACGAGAGTTACATCTTGCCATTGTCTGTGGTATTGTCTATCCCATTCGGTTTGGCGGGTGCGTTCATCTTCACCAACCTGTTCGGACACTCTAACGATATCTACATGCAGATTTCGTTGATTATGTTGATCGGTCTGTTGGCTAAGAATGCCATCTTGATTGTACAGTTTGCCTTGGAGCGTCGTCGTACGGGTATGGCGATCAAGTACTCAGCTATCTTGGGCGCCGGTGCTCGTCTCCGTCCTATCTTGATGACTTCTTTGGCCATGGTTATCGGTTTGCTGCCTTTGATGTTTGCATCAGGTGTAGGTAAGTATGGTAACCAGACCTTGGGTGCTGCCGCAGTTGGAGGTATGTTGATTGGTACTATTTGCCAGATTTTCGTCGTACCAGCCTTGTTTGCAGTGTTCGAGTGGTTGCAGGAGCGCATTAAGCCATTGGCATTCGACGATGAGTTGAATGAAGAGGCAGTCGTAGAGTTGGAGCAGTATGCCAATGCAGCTCACAACAAGAAGGCTGAGGCTCAGAAATGAATCCTCGAAAGGGTAAGAAATGAAGTAATCAAAATATAACTTCAAGAATAAATGAAAAAGAATTTAAATATCATCATATTAGGTCTCGCAGCTCTCTCTTTGAGCAGCTGCAAGACTCTCTATGGAAAGTATGAGCGTCCTGACGTGAAGACGAGTGGTATCGTTCGCGACTCAGCCTCTATCATGGATACCTTGGCTGTGAAGGATACTACCTCTTTTGCCAATATCCCTTGGCGTAGCGTCTTCACCGACCCTCAACTCCAGTCTTTGATTGAGAAGGGCTTGAACAATAATGTCAATCTCCTCAATGCTGCCTTAAACGTGAAGATGGCAGAGGACCAGTTGAAGTGTGCTAAGTTGGCATTCATTCCTTCTTTCACATTTACTCCACAGGGAACTCTCTCTTCTTGGGACGGCAACGCAGCCACCAAGACTTATAGCTTGCCTATCAATGCAAGTTGGAGTGTTGACCTCTTTGGTAATTTGCTCTCTCAGAAGCGTAGTGCTCAGATGGCGCTCCTGCAGATGAAGGATTATCAGGTTTCCGTCCAGACCAATTTGGTGGCTAACATCGCCAATATGTATTATTCTTTGTTGATGCTCGACAAGCAGGTTGAGGTCGTCAATGAGATGGCTAAGTTGACCAAGGAAACTTGGGAGACCATGTTGGCTTACAAGAAATATAAGATAGGTTACCACAATACTTCCATCAAGGCTTCTGAGGCTAATTATTATTCAGTGTTAGCTCAAAAGGAAGATTTGTTGCGTCAAATTCGTGAGACAGAGAACTCTTTGAGTTTGCTGATTGGCGACCAAGCACATACTATTGCTCGTGGTAAGTTGGAAAATCAAAGTCTTCCAGCTAAATTCTCCACAGGCGTAGGTTTGCAGTTGCTCAACAATCGTGCCGATGTTCATGCAGCAGAGATGAACTTGGCTCAGTGCTTCTATGCAGTGGAAACGGCTCGCAGCAAGTTCTATCCGTCTTTGACGATTTCGGGTACAGGTGCTTTCACTAATTCCAGTGGCATGGGTATTGTCAACCCAGGCAAGTGGTTGCTCAGTGCCGTAGGCTCATTGGTACAACCAATCTTCCAGAATGGTCGTCTTGTTGCGGGTTTGAAGGTAGCCAAGGCTCAGTATGAGCAAGCTTATAACACTTGGCAGAATACCGTACTTCAGGCAGGTAGTGAGGTAAGCAATGCCTTGGTACTCTATAATACTTCCGCCAAAAAAGGAGAGTTGGAAGCTAAGCAGATCGATGCTTTGAAATCTTCACTTGAATTAACTCCTGAGTATATGAATATGCAAGGCGGTTTGTCTTACTTGGATATCATCACGGCTCAGAGCAATCTCTTGAATGCGGAACTCTCCAAGGTGGCAGACGATTTCTACAAGATGCAAGCAGTGGTCAACCTCTACTATGCATTGGGTGGAGGAGCTAAGTAAATAACAAATGATAAATTATAATGAATAAATGAAAGCTCGTTTCTAAAGGCTGTTTGTGATTTATAATTTATAATTTATAATTTATAATTTGAAAATTATGGCTAGTATAATAAGTCCAAAGGCAGAGGTTTCTCCAAAGGCTAAGATCGGAGACAACTGCAAGATATATCCTTTCGTCTATATCGAGGACGATGTGGAAATCGGTGACAACTGTATCATCTATCCATTTGTGAGCATCATGAACGGTACTCGTATGGGCAATGGCAACAAGGTGTTCCAGGGTGCTGTAGTCGGAGCCCTTCCACAGGATTTCAATTTCAAGGGTGCCAATAGCTTTGTGGTTATCGGCGACAACAATACCATCCGTGAGAACGTGGTTATCAACCGTGGTACTTACGAGGGTGGCAAGACCGTGCTGGGCAACAAGAACTTCTTGATGGAGGGTGCGCACATCTCTCACGATACCGTGATTGGTAATGGTTGCGTCTTCGGTTATGGTACCAAGATTGCCGGTGACTGTGTGATTGGCAATGGTGTTATCTATTCTACATCTGTAGTGGAGAATGCCAAGACCCGTGTGGGCGACTTGGCAATGATTCAGGCAGGTACTACTTTCTCTAAGGATGTGCCTCCTTACATCATCGCCGGTGGCAAGCCTGTGAAGTATGCTGGTCCTAACGGCATCATCATGGAGGCTGCCGAGATAGGCGAGAAGGTACGCAAGCATGTGGCTAATGCTTACCGTCTGGTATTCCATGGTCAGACATCTCTCTTCGATGCCATCAACCAGATTAAGGACCAGGTGCCTGACGGACCGGAGATTCAGAATATCATCCATTTCTTGGAGAGTTCTGAGAAGGGTGTTATCACCAAGTTGTAATGTTTGAATTTTAAGTAAAATTTAAAGTCATACCTATTTGAATTTTACTCTGTATAAGAAAGGGCTGGCCGTGAGGTCGGCCCTTTTGTGTTAATACTCGTTAAACGTTCGTTTATGTCCTTATTTTTTTGTTACTTTGCACCAAATTTGGTGTATTATACCCTTTTGTGAAATGAGAAAGAAACAATACAAGCCAAGCAATCACCGTGGATTGCAGATGGTAACGTTATGTATAAGTACCTCTATGGTACTAGTTTTGTTAGGATTTGTCATCTTTTCCGTCCTCATGGGACGGAACCTGTCCTCTTATGTCAAGCAAAACTTGATAGTAACCGTTATGCTTGAGCAAGACATGACGAATCCAGAGGCATTGTCTATATGCAAAACTCTCAAGCAACGCCCGTATGTCAATGGCTTGAATTATATTTCCAAGGAACAGGCCTTGAAGGAGGCAACGCGTGACTTGGGAACGAATCCAAGTGAATTTGCTGGAGTCAATCCTTTTCAGCCATCCATTGAGATTACGACCAAGGCTGACTATGCCAACAATGATTCTCTGAAATGGATTTCCAAGGAACTGAAGGCTTACCCGAAGGTTACAGAGGTGTCTTATCAGCATGATTTGATAGAACAGGTCAACCAGTCTTTGGCAAAAATAAGCATTGGCTTGCTCATTGTGGCGGCTTTGCTTACATTTATTTCTTTTTCTTTGATCAACAATACGGTCCGTTTAGGCATCTATGCGCGTCGTTTTTCCATCCATACCATGAAGTTGGTTGGTGCTTCCTGGAATTTCATTCGAGCTCCGTTTGTACGTCGAGCCGTGTTGATAGGTTTGCTTGCCGCGTTTATAGCTGATGCTTTCCTTGGAGGATGTATCTATGCTTGGTATTTACATGAACCAGAACTTTTGACTGTATTGGGCTGGGAGGAGTTGATTATCACCGGAGGAGCAGTCTTCCTCTTTGGTATTTTGATCACGTCTTTGTGTGCGAACATTTCGGTCAATAAGTTCCTGAGAATGAAGGCGGGTGACTTATATAAGATATAAAGACTTTTATAAGATCAAAATGAGTCTTTCTAAATGTGCTAGAATAATAAGACATACGATTGAATCATAAACATTGTATATAACTACATAACAAACATTGCATAACATAATGGATAAGAGAAATTTAGCTTTTGATAAAGTCAACTTCATCTTGTTGGCTATAGGAATGGCTATTGTCATCCTCGGTTTTATCTTGATGAGCGGAGCTGGTTCTAATGAGACTACTTTTGATGCTGATATTTTTAGCACACGTCGTGTCGTAGTGGCGCCAACTGTTACTTTGGTAGGCTTTTTGTCTATCATCTATGCAGTTATTCGTAAACCTAAAGATGAATAAGCGATGGATTGGTTACAAGGTTTGATTTTGGGACTTATTCAGGGTCTCACAGAATATTTGCCAGTAAGTAGTAGTGGTCACTTGGAGATAGGTAAGGCGTTGCTCGGACCTGAGGCTGAGGCAGGGGGCTTGACCTTCGACATCGTGGTGCATGTGGCTACCGTGTTGAGTACCCTCGTTATCCTTTGGAAGGAAATCAGTTGGATATTCAAGGGGCTGTTCCATTGGAACGGTAGCTTGAACGATGAGCAGAAGTATGCCATCAACATCGTCATCTCTATGATTCCAGTGGGCATCGTAGGTCTTTTTTTCAAGGATAAAATTGAGGCGCTTTTTGCTGGCGATGTCATTCGTGTGGTTGGTGTCTGCTTGCTCATCACGGCAGCGTTGCTCACCTTGACCCACTTCTATCATCCGAAGGAGAAGGAACACATCTCTCCTTTGCATGCCTTCATCATTGGTATCGCACAGGCAGTGGCTGTTTTGCCTGGTCTCTCTCGCTCAGGTTCTACTATTGCTACCGGTTTGCTTCTCGGCAACAGTAAGAAGACTTTGGCACAGTTCTCTTTCCTCATGGTTATCCCTCCAATCTTGGGCGAGGCATTGCTTGATTTTAAGCACATCTTCGCTCCATCCCAGGAGTATTTGACTACTCATGCGGCTGAGACTCCGATACCTACGCTTTCGCTGGTGGTAGGTTTCGTCGCTGCATTCGTGAGCGGCTGCTTCGCTTGTAAATGGATGATTTCATTGGTGAAGAAGTGTAAGCTCATCTATTTCGCCATCTATTGTGCCATTGTTGGCATCATCGCTTTGTGTTGTTAATATGGATTTCAGAAAAGGAGAAATTATTGCTATCGACAAACCGTACCGTATGTCTAGCTTCGGAGCGTTGGCGCACGTTCGCTATCTTCTCAGCAAGAAACTTGGCTACAAGGTTAAGATAGGACATGCTGGAACGCTTGACCCTCTTGCTACAGGTGTCTTAGTACTCTGCACTGGTAAGAAAACCAAGGAGATAGAGCAGTTGCAAACCCATACCAAGGAATATACGGCTACCCTTCAGCTCGGTGCTACTACGGCTAGCTACGACAAAGAACACACCGTGAACCATACTTATCCCACCAAACATATCACACGTGAGTTGGTGGAGGAAGTGTTGAAGCAGTTCGTGGGGGATATTCAGCAGGTCCCGCCTACCTACAGCGCCGTCAAGGTGAACGGCGACCGCTCCTATGCCTTGCGGAGAGCAGGCGAGGATGTGCAACTGAAGCCGAAGATCGTGCGTGTGGATGAGATAGAACTGACCGACTACGACGATGAGGCGAAGACAGCCAGCATCCGAGTGGTTTGTGGCAAGGGAACTTACATCCGTTCCTTGGCTCGTGACATCGGAAGGGCTTTGAATAGCGGAGCTTTCCTCACCGCCCTTCGTCGCACCAAGGCAGGTAGTTTTTCGGTAGAGAACTGCATCGACTTCGATCATTTCCAGGATTGGCTCGATGCTCAAGATTTAGAAAATAATAATAATTAGAAAGGAGTATTATATAACATGAAATTATCACAGTTCAATTTTAAGTTGCCAGAGGCGCAGGTAGCCCTCTATCCTCATAAGGCAAAGCGAGTGATTAAAACATCAACAGGTCAGGAGAGAACTTTTGAGGTTACTCGACGTGATGAGGCTCGCCTGATGGTTCTTCACAAGAAGTCGGAGACCATTCAGATGTATAAGAAGGATGCCAATGGCAAGGATATGAAGGATGCAGAAGGTAATCCAGTTTTCTTGCAGTTCAAGGATATTGTTGATTTCTTTGATGAGGGCGATACCTTTGTCTTCAATGATACCAAGGTGTTCCCGGCTCGTCTTTATGGTACTAAGGAAAAGACGGATGCCAAAATTGAGGTGTTCTTGCTTCGAGAGTTGAATGCCGAGATGCGCCTTTGGGATGTTTTGGTGGAACCTGCTCGTAAGATACGTATTGGCAACAAACTCTTTTTTGACGATGTCAATGAGATGGTTGCTGAAGTGATTGATAATACGACTAGCCGTGGACGTACCCTTCGTTTCCTTTATGACGAGGATGGCAATCATGATGTGTTCAAGCGCTCTTTGTTTGCCTTAGGCGAGGCACCACTTCCACGATATGTGATTGATAAGCGTGAGAATCATCATGCTACAGAAGATGATATGGAGGATTTCCAGTGTGTTTTTGCTGACAAGGAGGGTGCTGTGACAGCACCAGCAACAGGACTGCATTTCTCTCGTGAGTTGATGAAACGCTTGGAGATTCGTGGCATTCATTCTGCTTTCATTACATTACATTGTGGTTTGGGAAATTTCCATGAGATTGAGGTGGAGGATTTGACGAAGCACAAGATGGATTCCGAGCAGATGATTATCAGTAAGGAGGCTTGCGATTTGGTCAATAGTACGAAGTTGTCGGGGCATCACGTTTGTGCGATTGGTACAAGTGTAATCAAGGCTACCGAGACAGCTGTTGGTACAGATGGCATGTTGAAGGAGTTTGATGGTTGGACCAATAAGTTCATTTTCCCGCCATACGATTTCGGTTTGGCAGATTGCATGGTAGCCAACTTCTATCATCCAGAGTCAACGTTGATGATGAGCACTGCCGCTTTTGGTGGGTATGACTTGGTTTACGAGTGCTACAAGAAGGCAGTTAAAAATGGATATATGTTTGGTTGCTTTGGCGACTCTTTGTTGATTTTGAACGACTAAGCAATATCATGCATAAAGTATATTTGAGCCTTGGGACTAACCTTGGGAACCGCAAGCGTAATATCCGTGAGGCTATCGAAAAAATAGAAGAGCTGGTTGGCGGAGTTAGTCGCCAATCAGCTCTTTACGAAACTAAGCCATGGGGTTTTTCCTCTCCCAATGATTTTATCAATGCATGTGTATTGGTTGATACCGAACTTGCGCCTCGACAACTTTTGGAGGCTTGCCAGCGGATTGAGAGGGAGATGGGCAGAACTTTGAAATCAGTTGACGGAGCCTATCATGATCGTATTATCGACATCGATATATTGATGTATGATGATTTAAAGGTGGATGAACCAGATTTGGTCATCCCACATCCCTTGATGGAAGAACGTGAATTTGTCATGAAACCTTTAAGGGAAATTTTGTAAGTCTAAGCCTAGTATAATGCCCGTGGTGATGGGCACTCTGTTCCCGTCGCTGATGGGGCATGAGTGCCCGTCGCCACGGGCATTTTCTTTTGTTTAGAAAGGTTTGGAAATTAAAAATAATTGCCTAAAAATTTTGAAATTTCATATTTTTATATACATTTATCAACTTCAAATAATATCGGTAGCAATATAAAAAATCCCATCATTCTCAAGTGGAATGATGGGATTCAATGTCTTGAAGCAAAATGCTTGCAGATTACTTACGAAGACCGAGGGCCTTAATGATGGCACGATAGCGATTGATGTCGCGGTCGTACAAGTAATCGAGCAATGCGCGACGCTTACCTACAAGCTGTGTCAAGGCACGTGTTGTAGTATAATCTTTACGGTTCTGCTTAACATGTTCCGTCAAATGAGCAATACGGTATGAGAACAATGCTATCTGGCTCTCAGCTGAACCAGTATCAGAGTTAGACTTTCCGTACTTGCTAAAGATCTCTTCTTTTTTTGCTTTGTCTAAATACATAGCTGTGTTACTTAAATGTTTAATTATATATATTATGTGAAGCATTTGAGACCTTCCTCACGGTGGTTTCTCTAAAAATGCGCTGCAAAGTTACAACTTTTTCGTGAAACATGCAAACTTTTCCGATATTTTTTGTAATTTTGCACCCAAATTCAAAAGTATTTAAGGTAAAACGAAATGCAAGACATTAGAAACATTGCAGTTATTGCACACGTTGACCATGGTAAGACTACATTGGTCGACAAGATGATGCTCGCTGGTAAGCTGTTCCGTGACGGCCAGGATAACAGCGGCGAGGTGCTCGATTCCAACGACTTGGAGCGCGAGCGTGGTATAACCATTCTCTCAAAGAATGTATCTATCAACTGGAAAGGTACTAAGATTAATATCCTCGATACTCCGGGACACTCTGATTTCGGTGGTGAGGTTGAGCGTGTGCTCAACATGGCAGATGGCTGCCTCCTCCTCGTCGATGCCTTCGAGGGTCCTATGCCTCAGACTCGTTTCGTGCTCCAGAAGGCTTTGCAGCTCGGTTTGAAGCCTATCGTTGTGGTCAACAAGGTGGATAAGCCTAACTGTCGCCCAGAGGAGGTATATGAAATGGTATTCGACTTGATGTGCGACCTCAACGCTACCGAGGACCAGCTCGACTTCCCTGTCGTGTATGGTTCAGCCAAGAATGGCTGGATGGGCGAGGACTACAACAAGCCAACAGATAATATAGATTATTTGCTCGATAAGATCATCGAGGTAATCCCTGCCCCTAAGCAGTTGGAGGGTACACCTCAGCTCTTGATCACCTCTCTCGACTATAGCTCTTACACTGGTCGTATCGCCGTGGGTCGTGTACACCGTGGAACATTGAAGGATGGTATGAACGTTACCATCTGCCACCGTGACGGTACTCAGGAAAAGACCAAAATCAAGGAGCTCCACACCTTCGAGGGTATGGGTCATAAGAAGACAGACCATGTCGATTCTGGCGACATCTGCGCCGTCATCGGTTTGGAGAAGTTCGAGATAGGTGATACCATCTGCGACTATGAGAACCCAGAGCCACTGCCACCTATCGCAGTTGATGAGCCTACCATGAGTATGCTCTTCACCATCAACGATTCTCCTTTCTTTGGCAAGGAGGGTAAGTTCTGTACTTCTCGTCACATCCAGGAGCGCTTGAACAAGGAGTTGGAGAAGAACCTCGCTCTTCGTGTTCAGCCTTACGAGGATACCACCGATAAGTGGATTGTCAGTGGTCGTGGTGTGCTCCACCTCTCTGTGCTCATCGAGACCATGCGTCGTGAGGGCTACGAGCTTCAGGTAGGTCAGCCACAGGTTATCTATAAGGAGATTGATGGTGTGAAGTGCGAGCCTGTCGAGGAGTTGACTATCAACGTACCTGAGGAGTTCGCCTCTAAGATGATTGATATGGTAACTCGTCGTAAGGGTGAGATGACTTCTATGTTGAACATGGGCGAGCGTGTGGACATCGAGTTCGATATTCCTTCACGTGGTATCATCGGTCTTCGTACCAACGTGTTGACAGCTTCTCAAGGCGAGGCTATCATGGCTCACCGCTTCAAGGAGTATCAGCCATACAAGGGTGAGATCAGCCGCCGTTCTAACGGTAGCATGATTGCCTTGGAGACAGGTACAGCTTACGCTTACGCCATCGACAAGCTTCAGGATCGTGGTAAGTTCTTCATCGACCCAGGTGAGGAAGTTTACGGTGGTCAGGTAGTTGGTGAGCATGTTCACGAGAACGACTTGGTTGTCAACGTAACCAAGGCTAAGCAGTTGACCAACGTGCGTGCCTCTGGTTCTGATGACAAGGCTCGTGTCATCCCTAAGACCGTGATGAGCCTTGAGGAGTGC
>DHMR01000068.1:57269-75953 GCA_002405875.1 bacterium UBA4637
TCGACTTGCAGGGGATTCTTTTTAAATGGTTTGTTATGGGATTGTGGAGATTTTTTCGTAAGTTTTCGTTGCCTTGCTCCCTTGTGTTTGGAGCGGTGGTGTATCTGATATTCGCCCATGTTCCTTTCTTGGAGCCGATAGGTGATGCGTGTGGTCCGAAGTTGGTGGAGATGATGCCGGTGATACTCTTCGCCTTGCTCTATGTTACCTTCTGTAAGATAGAGATCAAGGAAATGAAGCCGAAAGCATGGCATTTCATACTCCAGCTCATTCGTACCTCGTTGGCATTGATGATGGTAGTGCTCATCTTCGAGTTTGGCGGCAACTATGAGACCAAGCTTGTGTTGGAGGGTGCTTTCATCTGCTTTATCTGTCCTACGGCGGCTGCTGTGGCTGTGGTTACAGAGAAGTTGGGTGGGTCGATAGGTTCGCTTACCACCTATACGGTCATTGCCAATATCTTTACGATGGTGATTATTCCGAGTCTCTTCCCGATGGTGGAGAAGGGGGCAGATGTTTCTTTCCTCATGATGAGTGCCATGGTGTTCCGCAATGTCACCACCGTCTTGGTCGTACCTTTGCTCCTGGCTTTGCTGAGCAGAAAGTTCCTGCCGAAGTTTGTGGACAAGGTGAAGAGCGTGAAGGACTTGGGCTTCTATATGTGGTGCTTCAACCTCACCATCTTGATGGGTGAGACCTTGCGCAATATTCTCCATGCCGAGGTGTCGGGTTGGACGCTAACCTTGCTCCTCATCGTGCCCTTGTTCGTGTGTCTCATCCAGTTTGCCATTGGCAAGGCTGTGGGCAGACACTTTGGGGCGAGCATCAGTGCAGGTCAGGCATTGGGGCAGAAGAACACCATCGTGGGCATCTGGCTCACCCTCACCTTCCTGAATCCTCTTGCTGCCGTGGCTCCTGGGGCTTACGTGGTATGGCAGAACTTGGTGAATGGCTGGCAAATTTGGTACAAGGAGAAATATGGCAAGTTGAAGTGGTAATCACAGATATTAAAAAAGCCGCGCTGCGTTCATTAAGCAGGGCGGCTTTTCTCTTATAAAGCAGGGGCGGTTTTTCTTTTTCTCGTCATCAATTTCTCCCTGTTAGTCTTGTGTCGGATAAATAAGGTTCTCTTCCTTGATGACATTCAAGACCTCTTCGAGATATTTCTTGGATTCATACTTCGCCATTGGGAGGTCGTGGAGCAGGTAGTTGCCGCAATCCTTGGCAGCCTGGCCAGGAATCTCACCCTCGTAATCGGCGATAAACTTGAAAGTGCGCTTCATCAACTCTACGATGTCCTTGCTCTCGTAGTCGCCTCTGATCAAAAGATAATTACCTGTAAGACAGCCCATAGGTCCCCAATAGATGATGCGGTCTTTCCATTCCGGGTCGTTGCGTAGATAAGTGGCAGCGAGGTGCTCGATAGTATGGATGGCACCATTGTGGAGACAAGGCTCCTGGTTAGGCACCTTCATACGAATGTCGAAGGTGGTTACTACTTCTCCGCCTACTTCGTCCTTGCGACTCACGTAGATGCCACGGAGCAACTTGTTATGATTGATAGTGAAACTTGGAATTTTATTCATAATGTTGAATGTTAATTGTTGAATGTTGAATTACAGGCTATCGAGGAAAGCCTTGGTGACATTGAACGAGCCTTCTGCCATCTTTGCCCAGAAGTCGAAATACTGCTGCGCCTTGGTGTCCTTCAGAGGTACGTCACTGATGATGCGGAAAGAGATGAAAGGAGTCTTGTAGATGTGGCAAGTTTGTGCGATAGAGCAACTCTCCATGTCCACAGCCATCGCATGAGGGAAATGCTCCATGATGGAACGCATTTTTTCCTTGCTATCCACAAACCATTCGCCGCTCACGATTTGACCGGCGTGGATATGAGGGTGCTTGCTTTCAGGCAAATCATTGATGGCAAGTGCCTTCTCCACGTATTCCTTGGGAGTCTTGAAGGTAGCAGGCATGCCGAGAATCTGCCCAAACTCACATTCATCGCCACAGTAAGCATCGTGGTATACACATTCGGTGGCTACCACCACCTCGGTTATGTTGAGATTAATGTCTGCACCACCGGCTACACCCGAAGAGATGATGAGGTCAGGATGGTAATTGTCTATCATTTCCACCGCACCGATGGCACTATTTACCTTTCCGATGCCGCATTGCTGCATGACTACCTCGTTGTCGCCAATCTTTCCGATGACGAAATCCTTGTAGTTCTTGCGTTCGGTCTGTGACTCGTTGAGTAGTGTCTTGAGTTGCGTGAACTCCTTGTCCATCGCAACGATAATTCCTATTTTCATATATGTCTTGTAATTTTCGGCTGCAAAGTTACTTTAAAATCAAGACATTACAAAATAAAAGACTTTAAAGATTCTTATAAACGCACATTTCCTTGCCTTATTTCTCGTAAAGGCAAGGAAATGTTATCATTTAAAAAGTAAAATTGATGGAATTTAGAAGTTGACTCCGAAGTTGAGCTGAAGGGCACCATTGCGAGATTTGTCGAAGGTGTCGTGGCAGATGTTTGCCAAGCCGATGTCGTAGGTCAAGTCAGCGTAGAACATGTCATACTGCACGCCACAGCCTAGGCGAAGGCCACCGTCGAAGCGCTGGAAGTTGTGTTTGGAGAAGGAATTCTCAGCCTCTCTTTCCTCGAAGTTCTTGATTTTACCTCCCACACCTGCGGCAAAGTAACCACCCAAGAAAGGTTGGATGGAGAATTGTGGGTCGATATTGTACTTGTATTTGAATACCACAGGAATTTCGAGATAATTGAGATCGTAGGTCATCTTCTTGCCTGCTGACTGGTCTTTCTTACCACCTTTCTCTGTGTAGAAGAGACCACCTTCCAAGTAGATTGGCTGGTAGTTGGAGAGTGGAATACCTGCTACGATGCCTACGTTGAGGCCAGTCTGCCAGTCACCACCGTCAAGTCGCGCGTCGTCGGAGTTGACGTAAGAGAACGAAGGACCGATTCGGAAACCGAAATAGGTGTCGATTGGCCCCCGTCGATAACCATAGTCGAGATGTCCGGTGTTCTTATTGTAGTAGCGGCTATTTTTGTAGTTCTGAGCCGAAGATGGCATGGCGATGAGCATGAGAGCCATCAAGAAAAATACAATTCTTTTCATAATCTTCCGTGTTAAGTTTGTAATTCTAACTTTGCGAAGTATTTCTAACCAAGCAATGATTTTGAAATCTGCTGCAAAAGTACAGGTTATTTGGGGAAACGAGAGCGTGGAATCCCTATAAGTCGATGGGAAAATCCCTATAATCGCCATTTTGGAGATAATCATCCGTGAAATTTTGGTTGTGCAGATTATTTTTATTAATTTTGCAACCAAATTAAGAGAGAATTAGGTATGCAAGAAGTGCAAGGTTCATATCGGGAAAAGTTTGAGAGGGTATATACCGAAAATTATCTTCGGTTGTACTACTATGCCTTGCACATTGTCAATGACGAGGAGGCAGCCAAGGATATTCTGAACGATGTTTTTGTGGCTTTGTGGAAAAACATCGAGACTTTCAAGGATGAAAATGTCAATGCTTACTTGATGACATCGGTCAGGAATCGGTCTGTCGATTTCTTGCGCCATCATGTCTTGCAACATCAATATTCTGAAGAGTACTTGCATACTGCTGAGCGCTTTTATGCCGATTATTCCGATGAAAAGGAAAAACTGGTGGAGGAAATGATGAGCCAACTTTCTCCACCTACCGACCAAATATTGGAGATGTGCTATCTCAAACGAATGAAATATGCCGAGGTGGCCGAGGCTCTAGATATTAGCCCAAATACAGTGAAGAAGCACATCATGAAAGCTTTAAAAACATTAAGGGAGCTATATAAAGGTAAATGGGAATACCCGATTTAGTTTCTCGTCCGTATCATTATAATATAATTAAGGTGTAATTGTAAGAGGAAAATATGACCAACGACGATAATTATAATATGTCTGATTTCATGCAAGAGGAAGTGGCGGTTCGTGACCATCTCTTACGGAAGACTCATATGGCTCCCGATGTCCAAAGGGAGTTAAACTCATTTTGGGCGAAAATGGAAGAAGGAGAGGAGAGAGTTTCTGAAAATATGGATTCAGAAAATCGTTCTCTTGTTCGCCGTTTTGCCATTCCTGCAATCTTGGCAGCGGCAGCTTCAGTAGCATTGGTTCTTTTCCTTTATTTGGGGAAGCAGCATCAGGTCTTGAATGTACCTGATGGCGCAGTAGTGGCGTACGAGGCTGATGCTGAGAATTCGCAAATTAGCGTTACTTTGCAAAAGGGCGATGAGGAACCGGTGCCTGTGTCTGCAAATCAAACATCTTGTGCAAAAGTCTATACAACTTATCCTAAAGTCAATTCGGCAACGACGATTCGCAATATCTTGACAACTCCTGTCAATGCTACGGCGGAGGTAACTTTGTCCGATGGTACGATGGTGACAGTCAATGCCGGAAGTAAGTTGGTATATCCACAGTCTTTTTCGGGTACGACTCGTGAGGTAGAACTTCAAGGCGAAGCATACTTCAAGGTGCATCATGATGCCAAGCATCCTTTTGTTGTCAAGGCAAATGGCATCACCACCAAGGTGTTGGGTACGGAATTCAACATTCGTTCTCGTTCTGCTAATGATACGCATGTCACCTTGTTGCAAGGAAGTGTATTGGTCAGTTCTGCCGTGACAGCCAAGCGATTGAAGCCCGGTGAGGATGCAAGCTTTAAGGAGGGTCGTGTGGCCGTTCGTTCGGTTGATACCGAGGAATATACGGCTTGGAAGAATGGCGAGTTCTATTTTGACAACGAGACCCTTCTGGACATAGCCAAAGAAATCGGAAAATGGTATCATGTGAGTGTCATCTTCCTAAGTCCTGCCAAAATGCAGACACGTCTCTTCTTTGCTGCACCGAGGGATGGGGGCATCGAAGAATTGTTGGAAGTGCTGAATGGTTTAGATAAGGCGAAGTTTACCTACCATAATGGGCAGGTGATTATAGAATAATAAACTCTTGGAATTGTTTTGATTTTTTCGATGAAAGTGAACAATCCGTAAATGCCCGGGTGCATTTTGAAAGAAAAATGAAAGTTTTTTCAACTTTTTTCTTTCAAAGCGTACCCGATTTTCGTATTAGTCCGTATCTCTTATCAAAAATAAATCAAGTCAAAAGCATAAAATGATTCGTTAATGCGTATGAAAAAGAGAGAAAAGAAGAGAGAATTGGTGACACTTCTCATGCTCCTGTCTTTTGCGTTAGGCGCTTCCGCACAGAGTTTGAGCAAGAAATTCAGTGTCTCGTTCAAGAACACCCCTTTGCCAACGGCCTTGAAGAAGATTGGCAAGCAAAGTGGTGTGCGAGTGGAGTTCGCCTACGAAGATGTCAAGGGCTATTCTGTGAGTACTAACTTGATGGGAGTCAATGCGGAGAGTGCCGTGAAGGCCGTGATAGGCAATCGCCCCCTTACTTACAAGGTAGTGGGTGACAAGTTTATCATTGTTTCCAAGGATGCTTCCCACAAGAAAGCGACTCCCAGTAATGAGAAGACTGAGGCAACACAAAGCCATGAAGAAGTAGGTGGCTCTTATGCCCAGCAAGTGGGTAAGATTGTCAAGGGTAAGGTCGTGGATGAAAACCACGAGCCATTGCCAGGTGTCAGCGTGAAGTGTGGTAACTCTCGCATGGGTACTTACACCAATGCTGAAGGTGAGTTCACTTTTACTTTGCCGGAGAATCATGGTCAGTATCTCACCTTTTCTTATATAGGTATGCAGGAGCAGAAGGTGAAACTTTCTGCCAAGAACAGCAACCACATGCAGATTGTGATGCATGAGGATGCTGGTGCTCTTGACGAGGTCGTCGTGACAGGTTATCAGGTGCTTGACAAGCGAAGCTTGACTTCTGCCGTTACTTCGGTAAAGGCTGAAGATGTTTTGCGCTCGGATGTGAGTAGCATAGACCAAATGCTCGAAGGCAAAATCCCAGACTTGTTGGTTAATAATAACTCTGGAGAGATAGGTGTGGCTCCAAAGATTCGTATTAGAGGTACAAGTACATTGGTTGGTAACCGTGAGCCTTTGTGGGTTGTCGATGGTGTGGTGGTGAAAGACCCTGTTGATATTTCACCTGATGAACTTAACGACCCAGACTATGTCAATCGTATAGGTAATGCCATTTCGGGTATTAATCCACAGGATATTGACCGTATTGATGTGTTGAAAGATGCAGCTGCTACTGCCATCTATGGTACCAAGGCAGCCAATGGTGTCATTGTCATCACTACCAAGCGAGGATTTGAGGGTAAACCTCGTATCTCTTATAATGCAACTGTAAATTACAAGCGTCGTCCTCGCTATACGGATCGTTCTGTGGATGTGATGTCTTCCAAGGAACGTGTTCAGTTTACACGAGAGCTTTTGGATGACCATTATTTGTTTGATAGTGGCAATAATATGGTTGGATATCTTGGCTTGGTTAATCAACTTTACAATCATGAGATTGACTATGATGAGTTTGAGTCACAAGTGGGGTACATTGAAGGACTCAATACCGATTGGTTTGATTTGTTGTGCAAGGATAGTTGGTCAAGTCAGCACACTGCAAGTGTAAGTGGTGGTTCAAGTAAGACGCGTTATTATGTGTCTGCAGGTTTCAATGGTGAAAATGATGTCATCAAGGCCAATCATAATAAGCGTTACACCGCTTCCATGAACTTGGACAATACTTTTAGTAAGTTCTTCAAGGCATCTTTTAATTTCAATGCCTATAATTACGATCGCGATACCTACCAGTCGAGCATATCTCCAATGAACTATGCTTACGAGACTTCTCGTGCCATACCGGCTTTTGATGCGAATGGGGATTATGCATACTATAACAGAAAAGTGAATGCTTATACTGCCTATAAATATAATATATTGAATGAACTTGACAACAGTTCTTATACACAGAATACAAGTTCGTTTACGGTAGGTGCCAATTTGCAATTCCTGTTCAATGATTGGTTGAACGCTCAGTTGGTGCTCTCACATACCAATCAGCACACCAGTCAAGAAAGCTATTGGGGAGACAAGACTTTTTATGCAGCAAAGCTTCGTGGCTCCAATTATGGCGAGACCATCTCGAAGCCAGAGAACTCTACTCTGCCACAGGGTGGTGAATTGTCTAAGAATATGGTGACAGACCGAAGTTATACCGCTCGTTTGCAACTTAATGTCAACAAACTGTTTGGAAAAGAAGAGCAGCATAACTTTTATGCTACTGTGGGATTTGAGGTATATCATGATACCTATAAAACTTATTCTTATACAGCTCGTGGGTATTATCCTGATCGTGGACTCAGCTTTGTGACGGACATAGACCCTACAAAATATACGGCTTATGCAGCATGGAAGACGAGTAATGTACCGCAAATCACAGACAATTTGACAAATACGGCTTCCTTGTACACATCGTTCACCTATGCTTATAAAAGCATGGCTCGTATTAACCTCAATGGACGTGTGGATGGTTCCAATAAGTTTGGTGATCGCAGCAATGACAAGTTCTTGCCAATTTGGTCTTTGTCTGGCTCACTTGATTTGAAACGTCTTGGTCTTTTGGATTTTAAGTGGATAGATTACATGAACTTGAAAGCTTCTTACGGATTTCAAGGTAATATGTTAACAAGCGAGTATCCTACCATGACTATCCGCAAGGGTGCGATGAATTCTTACTACGATGCATTTGCTTCATACATCAACAAATATCCAAACCCTAACTTGCAATGGGAGACTACCCGTTCTTATAATTTGGGCTTGGATTACTCGATGTTCAACAATCGCTTGCACATGGAACTGTCTTTCTATTATAAGAAAACAAAAAATGCTTTCATGTCGAAGAAAATCTCTTCTGTAAACGGTACAGAGTCGTATGTAATCAATGGCGGCGACATCACCAACAAGGGATACAGCTTAGATATTACTTATATGCCGATTCGTAATAAAAACTTTCGTTGGACACTCACGACTTCCATATCAAAAGTATTCAACTCGTTGGATTCACGTCCTGATGCCCAGACATATGAATTGAACGACTTCTTGACAGGAAAGGCATTGGTAAAGGGAAAACCTGTGAGCACATTCTATAGTTACAAGTTCTTGGGGTTGAGCTCTGTAGATGGTGGTCCAATCTTTGATGATTACCAAGATAACAAGACGGAGTTGTATGGCTTGAGCAAATACGATACTTATACCAAGGTATTGACGGCAACAGGTAAACGTGACCCGGATGTGCAAGGTAGTCTTTATAATACATTTAAGTATAAGAATTGGCGTGCAAGTTTAGGCATTTCTTATAGTTTGGGTGCAAAGACACGTCTGTTTGCCATGTATGGAAGTGCAGCTTCGGGCGGAGTCTATTCTGCCGACATTCGTGCTGACCATAATTATAGTCGTGATTATATCAACCGTTGGAAAAAACCGGGTGATGAATTGTATACCAACATTCCTGCCATCATATCAAGTAATAGTAGTTCTTACGAGAAGTATTCCGTACACTATTCTTCTTTAGGTGTGTATCAGGGCGAGTTGATAGCTAAGAGTGCTTGGGATATGTATGATTATTCGGATATTCGTGCCGTGAGTGCTGATTATTTGAAATTACAGAGTGCCAGTATCACTTATGAATTTGATCAGAAAATGCTTAGCCATATAGGCATATAGGAATGCAGCGCATTGCATTGACTTTGTCAGGTTACAATCTTTTTACCATTTGTGATAGTAAGTTGAAGGGACAGACTCCTAATCAGGGTGGGTTCACTACCATACAGTTGAGTTATCGTCCAACTTTTACATTTGGTATCAATCTTACATTCTAAATAATATTTAAGTATGAAAAAATATATTTGTGCGGTTTTGTTAGCATTAACTTGCTCTTCTTGCAGTGATTTTTTGAAAGAGTATTCGCAAGATTTGACACGAGTGAAGACTTATTCTGACTTGGATGAGCTGGTAGTTGGCGAGGCATTTCTTCCTGTGGGATATGTTGAAAATTCAACGTATTCTCTAGTGGTGCATAACTTGAATTATTTACCATTGCATTATATGTCAGATGAATTGGAGGAAAACTTAGCTTTAAGTTATGACCCTGAGCCGAGCGTAGTTCGTAGCCGCAAGCCGATGTTTCCTTTCTTTACATGGCAGCAGGATGTCAATTTAGATTTTGAAGGTAAAAATACATTGGAGAGTCAAGAGAAAGGCTATTGGGACATGGCATACAAGCGTATTGCTTCTTGTAATATGATATTGGCAGAGACGAAAAATCTTACAGCAGTGTCTGATGATGATAAAGTGCTTTCTAACAAGGTAAAGGGTGAGACCTATTTCTTGCGTGCGCTTTATTATTATACATTGGTCAATCTATATGCCAATCCATATGCTCCAAGTACGGCGGCTCATACTCCTGGTGTCCCTCTCAAGACAACTGAATATATCGAGGACAAGGAGTTTACAAGAAACACGGTGCAGGAAGTGTATGACCAAATTGTGAGTGATTTGGCATCTGCTGAAGCATGTCTCAAAGACATTCCTCAACCAACCTCCATCAATCGTGTGGGGATTAATGCCGTATATCTTTTCCGTAGTCGTATAGCTCTCTATATGCAAGATTGGACAACAGCAAAAAAATATGCCGAGCTATCCTTGGAGAAAAATTCCAAACTACGTTCCGTTGTAGATTTGAATGCTGGTGATGCACCTTTAAGCGATGATAGTCCCGAAAATATTTTTGCCATGGGTGGGGTCTCTTTAGGCTATGAAATCTTTGTTCACCCTGGTGGAACCAATGATTCTGGTCTGCAAAATTCACCTGTGTTTAAAGTTTCTGACCATTTGTACGACTTGTACAATGATGATGATGCTCGTAAGGAAATGTATGTTTCTAATGTATATGGAGAAGGTAATATGCCTTATGTTACAAAGATAGATTATACGGATAAGAGTTTTAATAACAAGAGTCACATTTCCGATCAGTTCTTGTTGCGTTCTGCGGAGGCTTACTTGAATGCTGCAGAGGCTTGTGCCCAATTGGGCGAAACACAGAATGCGATAAAGTATTTGGACGCTCTTCGTGCAACCCGTATGTATGATGGTGCTAATGTTAGCCTTAGTGGCGACGAACTAATTAATTTTGTGCGTCAAGAACGTGAGCGTGAATTATGCTTTGAAGGCCAGCGCTTTTACGATATGCGTCGTTATGCAGTTGATTCAAAATGTCCGGAAGTCGAGACTGTTCAGCATACGTTTACAACATACACGTATAAAAAGGACAATTATTATCCAACTTCTACTGCAGTATATGAAATGAAAACAGACGATGGGGGAATGACGCTCAATATACCAAAATCTGTACGTGATTTTCAGAAGAGCATTGGCTCCAACGAACGTCCTGTGCGTACTCCTGTAAATACTATTGTTTATAATTAATTGACAAAAATGAAGGTTATGAAATATTCAATATTATACTTGCTGTTTTTGGCATTCGCATTTGCTTCTTGTACAAGTGAAGATGAAGACTTGACACCAAGTCATGCCGATAGAAATCTCTTTGCTCCAAGTGATGATGATCAAAGCGAAACGGCAGAGATACAACGTGACTTCTATAAGAAGAACGGATGCTATATATTGTTTAATGATACGTTGAGTAATGAACCTAATGGGCTGGATGCCAATGGAAATCCGTTATGGAAGACTCAGTTGATAGATGTAAATTATCCAGTCATAGGAAGCGTTGGCTCTTCTTATGAATATACCTATAAGTATGTCAAGGATGTTGCGGTTCAGCGTAAGGCTGCTGAATGCATCGGTGAGCAATTGGCAGATAAGTTGGGAAAGAATTGCCCATATTCGTTTTTGGTGGTTGATAGCATCTATGCGTGGACTTACTCGGGTGGAGTTCGAACGTTGGTAACGCCTAATTCTTGGACAGGGGCAACTCCATATCCGACAAATGTGCAAGGAAATCGATGCATTGTCGTTTCAATCCATGATAAGGAGATGTTTGAAAATCCGAATTATCTCCTTGGAATTATTCAAGGAATGGCTTACAAGAAGCTCCAGAATATGGATCAGAGTTTGCTGGATGAGTTTTATAGTTATAGCAAGAACTATTATAGCGTACGTAAAAGTAATTTAGGTTACCCTATGGGGGCAGGACAAGACGAGACGGCTCGTAAGTTCGGCTTTTGGAAAGATCACAATTATTTTTATTTTGGTGTTACTTATTATGATGTGAAGTATTTTTCTGAAGCTGCTTGCGCTTATTCTTTGACGGAAGCAGAAGAAATGATGAAAGATTATCCATTGGTGATAGCAAAATTTAAAGTGATGAGAGATTTGTTGATTAGTATGGGATTTGATTTAAAGTAGAGCAATATGAAAAATAGAATACTATATTGGATAGCATTGGTTTGTGTGACTTTTGTTTCTCAGGCTTGTCATGATGACGAGTCCGACCCTGTAGTGGTTCCCTCACAGACAGGCACGATGACAGACAAGGATGGTAACAGCTATCATTGGGTTCGGTTGGGTGACTTAGACTGGATGGCTGAAAATTTAAAAGCAGGGACTCCTTTCTATGAGCAGACAGCATTGAGCTCCAGTGGCTATCTTACGTATGTTGTGGAATATGGAACGTTGGAGGAGGCTACCAATATGATGGATTCCTATGGTAACTATTATACATATACTCAAGCCTTGAATAATTGTCCTGATGGCTGGAGGTTGCCAACCGATGATGATTGGAAAAAATTGGAACGAACATTGGGCATGAAGCATGTTGATGACGAGGGCTGGCGTGATGGGGCGGCTAATCTTCTCGTACAGACAGCAGAAGGTGGTACAGGATTGGGTCTCAAGTATGGTGGTGAACTTTGTAAGTGGGGATATGGTAGCCAGACTGATTCCATCGTCAAGCCTTATCGTCAATCTGAGTTTGGTCTTTATTGGACGGCAACTAAAGATACGACCCAAGAGGAAAGGGCGTGGTATCGTAGAATAATGAGTGGCCTCAATAAGGTGGAGCGTCGCAAGATGGCAACATTTGCACATTATTTATCTGTAAGATATGTGCGTGACGCTAAATAATGGTTGTCACTAAAATGATAAAAATGAAGACAATAATAATATTAATTGTGTATTGCTTTTCTTTCGTATTTTCCTTTGCGGGAAATCAAGGGAAAGGATTGATGTTCAGGATTTCCGGAAATGGATTGAAGACTCCCTCGTTTGTACTGGGGAGTTTTCACTTCATGGATGGAAAAAGTGTCCATCAACTAAGCTCGTATGATTCTGTGTTTACAAGAGTTTCACAGGTCTGCTTTGAGACAGATATGAATGTGACATTGAAGACTGCTGAAAGTACGCCGGGAAATAACAATAGAACATCTGTTTCCAAATCGCCTTCAGAGAATAATTCCGCAATTCGTTTTTTACCAAAAGATAGTACATATATAATCATGTTAGGTGTAAATAAGGAACATGACATGGATTCTGTGTTCATGAGTTTAGAATTGCCAAAAGCTGTTTTGGGCTTGCGTCCCCCATATTTACGCATGGTGTTGGATATCATATATAATAATAAGGTGTTCTCTTCTGCCAATTCTGCGGATACTGTTGCGCGACGCATTACTCCTATGGATTATTATATCTATGATGAGGCTGTGAAGAGCAATAAGACCATCTTGAAGCTTGAACCTATAGCTGTTCAAGATTCTATTTTGAAGAAAATGATGGCGAAAAGAGTTAATTCTGTTAGAACACCGATTTCTTTGTATGATGAGATGCAAGAGGTTTATGAGTATTGTATGTCATTAAGTCAAAGAGTTCAGCAAGTATTGTATGCTCGCAAGTTGTATCTTACTGGCGAAAGCGGTGAGTTACTCGGTATGTTGTCTCAAAAATCCATGAAAGGTGCAAATGTTGATATGCAAGTTGCCAAGCGCAATTCTTCGTGGGTCAAGGAAATCCCTGGGATGATGGAGAAGGGCTCGACTTTGTTTGTCGTAGGCTTGGCTCACCTCTTCCCTTATAAAGATTCTACAGGAATCTTGGCGGAATTGAAGCATTTGGGCTATCATGTAGAAGTCGTTAATTGAATGTTTGTCGATGAAGTAATTGGTTAATTGTTTATAGATTATGAATAGATTATTTATTTTTTTATTTTTGGTTATATGTAATTCTTTGGGCAATGGAATGTTTGCGCAAGTTTTGAAGATTCAGGCTCCTGATACGACCTTGCAGAAGAACTCTGCCATCATTGTGATGTCTTCTTCACAAAATCCGATTACGGTAGTCCCCAAATTTGATAAGAAAGGAAACTATGAATTTAAAGATACTTTTTCTCTTCCAGACAAGCGTTTTTTTCTTGCAACCGGTCGTGGCTTGCAAAAGCTTTACCTAAAGGATAAGTCCTTGACAACCATCAAGGTGACTAAATCTAAAGATTCACAAGATCCCAGATATATATATAATGGTTATGCGAGTGATGCTTATAGGTTGACTGATGATATGCGCGAAGGTTTTGCATATTCTCGTTATTTCTCTAAGAAAGGAGATAATAAGGAGACCTTGGCAAATTATAACAAGAAGTTGGTTGACTTGGATTCGCTGCGCATGAGTTATTTAGCACGAGCTAAGTCTTTGAAGGAAAAGGAACTTGTCGAAATCTTTACTGACAAGGCGGAGTGTGAGTATTTGATGCTCAAAGGTTCTTTGATGAAACTTTATGATAAGGAAAATGGCATTGATTTCTTGGGGGATGCAAAATTGCAAAGCGTCATAGATAAGATAGATGTCAACAATCCTGTTCACGCAAGTTATTCATTGGTTCCTTTATTCTTGAAATGCAAGATTCCATCCAAATATACAGATATGCCATTGGAGTGGGCTACAGAATTTGTTAAGAATGTCAATAAGTATATTCAAAACAAGGATATCAAGCATACTATGGAGATGACTGCTATCATGTATGCTACCACTTATATGAATAACAGTCAACTGGAGAGTTTTTGGCCTTTTTACAAGCTCCAAGCCAGTCAAGATATAGTTGACATGTATTCAGGTCAGGTTGAAGCCATGATTAATAATAAGTCAGGCGTCATGGCTCACGATAATGAGTTTTGTGATGCAGCAGGTAATGTACATCGTTTCTCCGAGTTCAAGGGCAAGGTGCTTTACGTGGATATTTGGGCTACTTGGTGTGGTCCGTGCAAGATGGAGATTCCATATTTGGCAAAGGTTGTAGAGCATTATAAGGACAATGACAACGTTGAGATTATCAGTATTTCAGTTGATAACAACAAGAAGGCTTGGGAAAACAAGATTACGGCAGACAAACCTGCTTGGGCACAATATATAGCAAACAAAGAACAGTATGCTCAGATTTCCAAGGATTGGGGAATTATGGGGATCCCTCGCTTTATCCTTATCAATAAGGATGGAACGATATATTCTGGGGATGCTGATCGACCAAGCAACCCTAATATTATCTCAACTATCGACAAATTATTAAGATAATAGATTTAGAATAATAATAAAGTGTATCAAATTGACACCTTTGAAGCAAGGAAGAGATTCATAAAATAAGGTGAGTGGAAGATATATAAAATAAGAAGATATGAGACGAAAGGGAGAAGCAAGACCTCAAAAATGAGGATGCTTCTCCTTTTTGTTGTTGATGAAAGACAATAAAAAAGTTAAAAAGAAACCTTTTTGTTTTATGATTATTTCTCTAAGTCAGAATTTTCCATTATCTTTGCCCCCAAATTATAAACGTTTATAGAAAGAATGAAATTTTTGAAGAAGTATCTGCTGGATATTCTGGCAGTCATTTTGTTTGCGATTATCTCTTTCGTGTATTTCATGCCAGCCGACATGGACGGGCGTATCTTGTTCCGTCATGATGCCTCTGCAGGCGTGGGATCGGCGCAAGAGAAGGAACAGTTCTATCAACAGACGGGCGAGGTGACTCGTTGGACCAACTCGCTGTTTGGAGGTATGCCTACTTATCAGATGTCGCCATCCTATGAGAGCGGTGCCGTGCTCAAGCAGGCTGTCAATGCCTATCATCTCTGGCTGCCAGATTATGTCTGGTATGTCTTCGTCTACCTTTTGGGATTCTATATCCTCCTGAGGGCTTTCAATTTCCGACAGTCCTTGGCGGTGCTTGGTTCTATCATCTGGGCATTCTCCTCGTACTTCTTTATCATTATTGCCGCTGGGCATATCTGGAAGGTTTGGGCTTTGGCTTATCTGCCTCCGATGATTGCGGGCATCGTGCTGGCTTATCGGGGTAAGTATTTGTGGGGATTGCTCTTGACTGCCATTTTTACGGCTTTCGAGGTCAACGCCAACCATGTGCAGATGACCTATTATTATCTGTTCATCATCTTGTTTATGTTCATTGCCTTCTTGGTGGATGCCATCCAGAAGAAGGAACTGGCTCGCTTCGGCAAGGCAACGGCGGTTTGCATCGTGGGTGCAGCCATCGGCATCTCGCTCAACCTCTCCAATCTTTATCATACCTGGCAGTATGGACAGGAGTCCATGCGTGGCAAGAGTGAACTCGTGAAGAAGAATTCAGCCAACCAGACCAACAGTGGTTTGGACAGAGATTATATCACCCAGTGGAGCTACGGCATCGACGAGACTTGGACACTCTTGATACCTGATGCCAAGGGAGGTGCCTCTGTGCCATTGGCTCAGAATACCAAGGCGATGGAGAAGGCTGACCCTAACTTTATGCAGATTTACCAGCAGCTTGGCCAGTACTGGGGTGACCAACCGGGTACCAGCGGACCTGTGTATGTCGGTGCTTTCGTGATGATGCTCTTCATCTTGAGTTTGTTTATCGTCAGGGGACCGATGAAGTGGGCTTTGCTCGCTGCCACCATTTTGAGCATACTGCTCTCGTGGGGAAGAAACTTCATGCCTTTCACCAATTTCTTCTTGGATTACATTCCGATGTATGCCAAGTTCCGTACGGTTGCCTCCATCTTGGTCATCGCTGAGTTTACCATCCCATTGCTGGCGATGATGGCATTGAAGAAAATCGTGGACGAACCTGAGATTCTGACGACCAAGATCAAATATGTATATGCCAGCTTTGGCTTGACGGCAGGCTTCTGCCTCCTGTTCGCACTCATGCCGGGTGTGTTCTTCTCTAATTTCGTCTCAGGACAGGAACTTCAGGCGTTGCAACAGCTTCCTGCCGAATATCAGGGACCACTGATCAGCAATTTGACGGAAATTCGTAAGGGCATCTTCACTTCCGATTGCTGGCGCTCTTTCTGGGTCATCGTGATAGGTTCTGCTTTCTTGCTCCTTTTCAAGATGAAGAAGTTGGGCAAGGAATTTATGATCGGTGGTATCGCAGTCCTTTGTTTGGTGGACATGTGGGTAGTCAACAAGCGTTATCTCTATGACGACATGTTCGTGGAGAAGAGCGTGCGCGACACTCCTCAGCAGATGACGGAGACCGATAAGATCATTTGCCGTGACAAGGCACTCGACTATCGTGTGCTCAATTTGGCTTCGAATACATTCAATGAGAACGAGACCTCTTACTATCATAAGAGCATCGGTGGATACCATCCTGCCAAGTTGCGTCGTTATGCCGAGTTGATCGAGGCTTATATCGCTCCTGAGATGCAGAAGACGATGAAGGCTGTGGCTACTGCTGGTGGTGACATGACCAAGGTGAATGGCAGCAGCGTCTTCCCTGTGTTGAACATGCTGAATACCAAGTACTTCATCATGCCGTTGCAAGGCGGACAGACCGTCCCTTTGCAGAATCCATACGCTTACGGTAACGCTTGGTTCGTGGATAAGGTGGTCTATGCCAACAATGCCAATGAGGAAATCGACAAGATGGGCAAGTTGAACTTGCGCCACGAGGCTGTGGCTGATGCCAAGTTCAAGGAGCAACTGGGACAGAGCGTGCCTCAGGATGATACTTCCATCGTGAAGATGACTCAGTACAAGCCAAACAACTTGACTTACGAGGTGAAGTCGAGCAAGGGTGGTGTCATCGTGTTCTCCGAGATTTATTATCCGGGTTGGAAAGCTACCGTGGATGGACAGCCTGTTGAACTGGGTAGAGTCAACTATGTGTTGCGTGCCCTGAATGTGAAGCCAGGCAACCACAAGGTGGTGCTTGATTTCCATCCTACATCCCTGAAAACAACCGAGGCCATCGCCTATGCAGGCTATGTCGTCCTGTTGATACTTCTGATTGTAGGATTGGTTGTCGAATGGAAGAAAAATAAAGCCAGTAAGGAGTAAATCAAATGGACTTTAGAACGGAAGTGGACATAGAGAAGGCTGACTTTGAGATTCAGCCTTCGGATAGACTGCTTTTCGTGGGCAGTTGCTTTGCGGATCATCTCGGCAAGCGTTTTGTCGAGAATCGATTCCCTGCTGTGGTCAATCCCTATGGAGTGATGTACAATCCTACGAGTGTACTTCATTCTGTGGAGCGGTTTCTCCGAGAGAATCCTGATAACAAGGTGGATGTGGCCATCTTCACCCTCGGCACCAACCATGTCTACATCTTGAAGGAGACGGGCGAGGTGGTGGACAATTGCCAGAAACGTCCTCAACGCTTGTTCGAGGAGCAGGAATTGACCGTGGGTGCTTGTGTGGTGGAACTCTCCAAGGCTGTTTGGGCTTTGCTCGGCCAGGGAGTCAAGCGCATCATCGTGACGGTCAGTCCTATACGATATGCCAAGTATGGCTATCATGACAGTCAACTGTCTAAAGCTACACTTCTCTTGGCGGCTGACTTGCTCTGCCAACGATTTCCCGAGGTGGTGCGCTATTTCCCTGCCTACGAGATTGTCAATGACGAACTTCGTGACTATCGCTTTTACAAGGAAGACATGCTGCATCCTAGTGAACAAGCTGTGGAATACATCTGGGAGCGATTCCGAGCGACTTACTTCGGTAAGGCTGCCGAAGAGTTTTTTGAAGATTGGCGACCTATCAAGGATGCCCTCGGACACAAGCCTTTCGATCCTGATAGCGAGGCGACCAAGCAGTTCCTCGCCAAGACGGAAGAGAAGAAAAGACAATTTGAAAAGAAGTATCATCTCATATAGTATCTTGATCGGATATACTTGAGAGGTAGATATGATATAGAATATTTAAAACTTTAAGATAATGACTTATACTATCGAAAAGGTAACCACACTGATAGGTGCGCGTCGCTATGGAGACAAGGATACGAACATCGGTTTTATCTTGACCGATAGCCGTTCGCTTTGTTTCCCAGAGGAAACTCTGTTCTTCGCCCTGAAGTCAGAGCGTAATGACGGTCACAACTACATTCCGGAGTTGTATCGTCGTGGTGTTAGAAATTTCGTAGTTACGGATGTTCCCAAGGGATATGCTTCTGACTATCCGGAGGCTAACTTCCTGAAGGTGGTCAATACGTTGGAGGCTCTCCAGCGCTTGGCAGAGCGCCATCGTGACGAATTCAACATTCCTATCGTGGGCATCACGGGCTCGAATGGCAAGACGATGGTCAAGGAGTGGCTCTATCAGTTGCTCTCGCCAAGCATGTTTGTTACTCGCAGCCCTCGTAGTTATAACTCGCAGATTGGTGTGCCATTGTCAGTTTGGTTGATGAACGAGCAGACCCA
>DHMR01000076.1 GCA_002405875.1 bacterium UBA4637
TTCTCGGAAGCCTTCTTGTCCCAAACGCCATCCACGTTGAACTGTGGGTCGTAGGCATTCTTCACGTAGTCGCCTGCGTGGTGAGCATACAAATCCTTGTTGACGCAAGCAGCGACGAAGTTGTTGTCCAACTCGTCGATGAGGTAGAACTTACCCTGGAGGTCAACCATTGGGCGAGTCTCGCCCTTCTTATTAATAAGGTATAGGGCTGGAATGTTAGCATCCTTAGCCACCTTGGCATCGTCGGCACCGAAGGTAGGTGCAATGTGAACGATACCAGTACCGTCTTCTGTTGTCACATAGTCGCCAAGGATCACACGGAAAGCCTCGCTCTCCATCTCCACGAATTGATCGCGACCATCCTCAGAGGCAAATACCTTCTCAGGATGAGCGGCAGCATATTCTGTCACAAACTTAGGAGCGAAGTCGTCCACCTTCTCGCAAGGCTTCACCCAAGGCATCAACTGCTCGTAGTGCATGCCTTCGAGCTCTGTACCCTTCATGCGGTCAACGATGCGCCAAGGGCACTGCTTCTTCTCCTTGTCGAATGGCAGGAGGTCGCCCTCCTTGCACTCCTGGTCTGCCTTCAAGTAAGCGTTGATACGGCTCTCGGCCATAATCAAGGTCATTGGCTCGCCATTATAGAGATTATAGGTTTCGATGGCTACGTAGTCAATCTTAGGACCCACACAGAGAGCCACGTTGGATGGCAAAGTCCAAGGAGTTGTGGTCCATGCGATGAAGTATGGTTTGCCCCACTTGGTCCACTCAGCCTTAGGATCCTTGATGAGGAACTGTACAGTGGTGGTGAGGTCCTTCACGTCGCGATAGCAACCAGGCTGGTTCAACTCGTGGGAGCTCAAACCGGTACCTGCGCCTGGAGAATATGGTTGGATGGTGTATCCCTTGTAGAGCAAGCCCTTGTTGTAGAGCTGCTTGAGGAGCCACCACAGCGTCTCGATGTATTTGTTGTCGTAAGTGATGTAAGGGTGGTCGAGGTCAACAAAGTAACCCATCTTCTCGGTCAGTTCACGCCACTCAGCGGTGAACTTCATCACGTTCTCACGACACTTGTGGTTGTAATCCTCTGTAGAGATATACTTGTCGGAAGCCTTGTTGTCAATATCCTTCTTGGTGATACCCAATTCCTTTTCGACACCGAGCTCAACAGGCAGTCCGTGGGTATCCCATCCAGCCTTACGGTGAACCTGGAAACCCTTCATAGTCTTATATCTGTTGAATGTATCCTTGATACTACGTGCTAGCACGTGGTGAATACCAGGGTGTCCGTTTGCAGATGGAGGTCCCTCGAAGAAGATAAACTGAGGGCAGCCTTCACGCTCATCAATAGACTTGTGGAAGATATCATTCTTCTCCCACTCTGCGAGTACGTCATTGTTGGTCTTTGTCAAGTTCAGACCATTGTGTTCGGCAAATTTCTTAGCCATAGTTGTATATTAATTTATTATTTGTTTTCTTTTTGGGCGCAAAGTTACGAAAAAAAAAGCGTTTTCCCAAAAATAGAAACGTTTTTTTCACTTTATGCTCTTACATTACCAAGAAATAATCAATTATATGACAAAGACATAATCCATTTAGAAAGTACAAAAACATGATTTTATCTTGACATAAGGAAAAAGTGGGTAGAGATGCATTTTTACACATCCCCACCCACTTTTGTTTTTTCCTCCCGAGGAAAAAATTCAAACTACGGGAGGTTTTATATTTTTCCTCCCGAGGAAGCAATTTTTTCCTAGGGGGATTTTGCACTAAAATCAGAAATTATTTTACAGGTTTTCAGCTTCCTGCAACCAAATCGTACTCGTGGCATCGCTCGGCATACGCCAATCCCCCCTTGGGCTAAGGCTTACGCTACCCACCTTCGGACCATCTGGCAAGCAACTTCGCTTAAACTGCTGGTTGAAGAAGCGACGAACAAATGTCTTCAACCATTTTTTGATGGTCTCCTCATCATAACTATCAGGATCATTGTCGCTTATCTTCACTCGTTCACCCGAAGTTTCAAGGAATGCCTTCTTCGCCAGCATAAAGATTTTGGCAGGTCGGAAACCAAATCGCAAGAAATAATAGAGGAAGAAGTCATGCAACTCGTAAGGCCCTACGAGATCTTCCGTCTTCTGCTTGATGTTGCCGTTTTCATCTGCCGGAATCAATTCCGGACTAATCGGAGTGTCGATAATATCTTGCAAGGTGGCACGACTCTGTTCATCCACCCCACTCTCTGCCACATAGTTGACCAAGTGGCGAATCAAGGTTTTTGGAATGCTGGCATTCACTCCATACATACTCATGTGGTCGCCATTGTAGGTAGCCCACCCCAATGCTAATTCCGAGAGATCTCCCGTACCGATGACCATACCACCTAGTTTGTTGGCCAAGTCCATGAGAATCTGCGTGCGTTCACGAGCCTGTGAGTTCTCATAAGTCACATCATGTACACTGGCATCCTGCTCTATGTCAGCAAAATGCTGCGTCACCGCCTTGGCGATGCTAATCTCCTTAATCGTGATTCCTAAGCTCTGCATCAAGGAGATGGCATTGTTGTAAGTTCGGTCGGTCGTACCAAATCCTGGCATCGTCACTCCGACAATACCCTTGCGGTTCATCCCCAACTTATCGAAGGTCTTCACGCAAACGAGCAAGGCCAAGGTAGAATCCAAGCCGCCGCTGATACCAACGACCACCGTCTTGGCATGCGTATGTACAATACGCTTCGCCAAGCCCATCACCTGGATATTGAAGATTTCCTCGCAAGATGCTTTCATGTCTCCACTCGCTGGGATGAACGGATGAGGGTTGACCTCACGCTCCAACGTAAAGTCACGAAGATTCTCCACAGGAGAAGCCTCGATGACACGGATACCAAACTGCTTGTCGAGGACAGAGAACTTGATGTTGCGTTGTGCATTAACATAAGTAGAATTGGTACGACGCTCGGAACGAAGTTTCTCGACATCTATCTGAGCCACAACCATTTGAGGCTCTATACTGAAGCGTTCGCTTTCAGTCAGCAACTTGCCGTTTTCATAAATCAAGGCATTGCCGCCATACACGACATCCTGGGTACTCTCGCCAAAGCCACAGGAACTATACACATAGCCCGTGATGGTACGCGCACTCTGTTGGGAAAGAAGGCTCTTGAGATAGTTGTTCTTGCCAATCAACTCATCAGTAGCAGAAAGGTTGAAGATCACATCGGCACCCGCCAAAGCCAACTTGTTGCTTGGAGGAGCTGGAGCCCAAACATCCTCGCAAATTTCCACGCCAAATTGGAAGCCATCAAAAGTTCGGAAAAGCTGCACGTCTGGTGTCAATCTCACCTTATGCCCCGCGAATCTCACCTCTTGCTCTCTCAAATCCTGAGCCGAGGCAAACCAGCGTTTCTCATAGAACTCACTATAATTTGGCAAATAAGTCTTCGGCACAATGCCCAAAATCTGACCGTGCTGGATGACGATGCCACAATTCAGCAACAAGTCGCCCACCACAACAGGAGCGCCCACAATAGAAATAATGTCAAGCTTGCGAGTAAAGTCTAGCAGCATCATAATACTTTGCTCCGTAGCCTCCAGCAAGATTTGCTGACGGAAGAGATCCTGGCAAGTATAGCCCGTAATTGACAACTCCGGAAAAGTAATAACCTCTACGCCCTTTCCCTCAGCCAAAACGATTTGCTCCTCTATCTTCTGTGTATTAAAGATGACATCCCCAACTCTGACGGCAGGAATAGCACTCGCCACCTTGATAAAACCATACTTCATATTCATAATCCAGAATGTTAAAGTTTTAAACCTTATTCAAACTTGTCCTAGGCGCATCCATTAACGGATTGTCACCTGAGTCGCTCCATACCCATACTCCTGGAAAGAAGCATCTTGGTAAACACATGGCTTATAGCGATAGTTCAACTCATGGATGAGAGCCTGACGCAACACACCTTCGCCCTTGCCATGGATGAAGATAATCTTCTGACCTTTCTTGTTCTTATACTCAGCCATGGTCTTCTTGAAAACATCCAACTGGTAGTGCAAGATGTCAGCGGCATTCATGCCGGCAGTCGTCTCCAACACCTCATCGGCATGCAAATCAACAACAACCGTACCATCGTCTTTCTTGCGTTTTTTCTTCTCTTGGTTGGTTACCACCTTCTCATCCTTATACATCTGCTCCTTTAGGCGTTTGGAGTCGACGACCAACGGACGAGCGACCTCATCGTTCTCTACGATGGTGAAGAGCAATGCGGGCATCTCGAAGAAATCATTCTCCTCGAAAAGATGAAGTTTGTAGAACTTCACGGGATCCAAACGGAATTGTACGTCCGTAGCAGGCTTGAGCAAGAAAGGTTTGTCTTTCTTGTAGGCGGTCATTTGAATGGCAATATGTCCCATCTCGTTGAGAATCTCACGCCCAAATTCCTCAATAAACAATTTCGTATTTGGCTCCACCTCTCCGCAAGACTTCAATGTCCAAGCATTGCCCTCGGCTACGAGATAAGAGTAATGGATATAATAATTGCTGTCGTTCACAAAATACGTTTCAAATCGAGTGTGGGTAATCTCCTTGATGTCAATTGGAACAAAAGCCAAGTAGGCACTAAGCTTGTTACCGCCATTACGTTCCTTGGCTGGAGCCTGGAAAGTAATCTCACGGTCAGCCGCATCATACTCCTCGACATTCATATCGACGTTAGTATCATGCTCGTTGAGAATAGACTTGATGCTGCGACTATCATGTTTCAACTCTGTATTGGCACGCTCCTCAGCTGCTTGTTTGGCATCCATTTTGGCGGAAATCATCTTGCCCATGGCATAGTCATCTTGCTCAACGACCACCACATCGTGAATAGAAGTTGGTATTTCAAAACCATCTTCGTCCTCTACCAATACGATATCTTTACCTTGGAAGCCCGAGATTTTACCACCGCCGACTTCGCTTAGGAATCTTACTTTATCTCCTATCTTCATACGTATATATAATTAAGATGTATATTAACTTCAAATATTTTTGCAAAGATATAAAAGATATTCTAAACAAAAGAAATATTTATCTTTTTTATCACTCCAAGCAACAGTTTTTCACTTGTCATTCCTATCCTTATTGTTATCCCCTAGCAAATGTCACATCCCATCTGCCACTTATTGACCTACGTCAACCCGCCTAGTTCATTCTCTTGACATGTATCAAAAAATGATGAATATTTGCAATTTTGTCATGTCTTTGTGACAGTTTTTCAATAAATAGGCATTAACTTTGCACTCGAAAAGGATGAGATTGTTAAAAGGATAATGTTAAACAGGATGCCTCAAACGGAGGCTCCACAAAAGAAAGGAAATGAAATTATGATGACAACAGTAATGATTTTCGCAGTCGTAGCAATCATGATTGCCAAGGCTGTAAATGTAAACGACAAGATGGAAATGGGTAAGTAATTGCCCTTCCCAACAAGGTAAAAAGAATCGGGCGTCATTGCCCACAGTATTAACTTATTTAAAAGAAAGGATAACAATTATGAGAACAATGTACGAAAACATCAAGAAAGCTTTGAGAAGCTTGATTGAGAACTACATGTACGCCATGGAAATGTATGGCGAGGCTTTGTCTAGAAGCCGTGGTTGCGCTTGTGCTTAAAGGTTTGTTCCCGACGGCATAACTACGCAGGAAAAAGATATTGCAAGCCAATGTCTTGAGTGATAATGATTGTAATTACGTTTGTATGATATGAAGAAAGCGTGCAGGTTTCAAATACTTGCACGCTTTTTTCTTTTATTCCTTCTTAGCCAAACTTGCGATGCTTCATCATCCAAGCATACACCACGACGCAAATCACCACCGAGAGCACGGAACCGAGACAGGTGGCCAAGCCCATCGGATAGAGCGTCTCGGGATAAGCCTCGGAAGCCAGATAGACCAAAGGGATTCGGGCGCAGATGATGCTCAGGAAATTGTGGGCAAAGGAGATGATGCTGTAGCCACAAGCCGTGAAGAAACCACTGAAGCAGAAATGAAGTCCTGCGAAGACGCAATCCCATACGTAGCCTCGCAAATACTCGCCACCCATCGCCACCACCTGGGCATCGTCCGAGAAGATGCGAACCGCCAAGTCGGGGATAAACTGGAGCACGATGGCTACGATGATTCCGTAGGTAGTAGTAATACCCATAGCATACCACATTGTGCGCTGGGCACGGCTCACCTGCATCGCCCCTATGTTTTGGCTGGCAATCGCCGACACCGTGGAGAGCATTGCCGAAGGAACGATAAACACCAAGCCGATGAACTTCTCTACGATTCCCACTGCCGCCGCATCATAGAGACCTCGACCATTGGCAATGACCGTAATCACGATGAAGGCTATCTGGATGAAACCATCCTGCATGGCGATAGGAAAGCCTATCTTCAAAATGCCGGATATGACATCCCTGCAAGGCTTGAAATCGTGGCGATGCACATCGAACACCTCCTTGTGCCTACGGATGGCAAATAGGGCGAAGCCTACGCTAGCCATCTGAGAGAGGGTGGTTCCCAAGGCAGCCCCCACAGGTCCCCACCCAAGATA
>DHMR01000050.1 GCA_002405875.1 bacterium UBA4637
TTATGAGTCTTACCTGTGTAGAACAAGATACGCTCAGATGTTGTTGTCTTACCGGCATCGATGTGCGCCATGATACCGATGTTACGTGTCAAATGTAAATCGCGATTTGCCATTTTCTTTTATACCTATTTAATTAAATTAGAATCTGAAGTGAGCAAATGCACGGTTAGCCTCAGCCATACGATGCATATCCTCCTTGCGCTTGAAAGCACCACCCTGATTATTGTAAGCATCCATGATTTCAGCAGCCAACTTGTCTGCCATGGTCTTACCACCACGCTTGCGGGCGAAAGCGATAAGATTCTTCATTGAGATACTCTCCTTACGATCAGGACGAATTTCTGTAGGAACCTGGAATGTAGCGCCACCGATACGGCGGCTCTTAACCTCTACCTGTGGAGTGATGTTATCGAGAGCCTGCTTCCAAATCTCAAGCGCAGACTTTTCCTCGTTAGCCATCTTGGCCTTCACGGTATCAAGTGCATTATAGAAAATCTCATAAGATGTATTCTTCTTTCCATCATACATCAAATGATTTACGAATTTAGAGACCTTCTGGTCGTTGAAGACTGGATCTGGAAGGATCACTCTCTTCTTTGGTTTTGCTTTTCTCATTTTTAATCGAAAAATTTAAATTCTGCATGGGGCTGTATATTGTTCTTCAACACTCGCACCCGAGTATTTACTCAACCTGTTACTTCTCCAGCAAAACGATTTATAAAAACATAACTTTACCTAAGCTCTCGACCTTCTCCGACCGTGAGCCTTCGGCTTTTGATTTTTGATGCCTTTTTACTAGAATTACTTCTTAGCCTTTGGCTTCTTTGCACCGTACTTAGAACGACGCTGTGTACGGTTGGCAACACCTGCAGTATCAAGAGTACCACGAACGATGTGATAACGTACACCAGGAAGGTCCTTTACACGACCACCACGAACCAACACGATTGAGTGCTCCTGCAAGTTGTGACCCTCTCCTGGGATGTAAGAGTTAACCTCCTTAGAGTTTGTCAAACGAACACGGGCAACCTTACGCATTGCCGAATTAGGCTTCTTTGGAGTTGTTGTGTAAACACGCACACAAACACCACGACGCTGAGGGCATGAATCCAAAGCTGGTGATTTGCTCTTGTCTACAAGAACTCGTCTGCCTTTTCTTACTAACTGTGAAATAGTAGGCATAATTTTACTTTTTAATTTATATATTTATTTTTGTTATTGTCTTATTTCCGTAACAGCCACCACATTATGGGGCTTTTCGGGGTGCAAAGGTACGACTTTTCCTTCAAACCACCTAATTATAGGAAACACTTTTGAAAAAGAAGGCAAAAATTTAACTTAAAATAACTTTTAGGAGAATAAATTAGGAAAAAAATTGGGTACTAGCAGTTTAATTTAGTGATAGCAAGTATGAGAGGGGAGGCTAAATTAAGCCTCTCCTTTTGGAGTACCGAATGGAGCAATTGTACGCTCGGCATCGTCACGCAAGTTAATCTTGCCAAACTCCTTCTCATAATTATAAATATTGCCCTGAAGAGCTTGCAACAAACGTTTGGCATGCTCAGGTGCCATAATAACTCGGCTCTTTATTTGAGGAGCTGGCATACCAGGCATTGCTGCTGCGAAATCAAGGATGAAGTCAGAACTTGAGTGAGTGATGAGTACGAGGTTTGAATAGATTCCCTCGGCTACCTCTGGGCTAATGCCCATCTGAAACTTTCCTTGCTGTTGATCATTTTTTTTTTCTTCCATACTTTATTAAGTTTAAAGGGTTGAACATTAATTATGATGCAAACTTACACAAAATTTCCGAGAAAAACGAATGTTTTTGCAATAATTTTACAGAAAGAGGGAATATTTTGTAATTATACAAGGCTCTTCTCATTTTAGCCCATTTACGTATTTGAGTTAGAGCTTTGTAGATTTGTAAGTTAATTCTATTTCGAGTAAGGCTTACGTAACGTTTAAGTAAGGCTTACGTAACGTTTAAGTGAGGCCTACGTAACGTTTGAGTGAGGCTCACTTGGAATTCAAATGCAACTCACTTGGAGATCGAATGAATCTTACTTGAATTTCGAAATGCCCCTATTTGAAATAGCGTTCGCAAGTGCTTGAGTTAGCGATCACAAGTACTTGAGTAAGCGTCAGGAAGTACTTGAGTAAGCGTTAGGATGTAGTTGAGGATGCATTGGGACGTTCTTGGGAATACATCGGGACGTACTTGATACTGCGTCGGGACGTGTCTGGCACTACGTCGGGACGTATCTAGCACTCCATCAGAACGTATCTAGCACTCCATTAGAACGTATCTAACATTGCGTCGGGACGTAATTTCGAAAAGTTCCTTTTTTTCGTTGACGAAAAGCGAAAAGAAAAATGAAATCACCGAGCATTGAGCAGAAAAAAGGCCATTTTGCTCAATGCTTTCTGTTCCCCCCCAAAAAATCCCACTAAAACCCTTAAAAATCGTCATTTTTATGGCAATATATGGCAGATAAGGCCACAAAATAAAGAATTGCCATACTCATAACGTCCTTGTAATCAAAGAGATTGATGACCGATATGGCAATATGGCAATTCTTTTGAACAAAAAAAAATAAAATTAAAACTTTAAAAATTCAAAGTTAGAAGCGAGCTTTCTCATCATTACCTGCGCCGGAACCCTTATACTTACTACGTGTAGCATTGAACTTATAAGTCACTCGAAGCACTACCGAGCGATTGTTATTATAGGAATCCTTGTTCAAGGTAACATGGTCTCCAAAAATAGTCCACTGCTCCTTCTGACTTCTAAAGAGGTCATCGCCCGAAAGACTTACGCTCAACTTATCATTGCAGAAAGTCTTGACCAAGCGCAAGGACACATAATAGCCAGGTCGGTTACGCTGGAATCCAGAGCAAGAATAGGTGTTGCCATGAAGCGTGAGCCATCCCGTGAAAGTAGGGCTCATCACGAACTTATTGGTCCATGTTGCTCCAAATGCAGGTTTATTCAGCTTGGTCGCCACACCATATTTCTCATTATCCAAATATTGTTGTTGGTAGAACAACTGCCAGGTGGGACAATACCACCCGAACTTAGGAGCAGCAATGAGATACATCGACATAGAGTGATTACAAGTAAAGTTCAAGTTGCGCAAATATGCGATGTCCTCATTATTATATAAGGTGGCATACCAGATGATAGGCTTATCCTCATACGTATAGTCCATTCCAAATGAAAGCCAAGAACAGACCACATCAAGAGACACATCATTGGCAATGGTCGGGCGCAAGTATGGGTTACCACCCTCATACATAAATCGATTATCATACTGTACCTCATTGCGGAGACTGTTATAACTTGGTCGCTGCGTCTTGCAAGTATAAGCCAAAGAGACATTCCACTTTCCCTTGTTCCATTCCAAGGAGAGATTTGGGAACCAGTTGTTGTATCTTCTGCTTGGTTCCGACTGCCATTCACCAAAAGAATAATAGTCGGACACCACATGCTCATAACGCACACCTCCACTCAAAGACAAGTTGCCAAGAGGATAAGACATCATAAGGAAGCCAGCCACATTACGCTCCTTCACATCTGTAGAAGATGATGCCACATATCCCTCGTCATTGGCATAGACGCCACGGCTTCGAGTGGTAGTCACCTCACTTCCGAACTCCATCTGGCCTTTTCCGACAGGATAAGACAATGCGAGCTTACCTGCCAACAATCGATTATGCGTCGTACTAGAAGTTTGAACCTCTCGGCTCTCCATGCCAGTAGCATCCTCGGTTTCCTGCATGTTGCGCCCACCTTTCTTCCACAGATAAGTTCCATTGAAGTCGATGCCCATCTTACCAATCTTTCCTACATAATAAAGATTTGCCTCATGAGTTGGCCCAAAAGCGTCTTGCATGTGGATGGTCTGCCGAATACTACTTTCTGCCATATCATCACCCGTTATCAACTGGGAGCCATAGCAATGTCCCTTAGCAGACGGAGCAACATCTATATTGTAAGAACCGCCCACTGAATGATTCTCATTGAAATCATAGTTGAAGCCTATAGTTCCATCCAAGGTGGTGGATCGATAATGAGTCGGAGCATTCTGCGTGACATGAATGGTCTTAGCCCCCTCTATGTTTTGACTAAAAGTATTATGTTCTGTATAGGGATTATCACTTGCATAAAGAGTACTAAATACTTCCAGTCCCTTAGACTGAAACTTCAAATCCACTTGCTCAAAGCCACCGAACTTTTCGTTATAGGAAGCCTGCGAAATGAAGGAGCCACTAAGCCCTTCGCCTTGTCGCTTAACTGTTCTCACACGAATGACAGAAGAGACCGTGGCATCATACTTGGCACTCGGCGAAGTGATGATTTCCACATTCTTGATGTCATCTGATTTCAGACGACGAAGTTCGTTGACATCCCTCACTTGCTTATTGTTGATATAGACAAGCGGAGTTCCCTTGCCAAAAATACTGATGTCTCCATAGTTGGAAACATTCAGTCGAGGCAACTCCCGGAACACGTCGAGCGCATCGCCCACCTTTGCTAAGTCGGTATGCTGGATGTCAACCTGCATACCCTCCTGCCCCCTTTTGAAGGATGGACGCTTCGCCTTAACCACGACTCCATTAATATTGACAGTGCTCTCACGAAGCATGACATTGCCCACTCTTCCTACATTATACATTTTATAATAAGTGTGGTAACCCACGCAACTCACCTTGGCGATGACCTTCTTCATACCGCATGGAACAACAAAGTTGCCACTGGCATTGGTAACGCCACCTGTCAAGAAAGCTGAGTCAGCAGGGTTGAGCAAAGCGACATTAGCAAACTCTATCGGGCGATGATGCTCATCCACCACCCTACCCATCAGTTTGGTAGGTTCCTTCTGGGTACATTCCACGAAAATCAGACTATCTCCAATGGTAGCCTTGATAGGATAAAAGCCGAAGACCTGCCCCAAAGCTTCCTGCAACGAGAGGTTGCGAAACGAGGTACTAACGGTAAAGTCTTCCAACTCATTATAGATAAAACTTATCTTGTATCGCTGTGTCGCCTTGCCAAGATCCTTGAGCACTTCAGACATGGAGCGATTGTTATAGTTGCGAGAGATACGCTGCCCGAACGATGCCTGTACAAGCAAGCACATAAGGAAAGCGAAAACAAATTTCTTCATAATTTTCATATTGACGTGACGCATTTATCGTTTATCGTGCTATTCGATGACCAGTTCATCATTGTCCAATGAGATATTCATCTGCTGTGAATTGTTCAGCTCATCAACAACCTGCTGAAGGCTGTTTTCGCTGTTCCATTCATAATAGAAACGGAGTTGCTTGGCCTTCTCATTGCGAAAAACAACCTTCACGCCATAATATCTAGCCATCTCTCCCAACATATTAGCCAATGTAACATCGTCAAATGTCTTATGTACCATTTCTTTCTTGGCAACCGTATTCTTTTCTTGATTACCAACCATCGATATCGTATCTCTTGAGGCATCAACCTTCAATTTTGTGGTGTCAGAAACAGCTACATTTTCTGGCTGTCGATGAGAAGAGAAAGTATGAATGGCAGAAAAGGCAATGCCCGATAGCATTAAAACACCAACAAGGGAAGCGGCTATCTTTTGCCAAGAAGCCAAGTGAGTCTGAGGATGAGCCTGAGGATGTTTATCTGCAAACTTCTGCCATTCTTCACCAATTTTCATGTTCTTATCTGTAGCTTCCTTGTCAAAAGCCATGCGCATCTCCATCATCGTGAGATATGTTTGGCGACATTCCTCGTCCTGAAGGAATGCAGATATTTGAGACTCGGAGTAACGCTCCGGGTGCTCCACCATGTCAATTACCTGTGTTATCTTATCCATTGTTCTTGGGGTTAAATTGTTCTTTAATACGTTTGATACCTTGGGCGAGATGCTTATAAACGGCAGCATCGCTGATGTTAAGTTGTTCCGAGATTTCCCGATAAGTGAGTTTCTGACGATAGTGCATGTTAACCACCTTGCGTGTTTGCGGTGTAAGTTCACAATCTATGAAACTCAATATCTGGTCGAGTTTGCTCATCTCATGGTCTATCTCTCCCACAATTTTGTCTTCGGCATGCGAAATCTCGATGGAAGCATCCAAGGACAAGCTAGCCTTCAGCTTTTCCTGCGTAGTCATCTTACGCAGATGATTGAGGGATCGATTTCGTGCCAACACCACGAAATATCCTTCAGAACATTGCGGTGGAAGTGTGAGGGTTCCGTTGAGCAAGGCGGCGAAGATGTCGCTCACAACATCCCTTGCCGTCTCTTCGTCCCCCAGAAGCATCCTCGAAACAAGAAACATCTTCGAGTAGTGTTGTCGAAAAAGTTGTTCTATTTTTTCCATAACTTTACCTGTATTTACCCCAAGAACACATTAAAGGCATCATTTCCCAACCCTATCAATGATTTTTTTTATTATCAACAAAAAAGCCATAGATGAGAAGTTCCCACCTATGGCTTTTATCTGGTTAGGCATATAGATTAGATACATTCATACATTATTATGTACGCGTACATTATTATATACCTTACTTTCTATCATGGTCTCAACCATGCAATTACTCACCCATTGGAGAATCGGCATAGTCGAGCACATTCTTCTTGTTAGCTTGCATACGCTCGTACTCTTCCTTAGAGCCGACGATGAGCTTATCCCACTGGCGAAGACCTGTACCTGCTGGAATCAAGTGACCGCAGATAACGTTCTCCTTCATACCTTCAAGGTAATCTACCTTACCACGGATAGCAGCCTCGTTCAAGACCTTAGTGGTTTCCTGGAATGAAGCGGCACTCATGAAGCTCTTTGTACCAAGAGCGGCACGGGTGATACCCTGAAGAATCTGAGTAGAGGTAGCTGCCACTGCATCGCGCACCTGAACAAGTTTCTTGTCCTGACGCTTCAATGCTGAGTTCTCGTCGCGCAACTTACGAGCTGTTACAATCTGACCAGGCTTGAGGTTCTCGCTGTCGCCTGCATCGGTAACAACCTTCTTACCCCAGATACGATCATTCTCCTCAGCGAAGTCGAGCTTGTCAACCAACTCCTGCTCCAAGAATGTTGTATCTCCTGGGTCATCGATACGAACCTTACGCATCATCTGGCGAACCACAACCTCGAAATGCTTATCGTTGATAGCCACACCCTGGAGACGGTAAACGTCCTGAATCTGGTTAACGATGTACTCCTGAACGGCAGTAGGACCCATGATGGCGAGGATGTCGCCTGGAGTTACACTACCATCAGACAATGGAGTACCAGCACGAACGGCATCATGCTCCTGTACCAAGATCTGCTTAGACAGAGATACAAGATACTTCTTCTGGTCACCTGTCTTAGAGGTAACGATAATCTCACGGTTACCACGCTTTACCTTACCCATGGTTACCTCACCATCGATTTCTGATACGACAGCTGGGTTAGATGG
>DHMR01000049.1 GCA_002405875.1 bacterium UBA4637
GTGGGCATTGATGGCTTGCCTGGTATATGGGAAGGAGTGGATAGAGTGAAGCGAGGAATGTTTGCCGCCTCTTATGTGTATCCTACCCAAGGTGAGAAAGTCATCGTCCTCGCCATGAATATCCTTGAAGGCAAACCTTACAAGAAGGACAACTATATGCAGTCGTTCCTCGCCACCCCTGAGAATTGCGATGCCATCAACTTGCAGTATCAAGAACTGGAGTCGAAGGTTCAGGATATGAACCATATCTCCCACAGTCTCGATCGTTACACATGGATGGCTCGTTTGCAGCAATGGATGATTGTGATAGCCTTTGCTATCGTCTTGTTTTTGCTCGTCGTCATCTACTATATATATAAGGTATATAGGAAGAAACTCCAGCTGAAGCAGGAAGCGGCTCGCAATATAGCCGAAAGTGGTGCGAAAAACAAGGAGGAGTGGAGGTCTGAACTCACCATGCTTGATGAGAGCGAGCGATACTTCATCGACCGCTTCAAGAAGAAGGTGATTGAGCGAATGGGCGATGCCGACCTAAAAATGGACGACTTGGGGGCGGAGATGCAGCTGAGCAAGGTACAACTTTATCGCAAGGTGAAGGCGATGACGGGTAAAACCCCTGCAGAGCTTCTAAAGGAGATGAGAATGCAGAGAGCCTACACGCTCTTGCAACAAACCGACAAGACCATCTCTGAGGTGGCAACCGAAGTAGGTTTTGCCGTGCCGGGATATTTCTCCACTTGCTTCAAAAAACAGTTTGGAATTCTCCCGACGGAACTTCGAGGAGAACAGAATTAAAGTCCCCAAAATCAGTACTTTAAAATCATTACGAAAGATTAGAAAATCGTTTCATGTAACATATTTATCGTTACAGGAACGATTTTTTTTATTTCTTATGCCGCCCTTTGACTAATTTTGCGGCAGAAATCAAAACAATAACAATTTTGAAATTTAAAACAACAAATAGTATGAACAATCTTTCAAAATTACTGATGAGCTCAACGCTCTGTGCATTTTGTACTATTGCAAATGCTCAACAAGTAAATGTAAGTGGTGTTGTTACTGACCCTACTACTGGAGAGAGTGTCATTGGTGCATCTGTTATGGTTAAAGGTACGAAGCTTGGTACTGTTACTGACTTCGATGGTAAGTTCCATATCGAATGTGCTTCAGGTGCAACTCTCGTCATCTCTTATATTGGTTATGAAACTCAAGAAGTGAAGGCTTCGGCCAATATGGAAATATCATTAAAGGAAGTGGCTAATGACTTGAACGAAGTTGTAGTCACAGGATACACTACTCAACGAAAGGCTGACTTGACTGGTGCCATCTCTGTGGTCAGTGTCGACGAGATTGCCAAGCAGAACGAGAACAACCCTATCAAGGCTCTCCAAGGTCGTGTGCCAGGCATGAACATCACCGCTGATGGTTCACCATCTGGTACAGCCACCGTACGTATCCGTGGTATCGGAACTTTAAACAACAACGACCCGCTTTATATCATCGATGGTGTTCCTACCAAGGCAGGTATGCACGAGCTTAACGGTAACGACATCGAGAGTATTCAAGTTTTGAAGGATGCTGCTTCTTCCTCCATCTATGGTAGTCGTGCTGCCAACGGTGTCATCATCATCACCACCAAGAAAGGTAAGGATGGCAAGATCAAGGTTGACTTCGATGGCTCCATCGCCGTTTCTACCTATGCGCACAAGATGAAGGTCTTGAATGCCAAAGAATATGGACAGGTGATGTGGCAGGCATACGTTAATGACGGCATGGACCCTAACACCAATGGCCTTGGCTATCGTTACGACTGGGGTTACAACGCCCAGGGCACTCCTGTGCTCAACGGCATCTCTATGAAGAAGTACTTGGATGATGCAGGAACAACTCCAGCTGCCGACACCGACTGGTTTGACGAGACCACACGCATGGGTGTCATCCAGCAGTACAATGTATCTGTAAGCAACGGTTCCGACAAGGGAAGCAGTTTCTTCTCTTTGGGCTATTATAAGAACTTAGGTATTATCAAAACATCAGACTTCAATCGTTTCTCTGCTCGTATGAACACAGAGTACAAACTTTTGAAGAACAAAATGCTAACCGTGGGTGAACACTTCACAGTGAATCGTACTTCTGAGGTACAGGCTCCTAGTGGTTTCTTGCAGAATGTATTGCAGTTCAACCCTTCTCTTCCTATTTATACAGAAGATGGCAACTATGCTGGTCCTGTAGGTGGTTATCCAGACCGCTACAACCCTGTGGCTGTATTGGAGCGCAACAAAGATAACCGCTATACTTATTGGCGTATGTTTGGCGATGCTTACTTGAATATCAACCCATTCAAGGGCTTCAACATCCGCACAACCTTCGGTCTTGACTATTCACAAAAGCAACAGCGTATCTTCACCTATCCAGTGACAGAAGGCAACGTTGCCAACAGCAAGAATGGTGTTGAGGCCAAGCAGGAGCACTGGACCAAGTGGATGTGGAACGCTGTTGCCACCTACAACATGGAACTTGGTAAGAATAGCATCGACTTGATGGCTGGTATGGAGTTGAACCGTGAGGATGACATCAACTTCTCTGGTTACAAGGAGGGCTTCTCCATCTTGAACCCAGACTATATGTGGCCAGACGCAGGTACCACCAACCCACAGGCTTACGGTGGCGGCTCTGGTTATTCACTTGTATCATTTTTTGGCAAGGCAAACTACAACTATGCCGACAAGTACATGGCTTCCTTTACAATCCGACGTGATGGTAGCTCTCGTTTCGGTAAGAACAACCGCTATGCTACCTTCCCATCTATATCTGTAGGTTGGCGTATCAACCAGGAGAACTTTCTGAAGAAGGCTTCCTGGATTGATGACTTGAAGATTCGTGCTTCTTGGGGTCAGACTGGTAACCAGGAAATTGACAACCTCGCTCGTTATACTCTCTATGTGAGCAACTATGGTGTCAACGAGAATGGTGGTCAGAGCTACGGTACTTCTTATGACATCGCAGGTACCAACGGAGGCAGCACCTTGGCATCAGGCTTCAAGCGCAACCAAATCGGTAACGATGACATCAAGTGGGAGACCACCACGCAGACCGACCTTGGTTTTGATTTCGCATTCTTCCGCAACACACTCTACGGAAACTTTGACTGGTACTACAAGAAGACCAAGAACATCCTCGTCAACATGCCAGGTATCGCTGTCATGGGTGAGGGCAGTTCTCAGTGGATCAACGCTGGTGAGATGGTGAACAATGGTTTCGAATTCAATATCGGTTACCGCAACCAGACACACTTCGGCTTGAAATACGACATCACTGCCAACATCTCTTCTTATCGCAACAAGATTACAGCATTACCAACAACTGTTGCAGCCAACGGTACTTTTGGAGGTAACGGTGTGAAAAGCGTCATTGGTCATCCTATGGGTGCCCAGGTTGGTTATGTGGCAGACGGCATCTTCAAAAGCCAGGAGGAAATCGACAACCACGCCACGCAGGAAGGTGCAGGCTTAGGTCGTATCCGCTGGAAGGACTTGAATGGCGACGGCAAGATTACAGAGGCTGACCAAGACTGGATCTACAACCCAGTGCCTGATTTCACATATGGTTTCAACATCTACTTGGAGTACAAAAACTTCGACTTCACTGCGTTCTTTCAGGGCGTTCAGGGTGTTGACATCATCTCAGACTTGAAGAAGGAGACAGATATTTGGGCAGGTCTTAACATCGGCTTTTTGAACAAGGGTAAGCGTTTGCTCGATGCTTGGAGCGCATCCACCCCTGACAGCAACATCCCTGCCTTATCACTCTCCGACAACAACAACGAGAAGCGTGTGTCTTCTTATTGGGTTGAGAACGGAAGCTACTTGAAATTGCGCACCATCCAGTTGGGCTACAACTTCCCACAGGCTATCATGTCCAAGCTTGCCATGCAACGCTTGCGTATGTATGTCAGTGCACAGAACTTGTTCACCATCAAGAGTTGTAGCTTCACTGGTGTTGATCCAGAAAATCCAAACTATGGCTACCCTATTCCTCTCAACATCACATTCGGTCTTAACGTAACATTCTAAAAAACATCAACATGAAAAAAATAATATATTCAGCTTTCATGATTTTTGCCCTCGCTGGTGCAACAAGCTGCTCCGACTTCTTGGAGGAGCAGAAGCCTCAAGGTGTCTTGGACAACGACCAGGTGAAGAACCCAAGTAATGTGGATAACCTCGTTATCTCGGCTTATGCTATTTTCACCACTGCAGAAGACATCAACTCTTCGTTCTCTATGTGGAACTTCGACGTGCGCAGCGACGATGCCTACAAAGGCGGCAATGGTACCAGCGACGGTGACGTGTTCCATCAGTTGGAGATTGAGCAGGGTGTGTTGACCACCAACTGGAACATCAACGACATGTGGGTGCGTCTCTACAACTGCATCTCTCGTGTCAACTCAGCCATAGCCCTGCTTGAGCAGACCAGCGACAACTACAAGTTGAAGGAGCAGCGCTTGGGCGAGATGAAGTTCCTCCGTGGCTATGCTCATTTTCTCTTGAAGCGTCTCTACAAGAACATTCCGTTCATCATGAACGCAAACCTCAGCCAAGATGAGTATAACAACCTCTCTAACACAGAGTTCACCAACGACGAGGGGTGGCAGCAAATCATCAACGACGTGAAGGCTGCCTACGATGTGCTCCCTGTCACTCAGAGCGACAAGGGCCGTCCTACCAAGGCTGCTGCAGCCGCCTTCTTGACCAAGTTGTATATCTACAAGGCTTATCGTCAGGATGACCCAACAAAGAATGAGGTGACAAGTATCAATCAAGATGACCTCAACATGGTCATCAAATATAGCGACCCTTCCATATACTCAGCAGGTGGTTTCGGCTTGGAAAGTGACTTCCACAACAATTTCCGTCCTGAGCCACAATATGAGAATGGAAAGGAGAGCATCTGGGCGATGCAGTACTCCATGAACGACGGTACCAAGTATGGTAACTTGAACTGGAGCTATGGGCTGATCGTACCTAACATCCCTGGTGTCACCGATGGTGGTTGCGATTTCTACAAGCCAAGCCAGAACTTGGTCAACGCTTTCCGCACTGATGCCGAAGGTCACCCTTACATCGACACCTATAATAATAAGGACTACGACAAGAGTGGAGACTACGCAGACCCTCGCCTCTTCCTAACCGTAGGCATTCCGGGTTTACCATACGAGTTTAATAAGAAATACATCATGGACGAGACTTCCACATGGAGCCGTTCCAATGGCCTCTATGGCTATTATGTAACCCTGAAACAGAACGTAGATCCAGAGAGTGGCTATCTTATCAAGGGTTCTTGGTGGGGTTCTTCCATGAATCGTATCGTGTTCCGTTATGCCGACGTGCTCTTGGAGCGTGCTGAGGCTTATGCTCAGTTGGGTGATGCAAGCAAGGCCATCTCTTTGGTCAACGAAATCCGCAAACGTGCTAAGCAGAGCACAGGTATGATCGCCAACTACCCAACCGACTACGGTGTGAAGTTTAACATCTCTACCTACGACGGCAACTATAGCGCAGAGGAAGCCTTGAAAATCGTCAAGATGGAGCGCCGCTTGGAGATGGGTATGGAGAGCGAACGTTTCTTCGACCTCGTGAGATGGGGGGTGGCAGACAGCGTGCTCAACAAGTACTTTGCTGGTGAGGCTGACAACTGCTCCATCTACAGCTCGGCCCACTTTACCAAGAACAAGAATGAATATTTGCCAATACCTTACTCACAGGTGGCAGCATCACAAGGACATTACACCCAGAATATAGGAGAATGGTAATATGAAAAAGATTTTATTTATGCTCATGGCCGTCTTGGCCCTCACTGCTTGCAGTGATGATAATGTATCAGACTTGAATCTGACAGGAAGCTGCTCCATCACGGAATTGGCTCTCGACAACTACGATGGTTCCATTGACAAGACCACTCGCACCATTACCGTGCGAGTGCCTGAAACCTACGACATTTCGCACATGAGTGTCGCTAAGTTGAGCCTCAGTGATGGTGCTAAGAGCAACGTCAATGTGAATGACAAGCTCAATATGTCGGCTCCGCAAACCGTGCACGTCACCAACGGCGATGTCTTCCTCGACTGGACTATCAAGGCTCATAGAGACGAGGCTAAGATTACATCTTTCAAGATCAATGACACGTATGTAGGTACCATCAATGAGGGCGGCAAGACCATCATAGTCTACGTTCCTGCCTCCTTGGACATCAAGAGCTTAACTCCAACCATCAACTATAGCGAGAATGCAACCATTTCTCCTGCTTCTGGTGTTGCAACAGATTTCACTACCCCAGTAAACTACACTGTCAGCAACAATACGGCTAACAGCACTTACACCGTGATCGTGAAGCAGATAGACAAGCCACAGGCTCTCTATGTCGGTCTGGAACAGAGCATGGACGAGTTGAATATGGAGGAAAGGACAGCTTGCAGCTGGATGTTGCAGAGCATTCCTAACTCACTCTATGCTTCCTTCACAGATATCAAGAACAGTAGCATCGACTTGAGCGAGTGCAAGGTCATCTGGTGGCACTTCCACAAGGACGGTGGCGTGGACGGAAAAACTACTTTCGAGAAAGCTGCACCTGAGGCGATAGAAGCAATTCCACAACTAAAGGACTTCTATAAAAACGGTGGTTCTTTCCTCTTCACTCGCTACGCTACCAACATGCCTGGTGAGCTGGGCATCACCAAGAACGGTGCAGTACCAAACAACTGCTGGGGACAAGTAGAGACTGACGCTGAGACTTGTGGAGGTCCTTGGGACTTCAAGATGACAGGTCATACAGACCATGCCCTTTACCAAAACCTCGTGAAAGGTGCTGATGCCAATAGCGTCTATACCACAGATAAGGATTATTGCATCACCAACTCTACGGCACAATGGCACATTGGCTCCGACTGGGGTGGCTATGCAGACTATGCTGCTTGGAGAGAAGCTACAGGTGGTATTGACCTTGGTTATGGTGGTGATGGTGCTATCGTAGTATGGGAGTTCCCTGCAGAAGGCACATCTGGAAAGACTCTTTGCATTGGCTCTGGTTGCTATGATTGGTATAGTGTGAACGAAAACTATACAGTGAAGTTCCACAAAAACATCGAAACGATGACATTGAATGCTTTCAATTATCTTATGAACAAATAAAAATTGAATCAAAATGAAAACAATGATGAGTTCTATTATATTGGCTTCATGCCTCGTCATGCAGCTCGCCTCTTGCAGCGAAAATGATGCTACCGTTGAGCAGAAAGACTGGTCTACCACCACTTACTTCAGCTCTACCGACGAGACTTCACAAGGTACTTACTACAAGCCAGCCGTAGGCTATGTGGGTGACCCTATGCCTTTCTACGATCCTGTGGTTGGCGACTTCAAGGTTTTGTACTTGCAAGACTTCCGTCCTAATCCTGTTGGCACTTACCATCCTATCTGGGCGGTGAGCACCAAGGATGCCGCCAACTACGAATCACTCGGCGAGTTGATTTCCTGCGGTAATATCAACGAGCAGGATGCGGCTATCGGTACAGGTGCCACCATCTATAATGAGGACAGTAAACTCTATTATACGTTCTATACAGGCAACAAGTACAACCCTTCAGCTTCTGACAATAGTCAAGCTGTCATGTATGCCACCTCATCTGACTTCAAAACTTGGACCAAGTGCAAGTCTTTCATCCTCAAAGGTGACGACTACGGCTATAGCAAAGATGACTTCCGTGACCCATTCCTCTTCAAGGGTGACGATGGCAAGTATCACATGTTGATAGCTACCACCAAGAATGGTAAGGGGGTTATCGCCGACTTTATCTCCGATGACTTGAAGTCTTGGAATGACAACGGCACGTTTATGACCATGATGTGGGATCGCTTCTATGAGTGCCCTGATGTCTTCAAAATGGGTGACTGGTGGTATCTCGTATACAGCGACAAGAGTTCGTTCATGCGCAGGGTGCAGTACTTTAAAGGTAGAACTCTTGACGAGTTGAAGGCATGCACAGCTAACGACGCTGGCATCTGGCCTGACAGTCACGAGGGCTTCCTCGACAGCCGTGGTTTCTATGCAGGTAAGACGGCAAGCGATGGTACCAACCGTTACATCTGGGGATGGTGTCCTACTCGCAAGGGCAAGGACAATACCGAAGTGGGTGCTTCTCCTGCTGAGCCAGAATGGGCAGGTAACCTTGTTGCTCACAAACTCATCCAGCATGAGGATGGTACGCTGACCCTCGGTGAGGTGGAAACTATCAGCAATAAATATAATAAGGAGTGTGAGGTTGAGGTGAAGGCTCAAAATGGTATGACAGCCTCTGATGGCACTTACACCTTGTCGGGCGACAATGCTTACATGCTCATGAGCCGTCTCGGTTATCACAACAAGTTGAGCTTCATCGTCACTACTTCTGGCAACATGGATAAGTTCGGCATCTCTTTGGTTCGTGGAACAAGTTCTAACGTATATGCCGACAATGCTTCTGTCTTCGAGAAGTACTACTCTATGATTATTAACCCCGAGGACGAAAACACTCGCAAGGTGAACTTCGAGGAAGAGGGTGAAGGCGGAAAGGGCTTCATCGATGGCATTGATGGCTACAACTTCGCTCGTCCAAGCGACAACGTTTACAACATCACCATCTACACCGACAACAGCATCTGTGTGATGTATATCAACGATGCAGTGTGTTATACCAACCGCATCTACGGCATTCAGAAAAATTGTTGGAGTATCAACAGCTACGGTGGCAATATAAAGGTTAGCAATTTAAAGATAAGCCAATATTAATGATTATGGAAAAATCTTTTTATTGTCTTATATATATTGCAACATATTTGTTAGTTAATGAACGATAATTGGAAGCAAGATTCCATGGTAATTCTTAAATTCTGCGGCAGAAAACAAGAAATTTTAGAAAATAAAAATAGGTAAGTTTCTTGATGGGTAGAAGGATTGTATTTCAGGATTATTTAAATAGAAACATCGAATAAACAATATAAATTAGGATTAATAAATAAATGCAATCTTAAAGATATGAAAAAGATATTTATCACAGCACTTGTCACTCTTTGCGGTCTGATCGCCAGTTATGCCCAGGAGACTTCCTTCTTGAGCAATAACCATTGCCTCTATCGCATCAGCCAGGAGAGCCAGCAGCAAAAATGTCTCTTGCTTCCTGTGCAGGAGAGTGCGGAAATCGCCAATATCAAGGTGATTGCCGACAACAAGCAGGTGAAGGTCTTGAATGTTCGCTTGGCTAAAGACCATGTAGATTATTACGTGCCTCTCTATATAGAGGAGTTCGCTGGTTTGAAGGGCTTGGCACTCGACATCCATGTGAATGGTGATTATAATCAGGTGGGTTTGAGTTCCCTCGCTTGTTGGAAGGAGATGAAGTTCTCTGACTCCTTCGATATGACGAATCGTGAGCAGTATCGGCCTGTTTATCACCACACTCCTGCTTACGGTTGGATGAACGACCCTAACGGAATGTTCTATAAGGATGGTGTCTGGAATCTGTATTTCCAGCACAATCCGTACGGTTCCCAATGGGAGAACATGACTTGGGGACACTCTACCTCCAAGGACTTGGTGCATTGGACTTTCGATGGCGACCCTGTTCAGCCAGATGCCTTGGGTACGATTTTCAGTGGCTCAGCCGTTGTCGATAAGAACAACACTGCTGGTTTCGGCAAGAACGCCATCGTTGCTCTTTATACTTCCGCAGGAGAGAGTCAGACGCAGAGTATGGCTTACAGCACAGATGGTGGAAAGACTTTTACCAAGTACGCGGGTAACCCAATTCTTACCAGCAGCGTACCTGACTTCCGTGACCCACACATGTTTTGGAACGAGGACATCAAGAAATGGAACATGATCTTGGCTGCTGGTCAGCACATGGAAATCTATACTTCCGACAACTTGAAAGACTGGAAACTCGAAAGTGCCTTCGGTGAGGGATATGGCAACCATGGTGGAGTTTGGGAATGCCCAGACTTGATGAAACTGAAGGTGCGTGGCACGGACAAGGAAAAGTGGATGCTCGTCTGCAACATCAACCCAGGCGGTCCTTTCGGAGGCTCTGCCACCCAGTATTTCGTGGGCGACTTCGATGGCCATAAGTTCACCTGCGATAGCAAGCCTGAGGTTACCAAGTGGATGGATTATGG
>DHMR01000004.1 GCA_002405875.1 bacterium UBA4637
TCGGCTCCAGCCTGGATGGCAGCCGCCAGGGATTCGCGAGATCCCACCGGAGCCATCACCTCAAATTCGTTTATCTTTGTATTCATGAATGCTATTTTCCTAATTTGCGGTGCAAAGTTACAGCAAATATCTGACAAAACACAATATTTACTACAAGAAAGTAAAGTTTTTCGAGAATATTTACACGACTAATGAGAATATTTGATATATTTGCACAGACTAAAGACCTATTATCAATAAGGTCTTTAGTCTATTGTGGAAAACCAGCATATTGCTGGCATTAAAATTCCAAACGCCTATGGCAATTCGTGGATACATAGGAGCTATCATGCTTCTAGCAGGATTCCTTTTGGACAGCTGCTCAAAAGAAGACAACGTGGCGCAGTCAACAGCACCACAAGTAGACAACCAAGAAGTTTGTTTCGACTTCTTCGAAAACTCCATCGCTCCCATGGAAGCCACGGGAGAAGCGAGGACGCGAGCGGACGCTTCAAAAGCCAGCCTTTTGAAGAATGCTCATCTTTACTCCGAACTGGAAGTTTGTCTCATACCCAAAGGTATGGAGCAAGACTCTGGATATGTAGTGAGACAAGACAGTCTGGACGATGATTTCGGCAGCGTCAAGATGTCGGTGCCATCGGGCGAATACACCTTGGTAGCGATTGCCGCCAAAACCAACCTAAGGAAATCGGGCAACATCAAGGTGTTGAGCACAACAGAAATGAGATTCCCCAGCAATGCCATCACAGATATGGCATATGCCTCACAAACTGTCAACATCACCAAAACTACCCAGACCCAATCCAAAAGCATTGCCATCAAACGAGGCGTGAGCTGTTTCTGCTTGGAGGCCAGCGACGAAATTCCAGAAGATGCCGCCTCCGAGGAATTCACCATTACTGGCAACTGTGGCATCATATTCAATCCGTCAACCGGCTTTTGCAAGACAACTACCCCCATCAAAAAGACATTGGAATACAATGCTAAGAAGCAGCAATTGACTGGAGTTAAGTTTAACATATATGTATTATTGGGCAGCGAGGACGTGTCTGACCTAAAGATTACAGCCACTTCCAGAGACAAGGACGGAAAAGAGATAAAGACTTGCACCTTTGACAATGTACATCTGGTGCTGGGCAAGATGACTAAATACACAGGTCCCATCTTCACCTATCCCGACGGCATGACTTTCACTGTCGCCAATCCTACTCTAGAAGATTCCGGATACGGAAAAAACTTCTAGCAAAAGCTTGGCAATCCGAAACTTTTTTGTACTTTTGCGGCATGAAAAGAACATTGATTATCACAACGATATTAGGAGCCCTTGTATTCACCAGTTGTGGGTACAAGGGCAAAACTTCCGTGCCATCTTCCAACCCGGGAAACGGCCAACTACCCTCCAACGTAAAACTCATCAGCACCACTCCCATCAAAGACCAAGGCGAGAGCGAACTGTGCTGGGCATACGGAATGCTGGCCACCATCGAGAGCGAACATATCATGAAAGGCGACTCCATCAATCTCTCCATTGCCTACATCGCCCGAATGGTGCTGCAAGAGAAAGCCGTAGAATACTATTTCGCCCAAGGCAAGAAAGACATCAACCTCAAGGGCATGGGCTCCATGCTTATACATTATATAGATAGGTATGGCGCCCAACCATACGACAGCTACGAAGACCCCAAGGACATCAACTATAATGTATTGTGCCGAAAGGTGAAGCATATTTGCGACGGCGCCATTGCCCAAAGGACTGGCATCGACAAGCTGAAAAGCGAACTAGCCGAACTCTTCGACAACGAGATAGGCTATATGCCAGCCCATGTAGTACACATGCTGGGAGCCGAATACACCCCGCAAGAGTTTGCCCACAGCGTGTGCTATCCTGAGGAATATGTATCCCTGACCAGTTTCTCTCACCACCCCTACCATGACTATTTTGCCCTGGAGGTACCAGAAAACAAGATGCACGACTCGTACTTAAACCTTCCTCTCGACGAGCTGATGCAGCACTTACAACATGCAGTGGAGAATGGACACCCCGTATGCTGGGAAGGTGACATCACCGAGCCTGGGTTTGCAGCCCCTCATGATTGCCGTGTAGATGTACAGCCTAATGAACGCCCCGTGACACAAGTATCCAGACAGAGAGAGTTTGAGCAACTTCGCACCACCGATGACCACGTGATGGAAATCATCGGCACCTTCGTCGAAGGCAAGCGCAGATACTATGTATGTCGCAATTCCTGGGGGCGACAATGGGGTTATCAAGGGCTTATCTACCTCTCAGAAGACTATATTCGACTCAAGACTATAGCCTTGTTTATGAGCGAAGATGCCTATATCCCAAGAAATGCTTGACCTAGGTCAAATAGATGCTGTAAAGCAGTTGTGTGCGCACACACATAGTTGATTTATGTCAAAAAAGAGCGTATTTCCTCACTTTTTCTCTCAAAAGATTTGGTGGGATGCCGAAATCGTCGTACCTTTGCAGCGTCAATAAGACAAAAGGTTATTAGGTTTTTAGGTTAAGATTGTTAGTTGTTTAGGTTATTAGTTAGTAAGGTAATAAAAAGATTGTTTATTCAAGGACGACAAAAAGGTTATTAGGTTTTTAGGTTTAAGATTGTTAGTTGTTTAGTTAGGTTATTAGTTAAGTAAGGTAAAGAAAAGATTGTTTATTCAAGGACAACGAAAAAAGGTTATTAGGTTTTTAGGTTTAAGATTGTTAGTTGTTTAGTTTAGGTTATTAGTTAGTAAGGTAAATTAAAAAAGATTGTTTATTCAAGGACGACAGGATAATTTTTGATAGGTTAGTTTAACAAGGTAAAAAGAAGAATGTATGGGAATAACAATGATGATTGCCTGGGTAGCAGCTTTTACTGCTTCAGGCTACGTGATGGAGAAGAACTTAAATAAGTAAATCTCCGAGAGTTATGAAAAATTTGGGAATATCGTATTAAAAGTGCGCAGCTTCGGTTTCATCCGAGGTTGCGCACTTTACTTTTTATGAAAATATCCGTCATTTTATTTTGTATTACCAAGGAAAAGTCGTATTTTTGCAGAAAGAATTTAAAGAACAAGAATTATGGCAAGACATCCTCTTTGGAACGATGAATATTGGCTCTTGCTGCTACAGTTGTATCAGAAGAAACCAATGGGCGTGAAACCTCTCTATTCGAGAGGGATGGTCGACTTGAGCCTGGAGCTACACATTCCACCAGAGTTTCTGCACGAGCAGATGTTCAAGTTGAGAATGGTCACTCCTCACATCAAGCGACTATGGGACAAGTATGCCAACAACCCTCGTCGGCTCTCTCACGACATCCAGACTCTTCGCAAAATGAATGGTTGCGGCAACGCCCAAGCCTTCTATGAGGGAGTGGATATAAACGAATCGTTCGAGAAAGACTGGGAGCCACTTGCCTGCGAGCCATCGCTCACACTCGTGAAGCTCACCATCATCCTCGACCTTTATTTCCAGCTCACCCCCATCACCATGGTGCCAGAGACACCCGAAATCATCGACTTGGGCAAGCTCATCAAGACATCACCCAAAGTAATAGCCGAGGCCATGAGGGTCTTCCAATATTGCGACCCATACCTGAACAGGGAAGACGTGCTCATCACTCCGCTACTGGACGCATGCAGCGAGATATGGCACAGATACGGGAACGGCAATCCCGACAGCCTCTATAAGCTTGCCAACGAACTAAAAATATATTTTAAGTAATTATGGCTCAGAAACTCATTCAGACACAGGCACAAAAGCTGCAACAACTCCAACGTCTCTCCGCCCAGCAGATGCTGCAGGTGAAGCTATTGGAGATGCCCCTCACCGAACTGGAGGAAAGCGTCAATGCCGAACTGGACGACAACCCCGCATTGGAGAGCGAGAACCCTGACGACATGCTCAATGAAAACTATGACGGGGACTCACCACTCGATGACAACTCAGAAAACAGTAACGACTCTAACGATGACGACACCTATGAGGAGCAATCGGAAAAAGAAGAAAGAAAAGATGAACTAGACCAGGCATTGGAGAGCATCGGACAAGATGACCAAATGCCCGACTACAATACAGACAGGTACAGCAACCAAGACAACGCCGACTACGAAGAAATGGTATATGGCGACACCACCTCGTTCTACGACAAGCTGAAGGAACAGATGGACATGCAGGTGCTCAGCGACAAGGAAAAGCAAATCATGGAATACCTGATAGGCTCGCTTGACGACGACGGGCTGCTGCGCAAAGACCTCGACAGCATCTGCGACGAACTCGCCATCTATCATAATCTCGACGTGAACGAGAAAGAGGTAGAGCATGTACTGCACATCTTGCAAACCTTCGACCCTGCCGGCGTGGGAGGCAGAAGTCTGCAAGAATGTCTCTTGCTACAAGTGAAACGCCTGCCTAGCGGTGTGCTGCGCAAGACTATGGAAGAAGTCTTTACCGACTATTTCGACGAGTTCACCAAGAAGCACTGGGACAAGATAAAGCAAGGGCTCGAACTCAACGACACCCAGCTGGAAACCCTGCAAGAAGAGATACGCAAGCTGAATCCGAAGCCAGGTGCCTCGATGGGCGAGACCGAAGGAAGAAACATACAGCAGATAACGCCCGACTTCATCGTCGACACCAACGACGACGGCACGATCACGTTCACGCTGAACCGAGGCAACATCCCACAGTTGACCGTATCCCCTTCGTTCACCGACATGATAGACACCTATAAGAAGAACAAGGCCAACATGAGCCGCAGCGACAAGGAAGCCCTGCTCTACGCCAAGGAGAAGGTGGACAAGGCACAAGGCTTCATCGAGGCCATCAAGCAGCGTCGGCATACCCTCATCGTCACGATGAAGGCCATCATCGACATCCAGCGCCAGTTCTTCCTAGATGGTGACGAGGCCGACTTGAAACCGATGATACTCAAGGACGTTGCCGACCGCACGGGGCTCGACATCAGTACCATCTCAAGAGTGAGCAACGTGAAGTACGCCCAGACCAAATGGGGAACCTTTCCGCTGAAGTTCTTCTTCACCGACGGCTACACCACCGAAAGCGGAGAAGAGATGTCTACGCGCAAGATAAAGATAGCCCTACAGGAACTCATCGACAACGAAGACAAGAAGAAACCTCTCAGCGACGAGGCTATCACCAAGGTGATGAAGGAGAAAGGATTCCCCATCGCCCGCCGCACGGTGGCCAAGTATCGTGAGCAACTGGGGATACCTGTAGCCCGACTACGCAAATGAGAAGGCTGAAAAAGCCTGTATTTTGAGAGACTATATAAGATAAAAGTTAGTATGAAAGAGAAGAATATCATTTTGACAGCACGCATCATGAGCATGGTGTTCACCCCGTTCTATCTACCCATATTAGGGTTGGTAGCCTTGTTCATCTTTAGCTATATGTCGCTGTTGCCGATGGCCTACAAATTGCCAATGCTCATCATTGTATACCTATTTACAGTGGTAGCACCCTCGCTGTTGATTCACCTCTATCGCAGATGCCAGGGGTGGACCTCTCGCGAACTGGGTAAGAAAGAGCGCCGTCTGGTGCCTTACATCATCTCCATCCTGTGTTATTTCGGGTGTTTTTTCTACATGGAATACCGCAATACGCCCCGTGTCATCAGCATTATCTTGGTGGCAGCATTGGCGATACAGATGGCTTGCGCCATCATCAACGTGTGGTGGAAAATCAGCACTCATACGGCAGCCATCGGAGGTGTGGCTGGCTCATTGGTGTCCTATTCCATTGCCTTCTCTTTCAATCCCCTGTGGTGGCTCTGCCTTGTCTTGTTGCTGGCAGGAGCCGTGGGAAGCGCCCGCATGATCTTGCGACAACATACGCTCTCGCAAGTGGTCATGGGGTTTGTGGTGGGCATCGTCTGTGCCCTTTTAGTGATATAAGAAAACGTTATTAAATATAAGAAGAAATGAAACCATTAGTAAGCATTATCATGGGCAGTACAAGTGACCTGCCTGTTATGGAAAAAGC
>DHMR01000035.1:0-281 GCA_002405875.1 bacterium UBA4637
GATGACTTTGCCTTGCTTGACACACCTTATTATATGTCGTTCGTTGCCGTGGCTGCCATCAACCACCCAGAGTTGGATGCAGACGGGAACATCTGCCAAGAAGACGCTAACCTGACGAAGAACAAAATGAGGACGATGCTGCGCATCGGTCTATTGAACGGACACGACAGCATCGTACTCGGAGCTTTCGGTTGCGGTGCCTTCCATAATCCTCCAAAACACATCGCAAGACTGTTTCATGAGGTTATCGACGAGAAGGAATTCAAGGATAAGTACAAGCT
>DHMR01000035.1:327-32501 GCA_002405875.1 bacterium UBA4637
AAGTACAAGCTCATCGCCTTCGCCATCCTCGAAGACCACAACTCGCCAAGAGGCGGAAACCTGCAACCATTCATCGAGGAATTCAAGTCATAAGTTCCCTACTTCCAGCAGTAATCTATGCCTCGCTTCTCGCACTCTCCTCGGAGAGCAGCGAGGAAGTAGCTGCGCTCGCTACCCCAGCCACGAACTTTGCGCTCGTGTTCCACGGTCTGCTTCAGCTTATCATCGCTGTACTCGGCAAAGCGAGCCGCATAATAAGCTATTCTAGACTCAGCATACTGCTGAGCATTAACGGTTGAAGACTCAGCAATTGCTGCCATCACACTCTCATTGTTCTTTAAATCTGAATTTGGATTCATAAAGATAATTATTTTAAGTTGTTAAACACTTACGCATCCTTTTACCACCGTGGTTATCTCTATGCGAAACTCGGTTGGTGTGCCACAACTGGGCATCTCTTGATGTTTTCGGTTGCAAAAGTACTGTATTTTTCTGAATCCACCAAATATTTTTGAGATTATTTTTTCTCTGCTTTCCTCCTTCTTCATAGAAGAAGTTTTTTCCATAACCCTATTACATCCTCGTAAGATATATTTTACAATTCCTACAACACCCATTCTCAGACATCTGTAACACCTCTGTAACATCTGTAATATCCCCGTAACACAATCGTCACAAACACGTAACCGACTTTGCAAGGTGAATGTCGCAAATTCATCGTACCTTTGCAGCCGAAAAGAAAACGACAATAAAACTTATACAGAATGAAAGAGAACAAGAAAGCAATCCTGGAGATTCTCAAGAAGAAAAGTTCCAAGAAAGAAGGCAAGAAAGATGACAAGTTTGAAACATTGGTACTCAACCTTGCCTTGCAAAAGATTGACAGCGATGACTTCGACTATGATGGTGAGGCTGTCTATACCACAGACAAGAAGCGTCTCGTCTATTGCATGAGCAATGCTGATAGTTTCACCATCCCTGAGGGCGTGACCATCATCGGAGAGATGGCGTTCCGGGGCAAGAAACAACTCAAAAACGTAATCATTCCAAGTTCTGTGAAGGAAATTGAGCATGATGCTTTCTACGACTGCGACGAACTCGACAACATATACGTTCCTGCAAGTGTAAAGGAAGTGAAGAGCTATGCCTTCGCCGAGTGCGACAAGCTCAAGAAAGTAACTTTCGCTGGTGTTCCCAACAAGTTGAGCCGCCACACCTTTGATGACTGCGACCAGCTTCACGACATCATCGTTCCTGCTGGTTCCAGCAAGACATTCCGCAAGGCTCTTCACTATATCGATGGTGATACGGATTTCATCGTTCTCGAAGTTCCAATAAAAAATAGCAAAAATGAAGAGGTAACTTCTACCGAAAAGAAAGGTATAAAAAAAGCTGAAAAGAAAAAGGCAGAAAAGAAGAACACCTCTAAGTCAGAAAAGAAAGCTGAGAAGAAAGAGGTAAAGGCAGAATCAAAAGATATACAACCATGACCAAAGAAGAAATCATCAAAAAAGCATACGTAGAAAGAGACGTGAGTTGGATGTACTTCAACCACCGCATTCTACAGGAAGCCGAGAAGGAGTTCGTGCCATTGCTCGAACGTCTGTCCTTCCTCGGCATCTACTCCAACAACCTCGACGAGTTTTTCCGTGTACGTGTGGCATCGCTCAACCGCATGCTCGACCGCAAGCTCGACAAGGATACTGAGAATCAAATCAAGAAGACACTCAAAACCATCAACAAGCTCAATGAATCTTATTCGAAGGAATACACTGAGGCGGTGGATACAGTTTTCCACGAGCTCGAATTGCACAAGGTTCGTCTCGTCACTGAAGAGAATCTCAATGACGAGCAGAAGGAATTTCTCACCCAATTTTTCTACGATAAGCTCAACGGCTCCGTCAACCCGATTTGGCTCAACGAAATCGACGACCTCTCGGCATTAGAGGACAACCGCATCTACCTTGCCGTAGAAAAGACTGAGCTAGATGAAGAAGCTGATTCTGATAAAAGTAAAAAGAAAGATAAGAAGGATAACGAAAAGAAGGGCAAGAAGAAATATGCCGTGGTGAAGGTACCAGACCGTATCTATGGCAGATGGGTGAAGATTCCTTCGAGCGATGGTTTCGACAACATCATGTATCTTGATGACGTGTGTCGCTATTGCCTACCTTTGGTATTCTTAGGCTTCAAGGAAAGCACCTACCGTGCTTACTCCTTCAAGTTTACCAAGGATGCTGAGATGGAACTGGAGAACGATGCCGATTTCGGTACGATGGAAAAGATTGCCCTCGGTGTGAACAGCCGTAAGAAAGGCGAGGCAGTGCGTGTCATCTACGACCGTGAGATGCCTAAGGAGATGCAGAAGAAACTGCGTGAGCGTCTGAACACCAAGGAACTAGATGCCTCCCTCGCCGGTGGTCGCTACCAGAACCACAAGGACTTGATGTCGTTCCCGGACTGCGGTCACAAGGAACTGAAATACGAGAAATGGGCTCCTATCATGAAGTCTGAGTTCTTGTCGAACGAGAGCATCCTCGACCAGATACGTCAGAAAGACCGTTTCATCCACGTGCCTTACCACAGTTTCAATGGTTACATCCGTGTGCTCCGTGAGGCTGCCACCAAACCAGAGGTGAAGTCTATCAAGACCACTCTCTACCGTTTGGCAAAGGACTCAAAGGTGGTGAAAGCCTTGATTACAGCCGCCCGCAACGGCAAGAAAGTGACCGCCGTGGTGGAGCTTTTAGCCCGCTTCGACGAGGAGAGCAATATCAAGTGGAGCAAGCGTATGCAGGAAGAGGGCGTGAACGTTATCTTCGGCGTCGAGGGTCTGAAGATTCACAGCAAACTCTTGTACATCGAGTCGAAGAAAGGCAACATCGCTTGCATCGGCACGGGTAACTTCCATGAGGGCAACGCCAAGATTTACACCGACTACTTGATGATGACCGCCCGTCCGAAGATTGTCAACGAGGTGGCTAAGGTATTCGACTTCATCGACCGTCCTTTTACCCAGTTCCGCTTCAACGAACTGCTCGTCTCCCCGAACTCCATGAAGAGCCGCGTCCTGCGTATGCTCGACACCGAAATCAAGAATGCCAACGAAGGCAAGGAGGCTTGGGTGAAGATGAAAATCAACCACATCACCGACACCGACATGGTGGCGAAGCTCTACCAGGCATCGAAAGCAGGAGTGCATATCGACATCGTGATTCGTGGCAACTGCTCGTTGATTCCAGGCATTCCTAACCTCAGTGACAACATCCACTGTGTGGGCATCATCGACCGCTACTTGGAACACAGTCGCATCCTCATCTTCGCCAATGGTGGCAAACCGAGATACTACATCGGTTCCGCCGACTGGATGCCAAGAAATCTGCTCAACCGCATCGAGGTTCTCACCCCAGTCTATGACGAGGAGATGCAAGCCGACTTGATGCGAACGGTATCTTACGGCATGAGAGACACCATCAATGGTCGTATCGTCGATGGCAAGGGGACGAATGCCTTTGTGGAAGGCGAGCCATTCCGAAGCCAAGAAGAATTGTACAAAGCTTATCAAAAATAAGGAAATGAAGACATTAGCATCCATAGATATCGGTTCCAACGGAGCCAGACTCCTCATCAAGCGTTTCACCCCTGAGGCACTTCGTGAGGAAGACCGCATCAAGAAAGTGATGTTCATCCGAGTGCCTTTGCGCTTGGGAAAAGACGTGTTCACCTTGGGCAAAGTATCGAAAGAAAGAGAGAAGATGATGCTCCACATGATGAAGGGCTTCAAGCAGTTCATGAAGCTCAACGACGTGGACGCCTTCCGTGCCTGCGCCACCTCCGCCATGCGTGATGCCGAGAACGGCAAGAAGGTCTTGAAGAAAATCGAGAAGCAGACTGGCATCAAGCTCGAAATCATCAAGGGACAGGAAGAAGCCCAACTTCTCTACAACAATCTCGTGGAGAAGACCGACAGCAACGAGGGCAACTTCGCCTACATCGATGTGGGCGGTGGCTCTACAGAAGTCTCCCTCATCCATGACGGCGAGCTTGCCGAGAGCTATTCCTACAACATGGGAACCCTTCGTATGCTCAGTGGCAAGGTGACCGCTGAGACCGAAAAGCTCTTCAAGGACAACTTGACGAGATACGCCCAGGAATATGGTGACATCCACATCATTGGTTCGGGCGGCAACATCAACAAGCTCAATAAGTTGGCTCGCCACAGCAAGAAGAACGACAAGGATTTGTCCCTCGCCGAACTGAAGCGTCTCTACCAGATGATGCAGCCCCTCAGCATCGAGGAGCGAGAGATTTCCTTCTCATTGAAGGAAGACCGTGCCGATGTCATCATCCCTGCCGCCGAGATATTCATCAAGGCTTGCGAGTACCTGGAGTGCGACACCATCATGGTACCAAACATCTCATTAGCCGACAGCATCGTGGATGGATTGTATGAGAAATCAGTCAAGGTGGAGGAGTAATAGAGGAGCTATTCAAAGGATTTGCCATTGAACGATTGAAGAATGAAAAGCCGCTTGGATTTTTTATCATTATATGAAGAATCCAAGCGGCACTATTTTTTCTATACCACAACTAGACTAAGCCACATTCTTTCCTTGCTCATACAAGAAATTTGGTGCAAAATCCACACCGTTATACCATTCCAATGCCCAATGAGTAAGCCCGAACTGTATGAAGTTATTTAAATCTTTCAGTTTTTCTCGCTTATTGCCTTTCAACAATGGCAAGAAATCCACACGGCGTGTCTCGCCATTGCTGAACTTCAAATCCATCGTATAGTCCTTGATGTAATTCACATCAACAACTCTTATCAAATCTAAATTTCCCATAATTGTATTTATTTAAGAGGTTCTATTTTTACTATATCCATACCATTCTGTTATCTCTGCCAATTTTCAGAAAGTTCATCTTGGTGTAAAAGTCCATCCACTTGAAGACATCCTTCAACACCTTTCGAGGAAGCTCACCTTTCACTATTCCATCCTTAATAGTCAGTAGCGCAATAATCCTACACAACATAACATAGTACAACACAACATGACAAAAATGAAATACAATTTCATGTTTAACTTGAAGAAAGAATCGATTCGAACATAGCATTCTGATTTCAAAGCCAGTCTAAAGACTACATAATATAGGATTACAGAAATCAACAGGATGGATACAACTAATATCAAATATGCTCGATAAAAGGAAAATCGCCAAATTCGAAATACCATGTAATAGCCAACATCACTCATAAATGGTACTAATACCCCCAAACCTGCTATCAAATACAAAAACTCACTTTGCCTTGCAATCTTCTTCAATAATCCAGAGAAAACTCTTGCCAGCAAGCATATTGCACTAAGTGCTCCCCAAATGAGAACAATAGATACAAAAAAACTATATATCGGATTTTCCAAACACCGACGATGCCAAGTTTCTGTTTTATAAAGCATCGGCAAGCCTATAAATCCATGCCCTTCAAACAAAGGATTAAAAATAGGGCAAGCTATAACTATCCAAGCCGCTATTGCACAGAACAAACGCCCTATCATATAAGCAAAACACATCCCCACAAATAAGGAACCTATCAGTCGTAAGCTCAGACATAACAAAGAATAAACTTTCATATCATTCATCGAATTACCACCAATATTATCATGAGACCCAAAAACATGCCATAAGAAGCCAAAGCAACACATACAACCTTTATAAATCTAACAAGATATGCTTTGGTTCCATCTCTAGGAATCGCAACACGAACAATCCACATGTCTTCATTTTCTGTCTTTTTCAAACAAGCCATTACTTTTTTGGCAAAAAAGGCAAAAACAAACAAAGGATATCCTACATCCAAAAGATTGCTCGCTAGTAAATCATAAAAACACAAATATTTTGCAGCAACATTGACTGCTACATAATTATTATGCAAGTAGATTAACATTGTAATACAAAAAGTTATAAAGACTGAGCACAGCACAGTCTTCCCCCAAAGAACAGTGTTTTTATTCATTCTCCCTCAAGTTTAATTAGGTAGCTTCCTACTCCTCATATCCTTCAAGTGACATTTCCTTTACCAGCTTTCCATTCCAATCATATACAGAGACTACAGAACATTCATCGAATTCTCTAATGCCATAGCGACGGCAAGATTGGCATATAGGTAAACCTTCTTCTGAAGTGAAACCGATGCAGCCACGATTAGACGGTAACAAAATTGCCTTTCTCGTATCAGCATCGATGATGAAGCTATAAATCGGTCCTATCTCTCCTAACGTTCCATTGACGACTATCAAACTATCAAAGACAGGCTGCAACATCGCTTCCTTAATTGTAAAGACAGAATCCATACCTATTGATATTCCATGCTTGTTATTAGGTGTATACCAAGTCAAGTCTGCCAACGGATGAGAAGTAACAATCTCCTGGATATCGCGTTGCTGCTTATAATACTTCCAAAGCGTGATAATATGATCACCCGACACACTATCCCTTCCGTTTACACTCATCAATAAGACGGCATTTTCATCTTCATCTGCCACAACAGTATTGTTGGGTAAATGGTAGCGTTCTACGAGCCGCCTTATCTTTGCAGGTGAAAACTTCCAACTCTCTTCGTTATAAAATTGCACCTTAGCATCGTCTATCTGTGATCTTTTTGATCCATTTTCACAACTATAGAGACATAGGAGTACAAATATTGAAATAAAAACAACATTAAGCCTTTTCATTTTCTTCGATATATATATTAAACTCATCAAGTGTCTGACGCAGATAATCATCAAGCACATTCTTGTAAATATAGTAAGCCAAGTCCTCTGGCATTTCCATGCCTTTGGTTGCTATTGCAATACCGCCTGCCATACAAGCCATCGTGTCGGCATCACCACCAAGAGAGATAGCATTACGAATCGCCGATGTGTAAGAATCTGCCTCTAAATAAGAGATGATAGACTCTGGAACACTCGTCTGGCAAATCTCTGAAAACTTATAATCTGGACGAATCTCGGCAAGGGTACGATGGAGATCGTATCCCTCGAAGTTATTCTCTATGTAATCTCGTATCAGTGCTTTGCTCTTCCCTTGCCGAGCAAGAAATATGCAAGCGGCAATAGCCTGAGCGCCCTTGATGCCTTCTGGATGATTATGAGTTACCTCGGCAGAAATTCTGGCAAGCTCCAAAGCCTCATCCAATGTTTTGGCATAAAATCCACATGGACTTACTCGCATGGCAGAACCGTTGCCATAGCTATTATACGGCTCAGTCGCTTCGGAAAACAACCAAAATAAGAAGTTTCCTCCATATCCAGCTCCACCATACCTATGCCCAAACTCTTTCATAATTTTTACTAAGCTCTCATGTGAATGATCTTCATCCGTCATCAACCATTTGGCAACAGCCAATGTCATGACCGTATCATCCGTAAACATCGGGCTGGCATAGAGGTTGAACTCCGTTGTTTTCACTGGATTAAACTCATAAGCTGCCCCGAAGCAATCTCCAGCGATTGCTCCGATAATGCCGATAGTAGGAAAAGACTGTTCCGTCTTCACCTTTACCTTTTGCTCTTGCGCCTCATCTTGTTGTCTCGCTCTATGACGAAGCGCATTCCATGAATCCAATAGTTCTTTTGAAAATTCCATAAGGCAAATCTTGTGATTTGTACGATGGTGCAAAGTTAATCAAAAAGTAGATAGATTGTATCATTAAACCTAAGATTTTTCATTCGCAAGGCTTGCGGAATTGTACTTTATCAGAAATCAAAAAGGCTTTTCCCATTCGATTTTATCTGCTGCCAGGCTTATCTTTTTAGGTTCGCCCCTCTTACCATCTATATAGTAATTACAAGCCAAGATTTCATCAAACTTATTCACAAATGCAGCCCTAATCCTTGCACACCTTTCATTGATTGCGTTTTTAGTAGGATCTGTAACATCTTCTATACTCTTGATGGCTTTTTCCGTAAGCCCAGTTGAGCGCAGTTGCCCATATATACTTTTCAGTTCTTCGGTATAATCTGGCAAATCCTTAAAGATGATACCTTCAGGATGACGGAGGAACAAGAAGAATACGGCCTTCGATAAAGGTTCGAGAGTGATTTCCATGTTATGGTAATCAGGTAAAAGGATCTTATAATCTTCTGTAATAACTAAACGACTAATGACTGGTTCCGTATGGACAAGTCTTTCCAAGATATTATAAGAAATACCACGTTGACGCAACTTCCATGCGCTTTTTTGAAGTTGATTTACCAATTTTCGTATCTCATAATCAGGATCATCAAAGATGCGATCGGCATAATTTTCATCTTGTATATATTGTTTACAACACAAGCCAAACCCAAATCTTTCCGCTCCATGATACAGTTCTCTAAAACGTCTGATATCATAATCTGCTTTTTCATGTGCCTTCAAGATTTCCTTTATCTGTGCCCTTACACTTATCCATCTATGTTCTATTGCAACAAGTGGATAATAATCCCATTGGTCAATACCGTTGGCAAGTGTATTTCTATAAAATAAAAATCCAGGTTTAAGATATTTCCAATCCTCCTTATCTACAAGATAATCTCTCAATATTTCCGTACTCATATTTATTTCAGAAGTATCAACCTCTGATAAATAAGGAGCCATATACTTAAGATATTCCACTTGATTGATTTTTTTCACCAACTTTGGAATATACTTCAATTTACGATATCCGCCATTAGAAGAATCAAACAGATATTTTTTTGCATACCAAAAAAAGAAACGGAAAAAACGGTGCATACGCTTATTGTATGCATTCTCTACATAAATGACATCACCTCCCCATATATTTCCATCGCCAAGTCCCTTAAACTCGACGATACAACTACTAGTTCTATTGCCAATTTGATTTGCATCTATCATAATCTATACATTTTTGCTTCAAAGTTAATAAAAATATTCAAAAGTTGCCATTATTCCAACAATTATTTTTATTTTTGCAGAAAATTTTCTATAGTTATGGCATTGAGCAAATTAGAAATTTCATATTGGACAAACACTTATAAGGACCAACAAGGAGCCTTATACAGTGAAGACGGCAAGACTTTACTGACCGTTCCTACAGACCTCATATCTTACAACGTTGCAGAGGGTACAGAGAACATCAATCATAGATGTTTTCGTAACTGTACATCTTTGAAAGAAGTTTCATTGCCTGCATCCTTAAAAAGAATCGGCAAATCTGCTTTTAATAATTGCTTGGCACTTGAAACAATCATCATTCCCGACAATGTATATAGTATAGGCGAGTCTGCTTTTGAAAATTGTTTTCATCTACATACAGCTTTTTTGCCTTCTGCCATGATAGAAATTCCCAAAAGAATGTTCTTCAACTGCAAGTCACTTCATGAAATCACTTTTCCAGAGAAAATATTCTGTGTACTTCAAGAAGCTTTCTATGGTTGCTTATCCTTGCAGCATGTCTCTCTCAATGAGGGGTTGGAAATGATATTTGAGAAGGCATTCAAGCACTGCGAAAGTCTTCAAGAATTCATCATGCCTGACTCTGTCCGGTTCATGGAAGAAGAAACTTTAGCCAACTGCACAAGCCTCAAGTCCATTGTCTTATCAGATGCCATAGAAGACTTTGGATTTAGCTGTTGTCCACATTGCCCTAATATAGAATCTGTAGATATGAGACCTTCTGAAGAATTCATCAAACAAACTCACAGCAATTGGGATTTTTTCCCAAAAAGAAACCCCAAGAATTCCATCAACCCTTATCCAAGCAATTATTTTTGGAAAGATGGAGACAATTTGTACTGTGGAATAGATGGGTTGTCTTCGGTCACCTTAGTATGTAGCTTCATCAAAGGAACAGAATATACTGTACCAGCATTTGTCAATAAGGTAAGAGCTGGAGCATTCATAAATGCCCCCCAGCTACGTACCTTGATTCTACCAGAAGGGAGCATTAGCATAGATGACACTTTACACTTTTGGACACAGCTGGATACCATCAAGTTCTACAACCGACAAACATCCAAGATATGTTTAATCATCTAACGGCGCAAATTCAAAGATGCTAATTTGAAGTTTTGTATCTTCAAAAAGAAATTGCGACTTTGGACTAAATGAAAAATCCAGTCTCACTTTCTTTGACATTGCTTGCATTATGGCATCTTTTAGCTCTGGTATAAAATTCTCATGCAGAGCAACTTCTTCATAAAATTTTAGATGGATGAGATAAGTATATTTTTCCATATCATGCATATTAGCAGTAATTGATTTTACTAAATCATCAACATCTAAATTGCTGGTACACCAAGAGCAAAAATGAGCAAAATTAGAATGAGCTTCCAACTCTTCACATTTACTAACATCCGTATTGTAAAATGACCTATACAACGTTTTATAGTCAATAGGTACTTTTGAGATTCGTCCTATATTTTTATTTACAATCATTCTTTGCCCACCTATATGTAAGTATCCAAAACATATCCACTAACATCATTAATATTTCAGAATTAATAATTCAAATAACAAAGCATAAATCATAGATTTAAGTGATCATCTACTATCTCATATAAATTCTTGAAGAACTCCTCACCTTTCGCTAACATATCCTTTTCTTTGTCAAACTTACTTGCTTGCAATTCTTTATAAAACATATTTACATCCTCTTGACTTGGAATATGATATGGGAGAGTGGTATCTATCAAGAATACCTTTTTTCTCTCATCATAAAATTTAGAAAGGATATATTTCATAACAAACAATCTATTCTCCATAGCCCTATCTGTTTTCCGATATGGAGCAGAAGGTGTCATTCCTCCAAAACCAGCCAAATCTGGGTCTGGATTTAGAATATAAAGTTCATCTTCTATCGTTTGGGGTCTTTTAAACAACAACGTAAACAAGGCAGGAAGAGCAATGGTATTTTTACATAAGAAATAATTCTTCGCCAAGCAATAAAATGCATTCTGAGCAGCAACCTCATTAACCAAGAAATTGCCATTAGTAAAATATAATGCCATCTTAATAAAAGCCAAGCCTACAACTTGTCCATCTTTTGCCTCAAGACCCTTAAGTAAATGACTATTATAGCCCTGTACCTTTGTATACAATAAAACTAAATTATCTGTAACTCCCTGCCTATTTCCTGAAACAAAACAAAGGTTCGCATTACTTGCTATTCCTGCCATTTGGTCTGAAAAGCTGGCATTTTCATCAACACAAACTTGAAAATTTGCAAGACTTATTTTTTGCAATTTTGACTTTTTGAACGCAGTATCAATTTGTTTATTTACTTTTTCTTTTTTGTTTTCCTTGTCAGATTCCTCTTTTTTACTTAGAGCTTGCAAATTTTTAGCTTTTCTTTCTTCATCAGCTTTACGCTTTGCTTCTGCTAATCGTTTAGCCTTCTCCCTTTCATAAAAAGCTAAAGATTTTTCAACTCTATAAACTATACCATTAACTTTCTTTGCAACAAAGGAAATTTTGGGAATATCACAATTTGAGTTATTGCGTTTTGCTACATTCACCTCTTCATATATAGGACTACCTTCAGAAATAACGAAATAAGTTTCTTCAGGCGGAAAGAATAAAGAAACCCAAAAACCACTTACTTTTGTAGCAGTAACTCTAACAACACCCTTATAATCTCCATAATCTACTTTGCCTATACTTTGGATTGTATATTTAGTCATAGCTATCCATCAATTTAAATTATACTTCAACAAACTTATCTACAGAGAAAGGCAATTGCTTCTCAAACTTAGTGCGGCTACCTTTCGGAATTCTGATTTCCTTTAGATTTTCGCAACCCTCAAAGACCCCTGAGCCTATTTCTGTAATAGTATCAGGAATATAAACCCACTCTAGTGATTTGCAGTTTTTAAAAGCATGACTATCTATTTTTATAATAGAATCAGGGAAAGAAATACTCGTAAAGCTTTTACAACCATAAAAGGCATTGGCTTCAATATAAGCTAATGATTGAGGTAAATCCAAATCTTGTTCAGACCTTAAAAGACTGCAACAATAAAAAGCATTATTACCGATATATTTCAGATTAGCAGACCATATTACATCCCTTACCCTTGCACAAGAAAATGCCTCTTTACCTATAGCAACAACGGTACTAGGGAACAATATCTTTTTAAAATTTTGTTCTCCACGCAAATCAAAAGCGTTGTCACAAATAGCAACCGTTCCTTCTGCAACTTTGTATTCTCTCAAAGTTCTATTTCCTTGTATCAACTTTTTCCCATCTAAGAAATAGTTTACACCGCAACTATCACTAAATTCTTTATCAGAATCTCCATTTGGATTTGGGTTGGCACATAAAGCCACGAGTTCTTGCTCTGTCATTTCTTTTGCTTTTTCTCCAAGACCATTCATAAAATCTCGAAGTTGCTCAACAGACTGTATCTTATAAATCAATCCATTGTACTCTAAGTAACCATTTACCTCTTTCATTGTATATCATTTTTAATTATTATCATTAGAGTTAATTCACAAATAAATGAAAATATTAATCAACATTCCAAGTTGCCTCTGGACACCCATCAAAAGCATCATCTATAACATCATCGCTATATCCATTATAGAAGCCATACTTTTCTCCTGATGTTCCATAATCATCCCATTCATTGTAATAATCATCCTCATTTTCAAGATAAGAGTCATCAATTCCGTCAGAATCATCTTCTATACTGTTCCAAAGATTTTGAAGTTGCTCAAAAGATTGAATCTTATGAATCACTCCATTGTACTCTAAATATCCTTTCACTTCATCCATTGCTATTACTTCATTTAGTAAAATTCAATTAATCTATCAGGATTCACGAAACGAAAAGCAACTTTTGCCACCTTTTGGTTGACAGTAAAAACATTGCCGATAATAGGTTCTTTCTCCACATACTTCTTTTTCTTTCGAGAATATCCCATTACCAAACCAATAGCTTGAAGTCCTGCATCATTAATGTTAGATTGTTCAGCATTGATATAAAATACAAGACGATCTGCATTCGTTATGCAATTATCAAAAACTCAAACTTTGATAGGATTTTCTCAGGAATAGGATTATTCTGTAAATCCACTGTTATTAAACCTGCTTTAGTGAAGATTCCACCATTATGCTGTTTAAAGCGAATAGTAAAATGAACTTCACCTTGCGATATTAGCTTACCATCGACCTATTCTTCATATCGATCAACCGGAAAAGGAAACTCTTTAAATGTTAGAGTTTGAAAAATAGGCCATCTATCCATTGTTTGCTTTATTTTTTAATATCTGTAAACTTGACAAGTTGCGGCATAATGCCATGTGGTGTTCGTACATACTGTGCGATAAAAAGACTGTTACTAAATCTTTGTTCTGCACAAGTCAATACCGCATCCAAGAAATCAATTCTCTTAATCTTATTTTTCAGGTCATTTTCTAATAACAACCATAACTCTGCTTCTATTGTATAAAGATCAGTATCAATAATACGACCAAAAGTCTGTTGATGCTTTTGCAGAGCCTCAGTTATCACCTTATTATAATAACTATTATCTGTACTAGAAGAATTATCCAACATCGTCAAAAAAGATTTAATGTCACTGATAAAGTCAGATTCTTCCAACATGGTCATTCCAAATTTTCCCACAAAACTATTAAAACAAGAAAACGTTACACCATCCTTACCATCTGGAGTTAAAGTTGATTTTACAGAAATCACAATAAGCCCATTTCTTTGGGATTGCATAGTGTAAGATACAGTACTTCCACTTTTGTTCCGTGAGAAGTCTCTTTTTTTACTTTTTAAAATACTCAAAATGCCCATTTCCACACAAAAGGTTAATACAGCTGGCTTCCTTGGCAGTAGATTACTACTCTATTGCTATACACATAAAAAGAAACGTGGAGCCAATCCTTGTCACTCGTTTCACAGCTTAAAGGCTCTCGCATTGCCCTGTTCGTCGAAACGAGCAACGCCGAAAGCCCCACGCTGATGTGTACATTATATATAAGAACTACTAATCGTATCCATAAATATACAGACACAATTGCAATTATAATACAATACACCCATTGGGGCGTCCACCGCTGCTTTGTTTTTGACGAACAGTTTGAATTTGCGAGATTCTTAAGCTGTCAAAATCAAAGCGTCAAGTAACGCCTTATTTATGTATATATGCCCCTGCCACTTCCATCCCCTTAAAGGAACATCAGCGTGGGAACAAGTGCAAAAATATAAAATACTTCTTTAACTTCCAAACTTTTTTGCTATTTTCTTTATGTAACATCATTTTTTCTTTATTTTTAGGATTACTTATGTTCTAAATTCGGTGCAAAGATAATAGATTTCTACCAAACTTGTTCTTCTTAGAAAAAGTATTTTAAATCGCAAGCCTTGTGATTTTCCATTTTACCCTTTAAGCTTCTACATCTACGAGAAGGATGGCTTGGTTACATGATATCAGCATTCTTTCCACTTTACCTAAAGATATTTAAATTTTTGCTCTCATTCGCTAAAAGTAAAAAGAAATAACTATCTTTGCACCATTTACTTATAGCATCATCATAAAAACTTAAAAGACTATGAACAATTATCTATTAAGTGCTGCCATCGGCGACATTGCGGGCAGCGCATACGAAGGCAGAAGCCATCGTACCAAAGACTATAATGCCGTAAAGATGTTCTCCTCACGGGCACATTTCACAGACGACACGGTATGTACCTTCGCTTGCGCAGAGGCTTTCATCAAGGGAAAAAATATGGCAGACAACCTTTGGATGTGCGCCAACCAATACCCAGACGCAGGTTTTGGCAAGAGATTTAAGGAATGGATGAAGTCGCATGATCACCTTCCATACGGAAGTGTGGGCAATGGCTCTGCCATGCGATGCAGTTCGGCAGGTTGGTTAGCACAGTCAGAAGAAGAGTGCATTAAACTTGCCACCCTCACCGCCGAACCAACACACAATCATCCCGAAGGAATTAAGGGTGCCGTTGCCACAGCTCTCGCCATATTTTACCTGAAGACTGGACACGACAAAGAATACATTCGCCAATTTGTCTTAGATAAATATTATCCTTATTGGTCCAACAAGTCGTACCAGGACATCCATGACGACTATACATTCAATAGCACTTGCCCTGGAACGATAGGTCCTGCCATCATCAGTTTCATCGCTTCCAAGGACTATATCGACTGTCTGCGACTCGCCATATCGCTCGGAGGCGATTCTGACACACTTGCCGCTATTGCTTGTCCGATGGCTTACGCCTATTATAAGGAAATGCCCGCCCCTATTGTTTACAAAGCCTTGAAAATGCTTCCCGACTGGATGCGGCGAGTAAGCCAAGAGTTTGATGACTTTGTCAATGAGAAATGTACCATAAAGTTACCTACAACACTTTACGAATAATCTACCAGCTCATTTGCACGAAAAAACCGCTTAGAATTTCTCACAAGATTGAAAATTCTAAACGGCTTTTATTTCTCTACATGATTCTTTGCAACAAACTTATTGCCTTTTCTGTACCAAAGAAATATTGACGATTCAAATGCCTATAGGTCAATTCTCTTACCAGTTCATCCAAGGTTATACCTCCATCCTTGAACTTTTGCAATTGAAATGCGACTCCATCATCTGCTATAGGACCGACAACAACATCATAGTCATGTACAAACTTAGATTTTCTGTCTCGATTAGCCAAGATAAACTTTGCCCACTCCTTGGATGGCGCATCAAATGACAAAACTTTCAAGTTACCATCACACAATAACTTTTCGTCAAATAAATATTTCGTGACTATTGGAGTTCCAGAACCAACGACACGAGTTCGCCTATAAGCCATGTTCAAAGCTTGCTGCAAAATATCTGTCAGATAAAAGCCCTTGCCAAAATCCTTGTAAGGCTTACACAAAGACAGTTTGATTTGCCCTATTGCTTGATTAGAGCCATGATATAATTCTAACATACCAACGCCCCTCCATTTCTATGGCAAATTACAGACAAATCCTCCACTGCATCATCCAACGACTGCAGATGCTCAGCCTCATAACATTCATATAAGAAATCAAGCCCTTTATGCCGTTTTAAATAAGCATAAGCTTGCTTCAATGTTATGTTAAAATGCCGGGCAAATTGACTGATACAATATATGATATAATATGTTTTATTGTCCTGTTCCATAATCATTAAGCAATTTTACCATACTTCATCTCATTTTTCAAGAGCTCATAGTTATAACTTGAGCTCTGATAATAGAGACCAGTACTTAAATCCTGTAATTTCTCAAACAATTCGGAATTATAGACACAATCCAAGGCCTCCTCAAGGGAATACTTGAAGTCTTCCATCAACCAAGTGACCATATCCTTAATCTGGGCATTAATCATGATGCTTATCTGACCAGAAGTTAGTGTTGTTTGCTGTTCCATATCACTTCACATTTCTTTTGGGGCAAAGTTACAAATAATAATTGATATAATCCAATATCTACAACTAAAAAAGCAAAAAAAATCAGTTTAACAGAATTGTAACACCTGTTTAAATCGCCTGTAACATCGTACTCGTAACTTTGCACCGTGAAATAGATAATACAATTCAAAAAGAAAATATGAGTACGATTTATTTATGTATCGTGATCTTCCTGCTCTGTCTGGCAGTGTTTGATCTCTTCGTGGGAGTCAGCAACGACGCTGTCAACTTCCTGCAGTCCGCCATCGGAGCCAAGGTGGCGAAGTTTCGCACGGTGCTGATCATCGCATCCTGTGGTGTGGTGCTCGGTGCCATCATGTCGTCGGGTATGATGGACATCGCACGACATGGCATCATGAGCCCGGACCACTTCACCTTCGAGGAAGTGATGACGCTCTTCCTCGCCGTCATGGTGACCGATGTCATCGTGCTGGATGTGTTCAACACCTTAGGTATGCCTACTTCCACCACCGTCTCGCTGGTGTTTGAGTTGTTGGGTGGTGCCTTCATCCTCGCGACATTAAAGATGTGGGGCGACCCAAGCCTCAACTACGGCGTGCTGCTCAACAGCAACAAGGCGTTGGAGGTCATCATCGGTATCTTCGCCAGTGTCGCCATCGCTTTCTTCTTCGGTATGATTGTGATGTGGATTTCCCGTGTGGTCTTCACCTTCAACTACAAGAAGCACAGTCGCTACTCCATTGCCATCTTTGGTGGTATCGCCTTCACCGCCCTCTCCTACTTCATCTTCATGAAGGGCTTGGGCAAGAGTCCTTACTTGCCAGAGAATGTCAAGGACTACATTGATGACAACATCGGGATGCTCCTCGTCATCACCTTCGTGGTATCAGCCATCGTGATGGAATTCTTGCACCTCTGCCGTGTCAATATCTTCAAGTTCACCGTCTTGATGGGAACTTTCGCCTTGGCGATGGCTTTCGCAGGCAACGACCTTGTGAACTTTATCGGTGTGCCACTCGCTGGTCTCTCCAGCTATCAGGACTTCACCGCCAATGCCAACGGTGCTGCTCCAGACTCCTACTTGATGACTTCCTTGATGGAGAGCGCCAAGACTACTCCTCTCTATCTGCTTGCAGCAGGTGCGGTGATGATTGTCGCCATGGCAACCTCCAAGAAAGCGCAGAACGTCATCAAGACTTCCGTCGATTTGAGTCGTCAGGACGAGGGTGACGAGATGTTTGGTAGCTCCAAGGTGGCTCGTGTCATCGTGCGCAACTGCCAGGCTTCCGACTCTTGGCTCAACCATTACTTGCCACAGGGATTGAAGAACTGGATCAACTCTCGATTCAATAAGAACGATGTGGAACTGGAGGAGAACGCAGCCTTCGACGTGGTGCGTGCCGCCGTCAACCTCGTATTGGCTTCCATGCTCATCACCATCGGTACCAACCTCAAGTTGCCTCTCTCTACCACCTACGTTACCTTCATGGTGGCGATGGGTTCCTCACTTGCCGACCGAGCTTGGAGTCGTGAGAGCGCCGTGTTCCGTGTCACAGGCGTGCTGAGTGTCATCGGTGGATGGTTTATCACAGCCGGAGTTGCCTTCTTCGCTTGCTCCATCGTATGTCTCGCCATGTACTTCGGGGGCATCGTCATCAAGGCAGCATTCATGGCTATCGTCATCTTCATGCTCATCCGTAGCAACATCCAGTACAATAAGAAGCAGAAACAAGAGAGCAAGAGCAACAGCTTCCAGCTCATGATGCGTGCCCACGACCCAGAGATTGTGTGGGATATGCTCCGCAAGCACGTGAGCAAGACACAGAGCTACGTGTGTCACTTCGCCCTCAACGAGTTCAATCTCATCATGGATGGTCTTGCCAACGAGAACACTCGTGACCTGCGCCATGCCAACAAGGAGTTGCGAAATGAGCAGGATATGCTCAAGAAATTCCGCCGCCAGGAGATGTTGGGTCTGAAACGCTCTCCGATGGATGTCGCCATCGAGCGAAACACTTGGTTCCACCTGGGTGCCAACAGCAACCAGCAGTTCATCTACTCTCTCCGCCGTATGCTCGACCCTATCAAGGAGCACGTCGATAACAACTTCAATCCTCTGCCTGAGGAGTACATCAAGGAGTTCACTTCTGTACGCCAGAAGATCAACGACCTCATGAAGATGAGCTGCGAGCAGATAGAGACAGGGCGCTATGAGAACTATCGTGAGATTCTCGCCGAGGCTGATGCTTGCAAGGACGAACTTTCCATCATCCGCAAGAAGCACATCGACCGCATCCAGAACATGGGCGACAACACGTTACTGAAGGTTTCGCTTGTCTATCTCAATGTGTTGCAGGAGAGCCAGGAGTTCCTCAGCGTAATGAGACACCAGCTCAGAGCTGCCAAGAAGTTCATGGAGAATTAATCGACTCCCCTGTCCCCCTCTTGTGAAGAGGGGGTCCTTACCCCAATACCCAAGCCCTACGCCCCTACCATAGGGGCGAGGGATGTAGCTGGCTACGCTATAGCTTCGCCAGAGTTTTGGTATCGCAAGCGAAGCCTGTGCCCCTACGGGGCTTGCGATGATTTTCTACGCAATAAAATTGCGATTTTTGTGCGGTGTTACACCGCCTTGATGAGAGCTTGCTTATAATCTTGATTATATATAGAGAGAGATTATAGGGAATAATTTGATTGATTCATAAAAATCCGATAAGGCTTACATTGAAGCTTTATCGGATTTTTTAGCCTGCATAGACGGGGGCTTTAGATGCTTTCCTGCAAAATACTTCTCTTTGGTTTGCCAGTCTCTGTCAATGGCAACTGGTCGAAATGGAGGTATTCCTTGGGAATCCAATATTTCGGCAATACCGCTCGGCAGATACGCTCCACCTCCTGCAAGTCGTGAGACTCGGTGATGAGTACGGATATCTCGCCAAACTTCTCGTCCTTCTTCTTGGCGAGCATAAAGGGGACGATGAGATGTGGACGGAGCTTGTCCTCCACTTCCTCTATCTGGATTTTGATGCCACCGCTGCATATCACGTTGTCCTTCCTGCCCTTGATACGGAAGAGAATTTTCTTTTCTCCCGCAGATTTCGCAGATGACGCTGATTCTTCTTTTAGTTCAACGATGTCATGGGTCACCAGAGTCTCTGGACAAACCAAGGGAGCGTCGATGACGAGACAACCATCCTCGTTGGTGCTTATCTTCACACTATCGAATGGCTGATACCAGTCGCTGGCTTCCTCGCCATTCAATCTTCGAAGGGCGATATGAGAGAGGGTCTCGGTCATGCCATACGTGCTCCATACGGCATTCGGCAACGGACGAAGTTCTGCAGCCAAGGCATCGTCGATGGCTCCACCGCCAATAATCAAGTGCTTGATACGGCTCAAGCGCTCTCGCTCCTTCGGCACCTGCAAGCTGTTATAGACTTGCATCGGAACCATCGCCACGAAGTCGAAGCCTACGCACTGAGAGTTCTGAAGAGACTCATCCGAGAGGGGATGTCCGCATGGCTTGACAGAGACGAGTTGAAGATGCCGTTCGATGCTACGCACCACCATCATCTTGCCTGCGATATAATCGAGCGACATACAGAGCAAGGCGGTGTCGCCCGGTTTCAAACCTAAGAAGTCACAAGTGATGCGAGCGGAGTTGAGCATTTTCTCTTTCTCCACCATCATCGGCTTCGGCTTGCCAGTGGAGCCACTGGTATGAACGAGAATCCTATCACTTGGTGAAGTCCAATCATCTAGAAAATCATTCAGTTTCATGAATCTTCTTTTTCAAAAAATGCAGTTACGCGTTAACAGTTAACACTCAACATTCCAAAGTTTCTCCCCTTTGATTTCCAAAGGCATCGGGATGTTGTCGGTGAAGAGCTGACCTGTGCCCAATCCCTGCGGCATCTGGACTTTCGGACCATACATTTTGGCACAGAAATGAGCGATGGCACTCAAACCGACATTGCTCTCCAGCGCCGAGGTTATCCAACTTCCGATGCCTCGCTCCTGAGCCAATGAAATCCATTCCTTGCAACCATACATGCCTCCATGGAGAGACGGCTTCAAGATGATGTATTGAGGACGGATGGTGTCGAGTAAAGCTTGCTTCATCGAACGCACATTCACCCCTATCAGTTCTTCATCGAGGGCGATAGGAAGAGGAGACTGGCGACACAGCTCCGCCATCCTTGGCCATTGATGCTGTTTGATAGGTTGCTCAATGGAGTGGATATCATACTGTGCCAACGCCTCCAATCGACTCATCGCATTCTCGGGTGTAAAGCCACCGTTGGCATCCACACGCAATTCCACCTGTTCCTTGTTGAAATCCTGACGAATATGCTTAATGAGGTCGAGTTCCTTAAAGAAGTCGATAGCACCAATCTTAAGTTTCACACAGTGGAAACCTGCCTTCAACTTTGCCTCCAACCGTTCATACATCTCATCGTAAGTACCCATCCACACAAGGCCATTGATGGTGATACCCTCCTCACCCCGAGCGAAAGGAGAGTCGTAGAGATGAGCCAAGTCGCCAGCCCAAGCTGGAGCGACAAAAGCACCCTTCAAAGCAAGGTTTGCCTGATGGAAGAAATCCGCAAATGCCGACTCCAACCCGAAAGTGATGCTCGGATAAGCACGAATCATATCGTAAGGGATGCGCCCCATCTGCTCCACCATCTGACACACCTGCCTGAGCGTCACCTCATATTCAGGTTTGGCGTCGCAGCTGAGGTCGGGCAGTGTAGCACACTCCCCCACGCCCTTCACATTTGGATAATCCGAATCCGAGAGCGTAAGAAAATAGCTGTGTCTCGTCGTATAAACCCCACGAGACGTACCAGCAGGTTGCTTGAAGTGGAGCGTCCGCTCCGAAATATCTATCTTATACATTACTTTTTCTTCAACTCATAGAGATCCTTGCGGCGATCCCTCATATTCCTCACCGCACCATACGTATGAAGCTCGTTCAGGAGCGTCAAGTCGACATCCGAGATCAGAATCATCTCCGTGTTAGGAGTTGCCTCCGACCTCTTGCCATCGTTCGGGAAGGCGAAGTCACATGGCGTAAACACGGCACTCTGCGCATACTGAATATCCATGTTGCGCACACGAGGCAAGTTGCCCACGCTACCCGCTATCGCCACATAGCACTCGTTCTCGATGGCACGAGCCTGGGCACAAACTCTCACTCGTGAGTAAGCGTTCTGCGTATCCGTCATGAATGGCACGAAGAGTATCTGCATACCATCTTGCGCCATCAGGCGAGACAGCTCCGGGAACTCCACATCGTAACAGATGACGATGCCTATCTTGCCACAGTCGGTATCGAAGGTCTGGATGTGGCTACCCCCCGTCAAGCCCCAGAACTTCTGCTCGTCAGGTGTCACATGAATCTTCTCGTACATATCGACGCTACCGTCACGACGGCAGAGGAAGCCCACGTTGTAGAGGGCGTCGTCCTTGAGATAAGGCATGGAACCCGTGATGATATTGATGTTGTAGGTAATCGCCAACTCACGGAAGCGGTCACGTATCTGCTCCGTGTATTGCGCCATCTGACGGATGCTCTGCGCCTCGCCCAAGTCGTTGAACTTCGCCATCAATGGAGCGTTGAAATACTCCGGGAAGAGGATGAAGTCGCTCTTGTAGTCGCTCACCGAGTGAACGAAGAACTTCACCTGCTCGAAGAGGTCGTCCACCGAGGCATAAGGACGCATCTGCCACTGCACCAGTCCGATGCGCACAGTTGGGCGACGCTCCACGTATGAGTCCGTAGGTGGCTGATAATAGATGTTGTCCCACTGCAACAAGGTAGCGCAGTGTTCTGATTCCTCGTCGGAAGGAAGATAGTTGCGAATGACACGACGCACATGGAAGTCGTTGGACAACTGGAAAGTGAGCACCGGGTCGTAGATTTCACGGTTGCGCACCTTCTCGATATATTCCTTCGGGCGCATCTGGTCGGCATACTTATGGTAGTTAGGGATACGACCGCCAAACATGATGGCTTTCAAGTTGAGCTTCTCGCAGAGTTCCTTGCGGTACTCGTACATACGGCGAGCCAGTCGGAGTCCACGATAGTCAGGGTGAATGAACACCTCGATGCCATAGAGGATGTTGCCATGAGGGTCGTGGGTGTTGAAGGTCTCGTTGCCCGTGACTTGCGCATAGGTATGGTCACCCTTCACCATGTTGTAGTTGACGATGATGGAGAGGGCGCAGCCCACGATTTTGTCATCGACGATGATGACCACCTGGCCTTCAGGGAAGATAGTAATGAGTTTTTGGATTTGTTCGCGTGTCCAGAACACATCCGAGTCGGCGTAGATACGCTTGAAAGACTTGGCGAGCTGGTCGTAGTCTTCCATGTGGAGGTTACGGAGACTCACCTTTTCGATTTTACGAGTTGGTTCCATAATATATCTTTTGTCTATTAACCTGTTTCGAGTTTTTGCTACAAAACTGTTTTGAGTTTTTACCAATAAACCTATTTCGGCGGCAAAAGTACAACTTTTCGTCCAAAGGACAAAAAGAAAAAGCAAAAATATCTTATTCCTTCAAAAATTATATGTAACTTTGCATCAAAAAAGAAAATGAGCAACAGTAATAAAGTAAAAGGCTTTGCGGCTGGCATCATCGCCGCAGTATGTTATGGAACCAATCCTTTGGGCACCCTCGAACTCTACAAAGATGGATTCTCCTCAGGCTCGGTACTGACCTACCGATACCTCTTGGCAGTGGTGATGTTCGCCATTGTGATGATGTTCCGCCGGGAGAGCTTCGCCATCAAGTGGGGGCATGCCATCAGGCTTGCCTTTCTGGGCAGTTTTTTCGCCCTCTCCTCCACCACGCTCTACGTGAGTTTCCACTACATGGCGGCGGGCATCGCCAGCACGCTGCTATTCGTATACCCCATCATGACGGCGGTGCTGATGACGGTGTTCTTCCATGAGAAGGTGACGTGGACCACCTCGCTCGCCATCCTCCTCGCCGTGTCGGGTGTGGGATTGCTCTACCAGGGCGACGGCAACGAGAAGTTGAGCACGGCAGGCTTCGCCCTCGTGATGGCCTCCTCGCTATTGTATGCCGTCTACATCATCTCGGTCAACCAATGGAAGGAGTGCCCGATGTCGAACGTGAAGTTCACCTTCTGGATCTTGGTGTTCGGTTTGCTGACCGTAGCTGTCTTCACATGGATTTCGGGTGAGCACTTCCAACTGTTGGAGACACCTAAGCAGTGGCTCTGCGGTGTGCAGTTGGCTTTGCTCCCTACGGTGCTATCGCTCTTCTTCATGACCATAAGCATCAACCTCATCGGCAGCACGCCAGCCGCCATTATGGGAGCCTTGGAACCCGTGACAGCAGTCATCATCGGAGTGTTCATCTTTGGCGAGAGCTTCACCTTCCAGCTAGGTGTCGGCATCGTCGCTATCCTCGCCGGAGTCACCCTGATCATCCTCAGAAAACAGAAATCATAACAAAGGAAACAGCCGCCTTCCGATACACCATCGGAAAAGCGGCTGTTTTGTTTTTTATATTACCATCTTCTGCCCCCTGGAGGAGGACCCATCGGGCGACCACCGCCATTGAATGGGCGGCCTCCCATATCAGGGTGTCTTCCATCAGGACCTTCACGTCCCTCGCGGCGAGCTTGCTTGCCACCGAAGAGGTTCAAGCGATAGTTCACGTGGAGCATCACATAGCTGTTGATGGCATTATACTCCGAGTCACTGCGTGACATAGAGGAAATCGTGCGAGACAGAGTGCTCTGTTGCTGCAAGATGTCATAGAACTGGAGCATCACGGTGAGAGGCTTACCCCTCAGGAAGCTCTGGGCGAGCTGGGCGTTCCAGACATACTCGTCGGTGTTCATGTTGCTGTCGCTATAACCACGGCGGCTGCTGCAAGAAAGGCTTGTGCTCAGGCTTGTGCCCCAAGGAGCCGTCAAGGTCATACTAGGACCGTAGGAGAACTGCCAGGTGTCTAGGTTGCTGTTAGGCTGAAGCTTGTTCTTGGCATGGATATAAGACACATTGCCATCAATGCCTATCTCCAACCAGTCGTTGCGGTAACTGAAGTTGACGTGCTCGTCCCAATTGAGTTTTCGGGTCGTATTTTTCTGGGAGTCTTGCATCTTGTCCAAGCTCAGATAGCTCACCATGTTTTCATAGCTCAAGCCCGTATTGGTGTTCACGTTCCATACGCCCGCCGAGTCAAGGGAGCAATTGAACACAAAGCCTCCCCTTGCACTCCAGTTGCCATTGATGTTCTCGGGTCTTCTGATGGTACCACCCGTCTGCTCGTTGTAGCTCACCTTGTCGCTGATGCTATTGCTCGTGGTCGAGAAATTAGCATAAGTGACTATGTTGCGATTGTGGTTCATCACCGAGTTGTCGTAAAAGAGATTGAAGCTCTGGGTAAACGATGGCTTCAAGCCTGGGTTACCCATCGAGATGTTGAGCGGATTGCTATCGTCCACGATGTTGAGCAGTTGTGAGATGCTTGGCTGCGAGGTGGATCCACGGTATCTTACACGCAAGCGGCTCTGCTTGGAAAAGTTGTAACGGAAATCGAGGGTCGGGCTCACGTTCACCACATTTCTCACAGTATCCACGTGCACTCCCTGGTAATCCTGTATGTACTTCGACTGCTGTGGCTGAATCATAGCACCAAAGCTCAGATTGTACTTCTGGCGGATAAATCGCATCATCACCTGTATCTCGTGGGTGTAGTTCTTGTACTCCGAGAAGCGGCTCAAGTTCTCACTCTTGTAATCTTCGAGATTGCCTTCTATCTTGCCTAGGTAGCTGTCCCATGAGCGATATACCGGATGGATGCCGGCAAAGCTATAGTCGCTGAAGTCGTAGGTGCTGCGGTCGCTCTTGGAATAGCTGTAGGTGAACTTGTAGCTGAACTGGAGGAAGGTGGCCTTCCACAGGGGCTCGCTATAGGTGGCCTGAGCACTGTAGTTGTAGTTCTTCGAAGGCGTGAGGTTGTAACGGTTGGTCTGGTAGGTGGAATCCGTGCCCTCCAATGTCTTGACGAGATAGAGGTGGGCGTTCTGCAAGGAGATGCTCTTGCTGTCGCTGTCGGTGTATCGGGCGTTCAACTGGACGGTGACGTTACGCCCCATGGAGTTGAGCTTGCGATTGAACTGCAACATACCGTTGATGTTGTTGCTCTTGGAATAGCTCAAGCCATAGGTCTGCTGACGGTTGACCAGCGCCTCGTTCTTGGCCAGTTCCTCCGCTCCCTCGTCGGAGAGAGGGTCGTCCACAAACTGGTATGGGTCTTGGTTGAAGGATGCCGACACTCCGCTGTTGCTGCCGTCGCTTGTGCTCCAGGAGACGGAAGGACGGAAAAGGATGTTGGTCATCGTGTCAGGCTTCCACTCCAGACGGATGTCGCCGTTCCATGAGTTGCTGCGAGAGAACCTCTGGGAGATACTGTTGCTGAACGAGGTGGAGCTACCCATGAAGTTCTCGCTGGAATTTTTGTTCCAGGCATCGCCGTCTCCATGGTTCCAACGCAGAGAGGTATTGAAACTGAGTTTGTCCTTCTTCTCGTAGTTATAATTGAGGCCAAGCATCTTGCTGGCGTTCAGGCCACTGCCTCCACCGAATCCCCTGCCAGGTCCTCCACGGTATCCCTGGTCGTTGGTGTTGTTGGCGTTGCCAAAGATCATGAATCGGTTGTTGCTATTGAAGTAGCCTCCGAAGAGTCGGCTGGAATAGCGGTCCTTCGTTCCCATCGCCAGGTCGATGTTGGACATCATACCCTTGTTCATGCCCTTCTTGACATTGAAGTCGAGCACGGTCTGCTCCTCGCCGTCGTCGATGCCTGTCACCTTGGCGAGGTCGCTCTTCTGGTCGTATGCCTTGATCTTGTCGATGATGTTGGTAGGCAGGTTCTTGAGGGCGGTCTTGGTGTCGCCGTTCATGAACTCCTTGCCATCGACGAGGATTTTCTTCACCTGCTTGCCGTTGATCTTGATGGTACCGTCGTCGGAAACCTCGGCACCCGGCAAGCGACGCACGAGCTCCTCGACCACGGAACCTTCCGGGGTGCGATAGGCGGCGGAATTATACACGAAGGTGTCTTCCTTCATCGTCACCTTCTGCGCCATCGCCGTCACCACGGCTCCCTTCAGCATGATGGCGTCGGCACCCAGCACAACATTGCCCATCGCCAGGTTCTTGTCGTCGGCGATGATGATGCGCTTGATGGTGGTCTTGTAGCCCACGCTGGAGATTTTGAGGAGATACTTGCCGTTCTGAGGGGCATTGAAATGGAAAAGACCTTTCTCGTTGCTGATGCCGCCCGTGACATAGGTACTGTCGGTCTTGAGCAACTGAACGGTCGCTTGCTCCACAGGGTCCTTGGTGTCGCGGTCGGTTATGGCACCGCTAATCAGGCGCTCCTGCGCATACGATGCCATCGTGACCAAGAGCAACAGCATCGTCAGGATTGATTTTTTCATTGTAATTGTAATATTGTAATAAGTTATTATGTTCTAAAACATGATTTGTTTATGACGTTACTAACTTGATTTGTTATTATCTTTGCATTTTTAGACGCTTATCCTAACATAAAGTTTAAAGAAAAACGAAATTTTAAGCATTTTATTACTTTTCTATGCACGAAAGTCATTTTTTTGATGTACCTTTGTGGGCAATTAATCAAAATGTATATGTTATGAATCAGAGAATTATCATATCTACCCATCTCGAAAGCGAGATAGCCAACGCACTCTCGGAATGCGAGCACGACAAGATTTTCATCCTCGTCGACGAAACGACCCAGGCGAAATGCCTGCCTGTCATACAGCATTACTTCACCCTCAAGAAGGCGCAGGTGATCACCATCGGCGCCACTGACACCCACAAGGACCTCGACACCCTCGCCCATGTATGGAAGTCGCTCGGCGACGGCGGGGGCTCCCGCCACTCCTGCCTCATCAACCTGGGCGGCGGCATGGTGACCGACCTCGGTGGTTTCGCTGCCTCCACCTTCAAGCGTGGCATCAACTTCATCAACATCCCGACGACACTCCTAGCCATGGTGGATGCCTCCGTGGGCGGCAAGACGGGCATCAACTTCAATGGTTTGAAGAACGAAATCGGTGTGTTCAACGACTCGAAGTACGTCATTCTCGACACCGAGTTTCTGCGCACCCTCGACACCGAGAACATCTGCTCGGGTTACGCCGAGATGCTGAAGCACGGGCTGATTTCTACGGAGAAGATGTGGGAGGAACTGGTGAGCTTCGACCTCGACCAACCCGACCTGAAGCACTTGCAGCAGATGGTGGCTGACAGCGTGAAGGTGAAGGAGCGCGTGGTGGAGGAAGATCCGCACGAGCACGGCATCCGCAAGGCGCTCAACCTAGGTCACACCTTCGGCCATGCCTTCGAGAGCTGGGCGTTGAAGCGCAAGCCAATCCTGCACGGTTATGCCGTGGCCTTCGGACTGATATGCGAGCTATACCTCAGCGTGACGAAGACGGGATTCCCTACGGAGAAGATGAGAGCTACGGTTTCCTTTATCAAGGAATACTATGGTACGCTCGGTATCACCTGCGATGACTACGATGAGCTCATCGAGCTGATGACCCACGACAAGAAGAACCAGAACGGCATCATCAACTTCACATTGCTCGGTGGCATCGGGGATATTCGTATCAATCAGACTGCTACGACCGAGGAGATCAAGGAAGCTCTCGACTTCTTCAGAGAAGGGTAATACTTTTCTCTTCATCTCTCTTCATCAGAGGGATTTTTCTCCTCCCCTGTCCCCCTCCCAGGAGGGGGTCCTTAATCCTCTCCCAAGCCCTCTCCTTTTCCAAAAAGGAGAGGGATGTAGCTGGCTATGCTATAGCTTCGCCAGAGTTTGGGTATCGCCAGCGAAGCCTGTGCCCCTACGGGGCTGGCGATGATTTCTTACGCATATAGAATTGCGATTTTTGTGCGGTGTTACACCGCCTTGATGAGAGCTTGCTCGATATTCGATATTAATATTCGAAATAGCCACTCAAAACTCAACATTCAACACTCAAAACTTAAAGCTTAAAACTTTTATGAAGAAAAATATATTATTTCTTTTGACGCTCTTTACAATGAGCCTGCATGCTAATCCGGTCGATGACATCCTGGAGAGAATCGACAAGGGAGCTTCACACAAGTTTCAGACCATGCTGGTCAAGTCGGACCATGATTTCTTCGAGATTGACCAGGCTCGTCCTAGACAAGCCAACTCTCGTTCTTCTTCACCTATTATTATAAGGGGCAACTCGTGGGTCAACATCGCCGTGGGGGTCAACTGGTACCTCAAGCACTATGCGGGCATCCATCTGTCGTGGAACAACCCGAAGGCTCGGATTCCTGCCGTCTTGCCTCGTGTAGAGAAGAAGGAACGACACGAGACGGACCTCAAGTTGCGCTATGACTTCAACTACTGCACTTTCTCCTACTCGATGGCCTTCTGGGACTGGAACAGATGGCAACAGGAAATCGACTGGATGGCTCTGCACGGCATCAACATGCCCCTGGCCATCGTGGGCGAGGAATGCGTGTGGCACAACATGCTCCTCAAACTGGGCTACAGCGAGGAGGAAGTGGGCAAGTTTATCGCTGGTCCAGCCTTCCTCGCCTGGTGGGAGATGAACAACCTCGAAGGTTGGGGCGGTCCTCTGCCTCAGAATTGGTACAAGCAACAGGAAGCGCTGCAGAAGAAGATACTGGCTCGCATGAAGTCGCTCGGCATGACTCCCGTTTTGCCTGGCTACTGCGGCATGATGCCCCATGACGCCAAGCAGAAGCTCGGTCTCAACGTGACCGACGGCGGACTATGGAACGGCTATCAGCGCCCTGCCAACCTCTCGCCTACCGACTCACGCTTCGCCGAGATAGCCGACTTATACTACCGAGAACTGACCAAGCTCTTCGGCAAGTCAAACTATTACTCGATGGACCCGTTCCACGAGAGCAACGACGATGCCGCCGTAGACTACGACAAGGCTGGGCAAGCTCTGATGAACGCCATGAAACGCACCAACCCCAACGCCGTATGGGTGGTGCAGGGATGGACGGAGAACCCTCGTCCACAAATGATCAAGAACCTGAAGGTAGGCGACCTGCTCATCCTCGACCTCTTCTCGGAGTGCCGCCCGATGTTTGGCGGTCCTAGCATCTGGAAAAGGGAAGGTGGCTATGGCAAGCACCAGTGGCTCTTCTGTATGCTGGAAAACTTCGGTGCCAACGTCGGACTGCACGGCAGGATGGACCAACTCTTGAACAACTTCTATCTCGCCAAATCAACACTCAACACTCAACATTCAACACTCAACACCCTCAAAGGCTGGGGCTTTACGATGGAAGGCTCGGAGAACAATCCCGTGATGTTTGAGTTGATGAGCGAGCTGCCTTGGCGTGCCCAGAAAATAACCAAGGAAGAATGGGTCAAGGAATATTGTTTCGCCCGCTATGGCGTTCATGACTCCACCATCGAAAAGGCGTGGACAATACTGGCACAGAGCATCTACAACTGTCCGATGGGCAACAACCAGCAGGGGCCTCACGAGAGCATCTTCTGCGGCCGTCCTTCGCTCAACAACTTCCAGGCATCGAGCTGGTCGAAGATGCACAACTACTACGACCCAGCCGACACTCGCCAGGCTGCCATCCTCATGGCCAGCGTCGCCGACCGTTACCGGGGCAACAACAACTTCGAGTACGATCTCGTCGACATCTGCCGTCAGGCACTCGCCGACCAGGGTCGTCGTCAGTATCTCAAGACCATCGCCGACTACAACGCCTTTGCCCGCACGGACTTCGACCAGGACGCCGACCGATTCTTGAAGATGATTCTGCTGCAAGACAAGTTGCTCGGAACCCGCTCGGAATTTCGTCTGGGTCACTGGACCGAGGAGGCACGCCACCTGGGCAAGACTCCTGCCGAAAAAGACCTGTATGAATGGAACGCTCGGGTGCAGATCACGACCTGGGGCAACCGCACCTGCGCCGACAAGGGCGGTCTGCGCGACTATGCCCACAAGGAATGGCAAGGACTGCTGAAGGACTTCTACTACAAGCGATGGAGCACCTACATGAAAGCCCTCCGCGATCAGATGGAAGCTTCTACACACGTGGACTACGAGGCACTGGGCGGTGGCAAGAACGCCAACAAGACCGCCGCCGAACTCTTCCAGTTGGCCTTGCCGAGCGGTCCGCAAATCGACTGGTACGCACTGGAGGAACCTTGGACCTTGCAGCACAACGCCTACTCGCCGAAGCCCGAAGGCAACAGCGTGGAAGTCGCCAAGGAAGTCATCAAATTCATTCAATAGAAACTCACCAAATTCATTCAATACAAACCCATCACTTTCATACAAAACTTATGTCCCAACGTCTGAAATCACTCGATCTCATGCGAGGGCTCACGGTAGCCCTCATGATACTCGTCAACAATGGCGGGGAACACAACTACAGTTTTTTGGAGCACAGCAAGTGGAACGGCTTAACTCCTTGCGACCTCGTGTTTCCCTTCTTCCTCTTCATGATGGGAATGTCCACATTTCTGTCGCTGAAGAAGTCAAACTTCCAAGCCTCCCCCGCCCTCTACAAGAAGATAGCCAAGCGAACCCTCCTGCTCTTCCTCATCGGACTGGGCATCAACTGGTTTGACATGGTATGCTCAGGTCATGCCCTCGACTTCGCCCACCTTCGCATCTGGGCAGTATTGCAGCGCATCGCCCTCTGCTACGGCATCGTCTCGGTGCTCGCCATCACCATCAACCATCGTTATTTCATCCACACCCTCATCGGCTTGTTGGTCATCTACATGGGCATCCTCGTTTTCGGTCACGGCTATGCCTACGACTCGGCGACCAACATCCTCGCCCAGGTGGACCTCAAGCTCTTCGGCTACGACCACCTCTACCACAAGAGCCCCGTCGACCCAGAAGGACTCTTGAGCACCATACCATCCGTGGCGCATACGATGATCGGATTCCTCTGCTGCAAGTACATCTCCCTCCCAGGGCAAGACGTACATTCGAAAATCAAGTTCTTGAAACTGAGCGGGCTCGTGATGCTCATACTCGGCCTGTTCCTCTCATTCATCGGCTTCGGCATCAACAAGCGCATCTGGAGTCCCAGCTACGTATTCGTCACCTGCGGATTCGCAGCCTGGATATTGAGTCTCCTCATCCAGTGGATAGACCAAAAGCCAATTCCTGCCAAGCAGACAGAAGCAACCGCCGAGCGAGCCAATCAGAAAGGCAGCAACCCACTAACCACGTTATTCCTTGCCTTCGGCATGAACCCCTTGTTTCTCTATGTGATGAGTGAGTTCCTCGCCATCGTTTTCGGCGCATACGGCATCAAGGAAGCGATATTCGGCGGCATCCACAGCATCATCGCCGACGAATACCTAGCCTCCCTCACCTATGCCCTTTTCTTCGTCTCGATCCACGCCGTCATGGGCATTTGGATGTATCGCAAGAAAATCTTTATCAAACTGTAGCCTCTCTAAGAAAGCAAGCTATAGCCCCAAAAGTAAGCATGCTCTCATCAAGGCGGTGTGACACGAGAAAAAACACCTTATTATATTAAAAAGCATAAAAAGGGGCTATAATTCGAAAAATTATTCGTAATTTTGCAGCGAAAATAACAAAAATAGATATATCTAGATATTAGTATGAACATTTTAGAGTTAAGCGAACAGGAAATCGTTCGCAGACAGAGTCTTCA
>DHMR01000110.1 GCA_002405875.1 bacterium UBA4637
TTCTTGGTTGTCTCGTAGGTACCAGAGCCCTTGCCACCGAAGATACCGGCGATACACATAGGCTCCTCGGCATTGCAGATGCTCAAGTCGTGCTCACCAAGGGTATGCTCCTCACCATCGAGGGTTATGAACTTAGTACCCTCTGGCTGGGTGCGAACCACAATCTTGTGACCTGTCACCATGTCGGCATCGAAGCAGTGCAAAGGCTGACCGTAAGCCATCATGATGTAGTTGGTGATATCCACGATGTTGTTGATAGGACGCAAACCGATGATGTTCAACTTATCCTGCAACCACTTCGGGCTCTCCTTCACCTCGCAGTCGGTGATGCTGACACAAGCATAACGCTTGCAAGCCTCGTGGTTCTGAATCTCCACCTCGATAGGAAGTTCCTCATTATCCACCTTGAACTCATCGCAAGAAGGACGATGCAAGCTGGTCTTGTAGCCATTCTGCTTCAACCAAGCATAGAGGTCGCGAGCCACGCCATAGTGACCGAGCGCATCGGCACGGTTGGCAGTGATGTCAATCTCGATGAGCCAATCGCTCTCCAAGTGATAGTATTCAGCGGCAGGCTGACCCACAGGCGCATCCTCAGGGAGGACGATGATACCAGCATGGTCTGTACCGATGCCAATCTCATCCTCGGCACAAATCATACCGAAGCTCTCCACACCACGGAGCTTGCTCTTCTTGATAGTAAAACTCTGGTCACCGTCGTAAAGCACGCAGCCCAAGTCGGCAACGATTACCTTCTGACCAGCGGCCACATTAGGAGCACCGCAGACAATCTGCTGAGGTTCGCCCTTGCCGAGGTCAACGGTAGTCACATGGAGGTGATCGCTGTTAGGATGCATCTCGCATGTCAATACTTTACCCACGTACAGACCTTTCAATCCACCCTTGATGGACTGAACTTCTTCCAAAGCGTCAACTTCGAGTCCACATGAAGTAAGCGCGTCCGCTGTCTCCTGGGGAGTCAAGTCGAAATCGACGTATTCTTTAAGCCATTTGTAAGAAACGTTCATTATAATGATTTTTATTGTATTCTCTAAAATTATTCGCTGTTTCGTCGAAACTTTCGTATTGTTTTCTCTAAAACTTTGCAAAAATACAAAAAAAACTAGATTTAGACGAAAAATTATTCGTATATTTGCACTTATTAAAAGTTTAAGTTCAATTTTCAAGCAAAAAGTATATGCGAAAGGCAAAATTCCAACATTTCACGCCCTTGATGCTTATCAGCATTTTGCTGACACTAGGCATTATAGCAGGCAAGGTCGGACATAGATATTTCGACACCATTTATTGGTTTGTGGCAAGTCTTTTGTCATGGGGAATCTCATTTGTGTTTTACCAAAGTGAGGCCAGCAACCCCAAGCAAGGTTGTAGGAATCTCCTCTCCGTGCATGGCATTCCGCAGCAATGTTTCTCCATATATATCAGCATTTTTTGCCTGGGAGGTTTGCTGACATCCCATCAAATTGACAAGACACAAGCTCGAATTCAAGTCATAAGCGAATACGAGTTGTCCTCGTTCGACCGCATGCACATGAATGTCCAAGACTTCCGAAGTGAGGTTTCGCAGAAGATGCAAAGCCTCAACATCAAGGACCAAGACTTCGCCGTCATTTCTGCCATGACCTTGGGCGACAAGTCTTCACTAAGCCAAGAGACGAAAGATATTTTCTCTATCTCAGGTGCTAGTCATGTACTGGCTGTCAGCGGATTACACATTGGTATCATCTTCCAGTTTTTCATTCTCTTGATGGGTGGGAGAAGACGTTCGACCCTCACCATATTTGTCTCGATGATAGCTATCTGGGCATACGTGCTATTCATCGGAATGCCAGCCAGCGCCGTGCGTTCGGCTACCATGATTAGCATTTGTAGTTTCGCCCTGTTGGCTCACAAGGAAGCGATTTCCATCAACAACCTTTGCCTCGCTTATGTCATCATGCTGCTATTCCATCCACTTTATCTCTTTGATATCAGTTTTCAAATGTCCTTCTCGGCAGTATTCTCCATTCTGTTTTTTTCGCCAGACATCAAAATCACCCAATGGTTCAAGGGAATGTTCTGCATGTCGCTGGCTGCCCAAATCGGTACGATGCCACTCGTCGCGTATTATTTCGGGCGCATCTCCTGCTATGCCATTTTCACGGGTTTCATCGCCATTCCCGCAGCTACATTTATCCTTTATCTTTCAGCCTCAGCCATGCTACTTGTCCCATTCACACTCACCCCATACCTCACCTTCATCGCCACCCCCATCTTGCATTTCGTAGCCAATTGCCTGGTTTGCATCACACAAACCTGCCATACGGCCCTAAAGCTCACCACCATGTTGCCCGGTGCCAGCATCGAAGGGATAAAAATAAATATCCCACAACTCTGCCTCATCTATGTCAGCATCGTTGTGGGATATATACTTATTCGAAAACTTCGTCAATTCCGTTTTCTTGGAACTCATCGTCATCGGCCTTCTTACCACAAGGATTGTAATCCTCCGGCAAGTCGAACTTCGCCATCGGATCAATGCCAAGGGTAGGATCTGCGTATACCTTCTTCATGAAGATAGCCCAGATAGGAAGCGCCATGGTTGCACCCTGACCCATGTTCATGGAGTCGAAGTGGATGTCACGGTCCTCACCTCCTACCCAACAGCCGGTAACCAACTGCGGTGTAAATCCGATGAACCATCCATCACTGTTATTATTCGTAGTACCCGTCTTGGCGCCGATCTGGCCCTCGAAGTTGTAACGATAGCGCAATCGACCGGCGGTACCATTGTCTACGACACCCATCAGCATCGTAAGCATCTTCATCGCATTGTCGGCACTAATCACTTCATTCATACGAGGTTGGAAGGTGGCAATCGTGTTACCCTCGTTGTCCTCAATGCGGCTCACAAACATCGGAGCTGTTCGGATGCCATGGTTGGCAAATACCGTATAAGCACTCACCATCTCCGCCACACTCACCTCACAAGGACCGAGACAGAGACTCATCGAGGCATGGATATCCGGATTGTTGATACCATAGTCATGGAGCAACTGCACGAACTGCGAAGGATTCAACTTACTCATCAGGTAAGCACTTATCCAGTTGTTGCTCTGTGCCAATCCCCACTTCAGCGGAACCATCTGTCCGTAGCGAGAGCGGTTAGCATTGCGAGGAGTCCATCGTTGACCTGCGACGATATAAGTCTGCTGACGGTTAGGTGCTCGATCGCAAGGAGTAAAGCCATTCTCCATCGCCAAACTATAAAGGAACGGCTTGATGGTAGAACCCACCTGCCGACGACCGAGGCTCACCATGTCATACATAAAATGAGTATAATCCAAGCCGCCCACGTATGCCTTGACCGCACCCGTCTTCGGATCCATACTCATAAAACCACTGCGCAAGAATCCCTTGTAATAACGGATGGAGTCGAGCGGACTCATCAACGTATCAATGTCACCATGATAAGTAAACACTGTCATCTCCGTCTTCTGTCGAAAAGCCTGTTTGATTTCGTCAGGCGAATAACCCGCCGCCTTCATATTGCGCCAACGCTCGCTTTGGGTAATCGAACGATTGAGGATGGCTCGAATCTGCTGAGGAGTCAACTTGTCCGAGAAAGGCGAGCTAGGTTTCGGCTTGTTCTCCTTGTCGAAAGCTGGTTGCAGATAGCGCGCCACATGCTGATATACAGCCTCCTCGGCATATTTCTGCATACGGCTGTCAATCGTCGTAAACACCTTCAAGCCATCGGCATACACATTATAAGGGGTGCCATCCTTCTTGAAGTTCTTATTGCACCAGCCATACAACGGATCCGTATCCCAAGCGATGGAATCGACCACAAATTGCACCTTGTTCCAGGATGGATAATCGGAACGAGCAGGACGCTTCGCCATCATATACTGGCGAAGGAACTCACGCAGATAAGTAGCCGTGCCATCCTTATGATCCGTGCGATGGAAGTTGAGCGTCAAAGGCTCCGAGGCATATTGCTCGTACTCATAACGATCCATGTATCCCGCTTTGACCATTTGGGAAAGTACCACATTACGTCGATCCTTGGCACGCTCAGGATAGCGCACCGGATTGAAGAGCGAAGGATTCTTGCAAAGGCCGATCAAGGTTGCAGCCTCGCAGACCGTCAAGTCCTTAGGCTCCTTATTAAAATAGGTATTGGCGGCCGTCTTGATGCCCACCGCATTATGCAAGAAGTCGAAGTAGTTGAGATAGAGGGCGATGATTTCTTCCTTGGTGTAATATCGCTCCAACTTGATGGCTATCACCCACTCTATCGGTTTCTGGAACAATCGCTGGGTGGCACTCTGGGCGGTGCTGCTATACAATTGCTTCGCCAACTGCTGAGTGATGGTCGAGCCGCCACCCGCATTGGCTTGTCCGAGGATGCCCCTCTTGATGATAGCTCGGCCGAGCGCCCGGAAATCGATGCCAGAATGCTCATAGAATCGCTCATCCTCTGTAGCCACAAGAGCCTTGACTAGGTAAGGCGACATCTTGTTGTAAGGAATCACGATACGATTTTCCTTGTTGAGGTTCCAAGTACCCAGTACTTTGCCATCCGAGGAGTACACCTGAGTAGCAAAACGGTTGATAGGATTCTGTAAATCCTCAATGTCGGGCATATAGCCTATCAAGCCAAACCAAATGGCGAAAAATCCCAGAAAAACAGCGAGGACTCCTGCACCAAGAATGGCCCATAATGTATGTATGAAACGTTTTCTCATTTTAATATCATTGATAATTTATGCAAAAGTACACAAAAAAAGTCGTTATGCAAAAGAAATCAAGGATTTTTTGCATAACAACTTGGTCATTTCAAATATTCTTGGGATTTCACAAGAGTTTAGATTACGCTCAACCGCCCATCTATCGCCTTGCCTTTCCCCTAAAACTATTCCTCGCCAATGCAGACTCGCAGTTTTGACAAAGTGCCTCAGAAGCAGTATGATGCCTGAATCCATCTATCAAAGCTTGCGCTCGTGGCGATGCCAAAATCTCTTCGAGCGACTGTTGAAAAAGGTTTCCCAAAACCACATCCCCATTGTGATCGAGGCAGCAAGGTACCAAGCTTCCATCTGCCAAAACGCCAATCTGTTTGATTAACGCCTTGCAAAAGAGTTGCTTCTTGACATGAGCGTCCTTTTGGTTAGCATGAGCATCGGGCCAAGAGAACTTTCTGTCGAACTCCAGATAGAGATTATCACAAAGGCGAAAGCCATCAGATCGTTCCTTCCAAGGCTTCGGCACATACTTTTCGACAAGCCTCATCACCTCCTCGTTCTCCAAATCCCTTCCTCCTTGGTTCCAAAGTCGCAACACAATGCAAGTGCCACGCTTTGCCGCCTCGGTAGAAAACCGCATCACCTCGTCCATATAGCAGGTAAGTTCCCCTCTCTCATTGCTCTCATGGGAATGAAGGGAAAGTTGTACCTTATGCGGAAGCGTATCGAGCAAGTCCATGGCACGATGCAGCAAGGTGCCATTCGACGTGAGCACGGTCTTGAATCCCTTCTCCCTTGCCATGGTAATGAATTGTGGCAGAAGGGGATGCAGCAAAGGCTCGCCCATCAGATGAAAATAGAGGAAGCAGACCTTCCC
>DHMR01000018.1:0-14624 GCA_002405875.1 bacterium UBA4637
CACATCCAGATGGGATGGAACGACAGATGGGACGTCATCAGATGGTCGCAGGTTGCAGAAGAGTTGTTTGGAGTGAAGAGTGAAGAACGAAGAGTGAAGAATTCAACGGCAGATTCCTACCAGGTAATCCATGGTATTTCGATGGGGGCGGCAACGACGATGGCGATGTCGGGCGAGAAAACTCCCGATTACGTGAAGTGCTTCGTGGAGGATTGTGGCTTCATGAGCGTGTGGGATGAGTTCGCCGGACAGCTCAAGGAGCAGTTCGGGCTGCCTTCGTTCCCACTGATGAACACCACCTCAGAGCTTTGCCGTTGGAAGTATGGATGGTCGTTTGCCGAGGCACAGCAGATTGCGCAGGTTCGCAAGAGCACGAAGCCGATGCTCTTCATCCATGGCGACAAAGACGACTTCGTACCTTACAGTATGCTTCGTCCTCTCTACGAGGCGAAGACAAAGGGTATGAAAGCCATTTTCATCGCCAAAGGCTCTGTCCATGCGATGGCTTATCGAGACCATCACGAGGAGTATACCCGAATCGTAAGAGAGTTCGTGACGAAGAACCTTCTCGCCATGAATGCCCTTTCTTCCAGTGTCGTAGAATAAGAGTTATTTATTTTTTTAGTTTGATGACTACAAAGCCACGTTGGTCTCCATCCTTGCCATATTGTTGGGCGGCTTTGGAGCCAGGTTTCAAAACACTGATGGATTCTATCCGGGATGGAGATATGTTGTCAAGTTCCTTCTTGCTGATTTCCTTGCCATCTATGATGTAATGAGGATCCTGCTGGTGGAGCCTGGGTGGCGTGGTGGTTTTGATCATGTGGGTCTCTATCACTACATTGTCTGCAGGCACGTAGGCATGGAGAATATCATATTGTTTGATGGTCTTGCCTTCCAATTCCTTTCCGGTGAATCGCTTGATGTGTTGCCCATCTATGTTGTAGGAATAGAGGGTGTCTGACTTTTCAGCAGAAATGTTGTTCCCCAGCTTCTCTTGGGCAAGGCTAGAAGCAATGGCCGCAAGGGAGAATGTGATAGTAAGAATAAACTGTTTCATAAGCTATTTGTATGATTGAATATTATGTGATAAAGCTCGCTGACAATTTTACTAATTGTCCATATTGTTGAGTTGCGCCAATGGATGGAACTGGTAGATTCCTTCTAGGGCATCGTCAACATCTACGGTAAAATGCTGTAAGTTACCTTTCTCGTCTTTCGTTGAGATAACAATATGCGAACCTTGTTTGTCTATCTTCAATTCCTCGGCTGTTGGAAGGGCAAGTGAGGCTATTTCGTATAGCTGATGGAAGTCATCATCAGTCGCTATGCTTTTTGCTTCAGATGGATGAACTATAGTTTTTACTTCAGGTTGATGTTCTTGGCATGTTACTTCTGAATGATTTTTTTTCGCAAGCATGACTCGCGTCTTTGGAGATGAAACTTTTTTAGCTACTGTTGGAGTAACTATGTTTTTAGTTGCTACAAGAAAAAGAGAGTCTTGACGTTCCATTTGTTCCATAGTCGATAGGTCATCGTTGTCATCTAATGTCTGTAGAGAACGAATCACTTGAGTTGTTGGTGCCAATGCAGCAAAGTTAGGCTTCTTTGCCACCCGATCCGTGATGGGGAATATCAAGAATATGAGGCCTGCCAACATGGCTGCAGCAAGTGTGATGGCGGAGAAGCGAACCCACTTGTCCTGATGGCTTGATTTATTTGATTTTTGCATTTTTGCGCTTTCATGTTCCAGCCCCAGCATCATGTTTCTGATGTCGAGTTCCTCATCCGTCAACTCGCTTTCATCGCAATGGCGGTAGAAATCTGCCATTGCTTTTTCTTCCTCAACGCTGGTGTCCGCATCGAGGTAACGTTCTATGAGCAGGTGGCGTATTGCCTTATCTTTTAAATTCGTCATTGTCTTATTTATTTTATATTACATACATTATAAAAGCCCCATTTCGTTATGGTCTCATTAATTTGAGCAGAGTTCTTCGAGCAGCCGAAATCATGGTTTTGGTACTCGTCTTATTGGCACCACAAGTGGCGGATATTTCTTCCAGACTCATTCCCTCGCTTCTCATCATGAGCATTCGGCGTTGGGTAGTGGGGAGTTTGTTGAGAGCTTGCTCCAATCGTCTTTGTACATCCTCTCCGATGATTGCTTGATCAGAAGTTATCGCTGATACTGCTCGGATTGCTGGCGATAAAGAAGTTTCATCGAGGTCAAGCGATTCTGTTCTTTGGTGGTCTCGGCGTAGGTAGTCAATGCTTAAATTTCTAGCTATCGTCATCGCTAATGCCTCGACGCTTTGGTATTGGAGGAGATTGTTGCGCATTTTCCATAGTCGCATCAATGTCTCTTGCACAATGTCTTCTGCGTCGATGGCAAGCGAACAGGCTTGGATGTAACGCTGACAATGTGCCGTCAATTTGGGACGCATTTCTGCTACGATATGTTCAAATTCTATCTCTTCCATGGTTCTATCATTATATACCTTTTATTCTTAAGACGCAAGTAAGCATTAAGAGTAAACTAAAAAAATCATCTTTAATTGTTTTGAGTTTTACTGCTGCATCATGTTTTTATTTTACGTATTTCAGGATTTCTTTGCTCTTGCCTCCCTTCTTGGCAGGCAGCGGCATGAAACCTTCGGTGAGCCCGGTCCTTTCGGTCATCGCCTGGAATACCGAGGCTGCATAGTTGGAGAGCTTGAGTTTCTCCAGTTCTTGGCAGACGGCATCCTCGTCATAGTCGTCGGCATAGAGGAGGGTGTGGAGGTCGTCGAGATACTTCTGAGGGATGTTCTTATGGGGCATTCTACTCTGTATTTGCATGATTTGTGCGATGATGGCCTCCTTGGTCTGGGCAGCAATCGCATCAGCCTTTCGCTTTTCAAAATAGGCAAGGGTTGCGTTGTCGGCGTTCTGCCAATCTTCCATCGTCACTTCTTCATTTGTGAGATGACTATATTCGAAATATCGGATGAGTGAAATACTCTTGTTCCATCCCAACTTCGAGAGATACTCTTTTTCCATTGGTGTGGTGGCGACGATGAGATCTGCTTTCTTATACATACCTTTTTGGTACAGGAGGGATTGCAGGCTACGCTTGAAGTGTGGATTCCTGCGATTGCGCTCTGAGATGTCGCCTAGCGGACATACGATGTAAGGGATGCCCATCTTTCTCGACTTGCGAGCCAGTTGGGCACCTGCCATTGTCCATGCCCCTAGAATCAACACGATGTCGGCATCCGCCAATTGCTTGGTGGTGTCGAGCTTTTGATGGAGAGCTTCGACGTATGGGAGAAACATCTTGCAAAGCTTCTTCTGTTTGGAAATGAACAAATATACTTTCATCGTCTTTGGTTGTTTAAATTTCACTTGACTTATTGTGGAAGCTTATGGCTTCGGAGTTAAGTCATTCTCTTCATTATAACTTATGACTGGTGAAGTCATTCTTGTCTGCACGCCAGTATCTTAACTTGTTGGCGAAGTTGCGCCAGATGATGCCATATTCGTAGAATGGCAGCAGGAACATGCTCAACTCGTCGTCGAAGTGCTTGATGGCCTTGTTGGCTATCAGCATTCGAAGCACGAAGAGGAGAATGAGCGCAAAGCCTGCGCAGCCTGTCAAAATCCAGTTTTCCATGGAGATGGAGTAAACGAGGACGGCGAGGGAGGCGATGAGACTGAGATGTGGCATCAGATGGTCGAAGAACATCAAGGTGCGCATCGACATAACTCTAGCCAATGACTTGCGGGATGCCTGCAAGTAGAGGTGCGCATTGTGCCAAGCCTTGCCGGATGGCTCGTCGTGAATGAGCCAGCCATCGCAATCCAGCTCTACGGCGGTTTCTCCACAGAGTGCATACTTGTTGACCAGAAAGTCATATTCTCCACGTACCAACTCCAGATTGCCTTGGTAGCCTTGTTCTCTCATGAAGTCGCTCTTGCGGAACGCTACGTTTGGCATGTGGGTACGATAACCGTAGGTTTGCTGGGCACGACGCAGGATGTAGTATGCCTTGCGGATACTTTCGAAACGGCGAACGCCTTTGGTGTCTTCATTGAAACCTACGAAGCCCATCACGAGGTGGTTGGGCTCCTGGCAGTTGCGTGCCATCGTGGCAAGCCACTTGTCGTTGGAAGGTTGGCAGGTTGGCTCCGTCAAGAGAATCCATTCATGTTTGGCTGCTTTCACTCCTAATGTAATCTGCAACTTCTTGCGGCTCATGTAGCGGGAACTCTCCGGTATATAGGTGTAATATAGGTGAGGGTTCTCTGCGGCTATGCGCTTCAGGTAGTCTTGGGTCTCTCCATCGGTACTCTGGCAAACCACGATAACTTGATATTCGGCAGCATACTGCTGACGGAGGAACATGGGGAGATTGCGCTCCAGTTCCTGAAGATTATCGTGTGCAGTGATGAGGACGGAGATCGGCTCCAGTTTGTCCTCTGCGGGAAACTCTTTCTCTGGAAAGCGCAACGAGCGCAGGAATGGGTTAATCAGCGACCCGAGAATCGCCAATACCACCACTACTGCGCCTGCTATGATAGTTGTTAAACTAATTGTTATCATTTCTATTTCTTCTCGTCACTTTAAGAAAGGGGTAGGAGCTCGAAACTCCTCACTCCTAACTTCTCTAACTATTAAAGGTCTTCCGTGATGTAGCCCTTTGGCAACTGGCGGCAGTTGTACTGGCTCGCCATAATCTCACCGTAAGCTCCGGCAGAACGGAGGGCAATGAGGTCACCACGATGAGTCTTGTTGAGGTCTACTGCCTTGGCAAAGACATCGCTCGACTCACAGATAGGTCCTACCACATCGTATGTCTCCTCAGGTTCGTTGCTGGATATGTTCTCGATCTTGTGGTATGCCTGATAGAGGGCAGGACGGATGAGGTCGGTCATGCCGGCATCGACAATGGCAAACTGCTTGGCGGTGCCTTGCTTGACATAGAGGGTCTTGGTGATGAGACTTCCCATCTGACCGACTACGGAACGACCCAACTCAAAGTGCAACTTCTGTCCGTCACGCAACTTCAAATGCTTGGCGTAGGTGTCGAAGTATGCCTTGAAATCAGGGATAGGCACACGATTTGGATGGTTGTAATCAATGCCGAGACCACCACCCACATTGATGTTCTTTACCTCGATGTGATGGCTCTCCAACTGGTCTTGCAACTCGTTGATTCGGTTGCAGAGCGCCTCGAAGTCACCCATGTCAAGTATCTGACTACCAATATGGAAGTGCAAGCCCAAGAACTTGATGTTCTTCATGCCTTGTGCTTCTGCGATGACGTTCTCCATGTCGCGCATGGCGATACCAAACTTGTTCTCTGCCAAACCTGTTGTAATGTTGGCATGTGTATGGGCGCCTACGTCAGGATTGATGCGGAAGCATACTTGGGCAATCTTGTTCTGTTTCTCGGCAAGCTCGTTGATAACCTCTAGCTCAGGGATGCTCTCCACATTGAAGCAGAAGATGCCCTTTTCCAATCCGAGGTTGATTTCCCAATCGCTCTTGCCTACACCGGCATACACAATCTTGTTGGCAGGGAAGCCTGCGTTGATGGCTGCCTGTATCTCACCTCCGCTCACACAGTCGGCACCCAATCCTGCCTCGCAGATGATGTTGAGAACTTTCGGGTTGGCATTAGCCTTCACGGCATAGTGTACCTCGAAGCCCTCGTGCTTGCCTGCCTCCTCGTTGATGGTCTTGAGAGTCTGGCGTAGAATCGCAGTGTCGTAATAGTAGAACGGAGTCTGTATCTCCTGAAACTTATCTATCGGAAATGTACCTTTCATTTCGCTTTATCCTTAATTTTTTAGAATCGAAGCTCCTTGTCGAAGCCTCGTCGTTTGTATTATAGTTAAATAGAATCTTTCTCAATGGAGTAAAGAACGAAAAGCGATGAAACAGACTTTCACGTCATGCGACGAACGTTGTGTCCTCTCTCTTCGTTCTTCACTTATCTCATTATTCGTTCTTGAACAATACGTTGCTCAAGTTCTGCAATGCCTGTTTTTTGTCTTTCTCCTTGATGAGGAAAGAGATGTTGTAGTTGCTACCACCGTATGAAATCATACGTACAGGAATGTTCTTCATCGCATCGGTGGCGAGTGTCTCAAAGCCTACGTTGCTCCAATCCAAGTCTCCTACCACACAGATGATACACATGTCTGCATCAACGGTTACGGTACCATACTTCTTGAGCTCGTTGACAATGTCGTTGAGGTGAGCGTCGTTGTCGATACTCATGCTCACACCGACCTCTGATGTGGCGATCATGTCGATAGGAGTCTGGTAACTCTCGAAGATTTCGAATACCTTGCGCAGGAAACCTGTGGCGAGCAACATGCGGCTACTCTTGATCTTGATGGCTGTGATGTTGTCCTTGGCAGCGACAGCCTTGATCTTGCCACGTACGATGACATTGTCGATGATGGTACCGTCGGCCTTTGGGTCCATGGTGTTCTTCAAGCGAACAGGGATGCCGGCGTACTTGGCTGGTTGAACGCAAGTAGGGTGGAGAATCTTGGCACCGAAGTATGCCAACTCGGCAGCCTCCTCGAAGTTCAATTGATGTACAGCCTCGGTGTGCTCTACGACACGTGGGTCGTTGTTGTGCATACCGTCGATGTCGGTCCAGATCTGAATCTCGTCGGCTGGGAGGGCTGCACCGATGAGGGATGCGGTATAGTCACTACCACCACGCTGCAAGTTGTCGATCTCACCGTAGGCGTTGCGACAGATGAATCCCTGGGTGACATAAATCTGGTAGCCCTGGTTCTGCTCCATGATAGCAGCAAGCTTCTCCTTGATATACTGTGGGTCTGGCTCTGCATTCTTGTCGGTGCGCATGAAGTCTAATGCGCTGAGCAACACTGCTTTTATGCCTTGCTCGTTCAAGTAGTTTACAACCATGTTGGTACTCATGATTTCGCCCTGTGCCACGATGCTCTTTTCCTCGAAGGAAGTAAAGAGATCCTTGGTGAACGAACGGAGATAGTCGAACTCGCCATGCAAGAAGTCACGAGTGGTTTTCTTCATCTCCTCGGTAGAGTAGAGTTCCTCCACATGTTGCATGTATTTCTTCTCCAAGTTGTTGATTACCTCGTTGGCACCCTCTGGGTTCTTCTTGTAGAGATAGTCAGAGATCTCAACGAGAGAGTTAGTTGTACCACTCATGGCAGAGAGCACAACGAATGTTGGCTCGCCAGATTCTGTAATCAAAGAGGCTACTCCCTTCATGCGCTCAGGTGAGCCAACGGAAGTTCCTCCGAATTTCATTACCTTCATAGTCGTAATATGTTTTAATGTTAAATGTTCAAAGTTAAATGTTTAATTCTCCTCACCGTCCTCGCTTAGGTCGATGTGGTTGTATTCCTTGGTCACATCGTGAAGTTCTCCATCCTTGCATCGGTATACGATGCCTGGGAACTTGTCGAGCATAGGGATGTTGTGGGTTGTCATCAAGACGGCAGTGCCCTGTTTGGTGATATCTTTCAGAAGGCTCACGATGTTGCTGGCGGTCTCTGGGTCAAGATTGCCTGTAGGCTCGTCGGCGATGATGATCTTAGGGTTGTTCAACAGAGCGCGTGCGATGGCGATACGCTGTTGCTCTCCACCCGAAAGTTCATGAGGCATCTTGTCGATTTTTTCAATCATGCCCACCTCGTTGAGCACATCTTCGATGCGCTTTTTTCTTGTCTTCTTGTCTTTCCAGCCTGTGGCCTTGAGCACAAACTCGAAGTTCTTGCGCACGGTACGGTCGTGGAGCAACTGGAAGTCTTGGAAGATAATGCCCAGTTCTTTGCGGAGGGCAGGTATCTCCTTGCGCTTGATGGTCTTGAGGTCACGGCCGAGAATTTCAGCTTTCTCGGTTTCTCCTTCCACAAGGTCCAACTCACAGTAGAGGGTTTTCAAGAGTGAACTCTTTCCTGAGCCGACTTTACCGATGAGATAGGTGAACTCACCCTCGTCTATATGGAAGTTGACGTTCTTCAATACGCATTTGTCAGCTTGGTATATACTGACGTTTTGATAGTCTATTAACATCTTTATCTTTTGTGTTCTTATTCTATGGTTATTTCATTTTCTATGGTTATTTCATTTCGCCTTTGCTCTTGGCAACACGGCGTTTCTTGTCCCATTCTGGGTCGTGGCGCATTTGAAGTTCCCTGGCGATATCCTCGATTCTCAAGCCCTTGCTGGTGAGCAATACGATGAGGTGATAGAGAAGGTCAGAAGACTCATAAACCAATTTTTCGTTGGTTCCGTTTGTAGCCTCAATCATTGTCTCAACAGCTTCTTCTCCAACTTTTTGCGTCATTTTGTTCACGCCTTTCTTGAATAGGCTTGTGGTATAACTTCCTTCAGGCATTTCCTCGTGACGTTTGTCGATGAAATCTTGCAACTCGGTGAGGAAGAGGATGGGGTTCAATTCGTTCTCTTCTCCCCAACAGGTGTCTGTGCCCTTATGGCAAGTTGGGCCATCGGGATGCACCTTGATCAATAAAGTATCGTTGTCGCAGTCGTTCTGAATGCTGACAAGGTTGAGGAAGTTGCCAGAAGTCTCGCCCTTGGTCCAAAGACAGTTGCGCGACCGGCTCCAGAAGGTTACTTTCTTGGTTGCGAGGGTCTTATGATATGCTTCCTCGTTCATGAATCCCAACATCAAGACGTTCTTGGTGACAGCGTCTTGGATAATCGCAGGAACAAGTCCGCCCATTTTTTCAAAATCTATTTCCATTTTTCTTTACAATTTATGTCTGTTCACAGCTATTACCAACAAATTCTTGCTGGAGAATTTGAGCTACACTCGACCCACTTTTATTTTTTCCTCCCGAGGAAAAAATTCAAACTACGGGATGTTTTGATTTTTCCCTCCCGAGGGAAGAGAATATGCCTCGTGACCTCGTTTGTGGACAACTGTGATATTATTTTTACTTATTTGTTCTTCAACTTTCTTTTTCTTTCTTACAGTCTGACGTTGATTCCTTCCCCTTTCAGATATTTCTTGAGGTCGGGGATGGCAATCTCGCCGAAGTGAAATACACTGGCAGCCAGTGCTGCGTCTGCCTTGCCTAGGGTGAAGGCATCACGGAAATGCTCCATCTTACCAGCACCGCCTGAGGCAATGATCGGGATGCTTACCTCTTCGGCTAATTGGGCGAGGGCTTCGTTGGCAAAGCCTTGTTTCACACCGTCATGGTCCATGCTGGTGAAGAGTATTTCTCCTGCTCCACGATCGGCTACTTCCTTGGCCCAGTCGAACAGTCCTAGTTCCACTCGCTCTCGTCCTCCCTTGACGTAGCAATGCCATCCATCCTCGTCATTTCGGGCATCGATGGCACACACGCATACCTGCGAGCCGTAATGGTTGGCAATCTCATTGATGAGTCCTGGATGTCGGATGGCTGCGCTGTTGATGCTCACCTTGTCTGCACCCGCATTGAGCAGGCGTTCGACATCTTTTAGTTCGTTGATGCCACCTCCTACCGTAAAAGGTATGTTGATTTCGGCAGCCACTCGTGACACCATGTCTGTAAAGGTCTTGCGCCCCTCAAAGCTGGCTGTGATGTCGAGAAATACGAGTTCGTCGGCACCAGCGTCACTATATGCCTTGCCCAGCTCCACAGGGTCGCCAGCGCTCCGGAGGTTGACAAAGTTGGTGCCCTTGACAGTCTCTCCGTTCTTCACGTCGAGGCAAGGGACGATTCGCTTGGCCAAGCCTTTGCTTCTTTTCTGTTCAGTCATTCTATCCAATTCTATTGAAAATTCTTCACTCTTCTTTCTTCGTTCTTCACTTAAATCAACTCCTCGATATGTATTCGTCTTTCATAGAAGGCCTTGCCAAAGACAACAGCAGGGATGCCTGCGGCTTCCAGTGCTCGAATGTCGTCGTTGCAGCTTACGCCGCCTGAGGCGATGAGATGGAGCTCGGGATAGGCTGCCATTACCTCTTTGTAGAGGTCTATGGCAGGACCTTGTAGGGTGCCGTCCTTGCTGATTTCCGTGCAGAGGACATTTTTCACACCTTTGTCTATGTATTGTTTGAGGAAAGGAAGAAGGTCTTCCGTCGAGTCCTCTTTCCAGCCGTTGATGGAAATTTTCCCATTTCTCACGTCGGCTCCCAAAATCAGTTTCTCTGCACCATATTTCTCCATCCATTGCATGAATAAAGGTGGATTGGTGACGGCGATGCTGCCTACAGTCACCAGGGAGGCTCCTGCTGCAAAGGCTTTCTCGATGTCCTCCTCGGTCTTGATGCCTCCGCCAAAATCTACGACGAGAGATGTCTCTGTGGTGATGGCTTTGAGAACGGCATCGTTGACGATGTGCTTGGACTTGGCACCGTCGAGGTCTACTACATGCAATCGCTTGAAGCCCAATTCTTCAAAATGTCGGGCTACTTCCGCTGGATTGTCGTTATACACCTTCTTTTGGTTGTAATCGCCTTTGGTGAGGCGCACGCATTGCCCATGGATCAAGTCGATGGCTGGAATTAGTTCTATCATATCTCTAAGAAGTTTTTCAATATCTGTTCACCGACCTTTCCACTCTTCTCCGGGTGGAACTGGCAAGTGTAGAAATTATCTTTATGAAGTGACGCGCTGTAGGGGAGAATGTAATCGGCTGTGGCGATGGTCTCCTCACAGAGAGGTACATAATAACTATGTACGAAGTAAGCATAGGGGTGCGACAATCCCTTGTAGAGATCGCTCTTCAAATCGTAGAGCTCGTTCCATCCCATGGCAGGAACTTTGTCTTCATGCTTTTGAGGCTGGAAACGCTTTACGTCGACATCAAAAATGCCAATGCAGTCGACATCACCTTCCTCGGAATGACGACAAAGCAGTTGCTGTCCTACGCAGATGCCCAGGACGGGTTGAGTAAGATCTTTGATTACTTGATCGAGATGGTGTGCCTTCAAATATTCCATGGCTTCTCGTGCCTGACCTTGGCCAGGGAAGAGAACACGGTCTGCCTTCTGGAGCATCTCGGCATCATCCGTCAGAGTGGGATTGATGCCCAAACGCTTCATGGCATTGACTACGGAATAGATATTTCCGGCGTTGTATTTTACGATTGCTACATCCATAACCTAACGTTGTTTTTATTAAAAACTAAGCATTTTGTAGTTTACAGATGCAAAGATACGTATTTTCTTTCAATCAAAAGAAAATATTAGCAAAAAGATTACAAATAATACGATATTTCTTTCAGATAGTAAGCGCGAATTGTATAATTATTCGATTTTATCATCAGAAAATGTAATTTGAGTCTATTCTTCCTTACTGTCGGCCGTGCGCAATATGATGGAGGTCGCACCGATGGTAAAGAGGGTTCCGTCTTCGATGACACGTTTCTCTTTGTCGCCCAGGATAACGTTGTCGACAAAGGTTCCTGTGTAGCTAGGTCCGTCACGAAGTACGTATTTCAACTTGCCTTTCTTGTCCCGGCTCACGTTGATAACGCAATGGTTCATGTCGACACTAGGATCAACCGTCTCGATGGGGCAGTTGATACCGCTGTTCTTCATGTAGCGGCCTATCACGTTGTCACCCATGTGGAGAGGGATGACTTGCTTGTAGGCGAATACGTTTTCGATGACGACGATAGAACCCACGCCGTTCTCGTTGGCGTTCTCATCTACCTTTTCTTCTTTTCGAGTGGCCTTGAGTTTGGATACACCCATGCGGATGCCGAATTGCTTGTTGCAGTTAGGACACACAAATACCAAGCTTTGTCCAGCTTGGTATTTCGTTTCATCGAATGTGATATAGTTGTCACATTTAGGACAGCGTACTCTTTTCATACTTTTTCCGTACTTTTAAAAATTGATGACATGGGTCGGTAATTGATGGCATTAGTCTGTCACTTTGGTGACCCAGCTGTCGGAGAAAATCTCATTGTTGCGGAGTTGGTTCAAAGCCTTGTATGCTTGGCTTTCCGTCTCATAGGTGCCATACACGACCTTGACATTGGATGGTGTGATGACAACCTTGGCGTCTTTCAAACCCTTGGCCTGAAGCATTTCCACGTAGCTGGCTGCGTTGCGTTTGGTCACACGGCTAGCTAGTACAATACTATAATAGGGCTTGGCATTTTTAAGCTCTGCTTGTTCGCTTTCCTCAGCGTTTTTCTCCTCAGTTATCTTCATCTGACTGGCAGGGGCTTCACCTTCCTTGCTCAACTTCAATTTCTCCATGCCATTGCCTTGCACGAGTTCCTTAGGCATGATGCGAGTCAACATGCCCGTATCCACCTTGCTGGCTTGCAAGTTTGGAGTTCTCAGTGGGGTGGAGACAGCGAAGAAAGCGATGATGGCAATACAGGCAGCCGCTAAGTTGCGCAACCAGCTCTTTTTGATAAGTATAAATTCGGCGTGTTTGCTTTCTCCCTCCTCGTCGAGGTCAAAAACAGAGTTGCTCGTGCTTGTCGTCTGAGTTGCGATGCGATTGTCTACTTGTTGGGAATTTTCTTCCTGTGCAAGTTCCATGCTTGGTACGGTGTCTACCTGCACTTGGCTGTCAGCCAAGGAACTGAGAGGAAGCATGTCAAATCCTCCCAAACCGTAGAAGCTTGGAGTCAAGATTCCAGCTTCGCATGGCTCAAAGGAGTAGTTTCCATCTTCGTTCAAGTATAGAGTACCGATATTGTTGAGTTCGTATTTGCGTTCGTTTTCTAGGCGCTGACGAATCTCGGCCACTTCGTTTGCGAGGCGGTCGATAGCTTCTGGGTAACTGATGTCGTAGGCTTCTACGTAGGATTGTGCCAAAAGGGAATCGTTCATCTTCAATTGTGGATTGAAGCCAACAGTTCTCAATGGTGGCAAAAACATGTTGTCTCTGCCATCATAACGTGCATCTACGTGGTGAGCCATGAAGCCTCCGAAGTCAGGGACTATCACGCAATCGTTGCTCAGAAGTAGGATTTCAATATGTCTTTCTAGTTCATTCACGAGTGCAAAGGTAGTGAAAAATCTTAAATTGACCAATTATTTTAAGGAAAAAAAATACTTCAAGTTATAAATAGTTGAAAATATTTTGTCATATCGCAAAAATGTATTATCTTTGCATAATAAATTAATGTGTAAAGAAATGAAACACAAAAATACAGATATTCACGGCTTGTTATCGCACATGAAAAGTCATACCTGCATGATGGCTTTCCTATGTGGACTTACTGTCCTTGTCAGTTGTGGTAAAAAGCCAAATCCTGCTGATGCTCCTCAGGAGGATGTCCATGCGAAAGAACTCTTCCAGGGAATTTGGCTCAATGAGGACGATGAGAATGTGGCGTTCCGTGTCAAGGGTGATACCATCTATTATCCTGACTCGACAAGCCAGCCGGTATATTTTTATATCTATTCGGACACTCTTGTCATGAAGGGCGTCAACGAGGTGAAGTATCCGATTGTCAAGCAAGCGGCTCATCTCTTTGAGTTTAAGAGTCAAAGTGGTGATGTTATCAAGTTGGTCAAGACTTCGGACAAGACATATTTGAAGCCTTTCCAACAAGAGAAAACGGTTGCTCTCAACCAAAACACCTTGATTAAGCGTGATACGATCGTCAGTTGGGCTGCGGAAAAGTATCATCTGTACGTTCAGGTCAATCCGACTTCCTATAAGGTGTTCAAGAGTTCTTTCAACGATGATGGGGTGCAAGTAGACAATGTCTATTACGACAACATTGTCAACTTGAATGTGTTCCATGGCGCATCCAAAGTCTTTTCTCGTGATTTCCATAAGAAGGACTTCGACAAGAAAGTTCCATCTTCTTTCCTGGAGCAAGCTATTTTGAGCGATTTGGTGTTTGAGCACATGGATAAGGATGGCATTCATTATTTGGCAATCTTGGCGATGCCTGATAGTTCTTTGAGTTATCAAGTCAAAGTGACGATTTCGTTTGCAGGTAAACTTCATATCCAATCGGTAGGAGCCTAATCAATCTATGGAGAAGGTAATCAATCCATAGGGGGTAAGTTAACAAAAAAGACTCGCTCATCATCCTTGCCGATGATGAGCGAGTCTTTTTTTTGTTGTTCTGTTGTGGATTAGTTGAGGAAACCCAACAAGGCTCCGGCTGCAACAGCGGAACCGATTACTCCAGCAACATTTGGACCCATGGCGTGCATGAGGAGGAAGTTGTGGCGGTCGTATTCCAGGCCGATGTTGTTGGAGATGCGGGCACTCATAGGCACGGCGCTCACTCCGGCATTACCAATCAGTGGGTTTATCTTCTTGCCCTTTGGCAAGAATAGATTCATCAACTTCACGAATAGAATGCCACTTGCCGATGCGATGATGAAGGCCAAGGCACCGAGGGCGAAAATCTTGATGGTGTTGAGCGTCAGAAACTCCGATGCCTGGGTGGAGCAACCTACGGTCAAGCCGAGCAGCATCACCACGATATCGTTCAAGCTGCTGCCGGCTGTCTTGGCGAGACGGGTGGTCTTGCCGCTTTCCTTCAGGAGGTTTCCGAAGAAGAGCATACCGAGCAAAGGCAAGCCGCTAGGTACGATGAAGGTGGTCAAGAGCAAGCCGATGATAGGGAAGAGAATCTTTTCTGTCTGGCTCACTTGGCGTGCTGGCTTCATCTTGATGACACG
>DHMR01000018.1:14665-15682 GCA_002405875.1 bacterium UBA4637
TTGATGACACGTTCTTTCTTGGTGGTGAGGAGTCGCATCAAAGGTGGCTGAATCACTGGTACCAATGCCATGTAGGAGTAGGCGCATACGGCGATGGCTCCCATCAAGTTCGGGCTCAATTTGCTCGATAGGAAGATGGCGGTAGGACCGTCGGCACCACCGATGATGGCGATACCTGCTGCCTGGTTTGGCTCGAAGCCGAGCGCCAAGGCTATCATGTAAGCACCGAAGATACCAAACTGTGCGGCGGCTCCGATGAGAATCAACTTCGGGTTGGAAATCAATGCCGAGAAATCGGTCATCGCTCCGATTCCCAGGAATACGAGCGGTGGATACCAGCCTTGTTTCACACCTTGATAAAAGATGTTAAGCACCGAATTATCCTCGTAGAGTCCGATTTCGAGTCCTGCATCGGCACGGAACGGGATGTTGCCGAGGATAATGCCCAGTCCGATTGGCACAAGGAGCAAGGGTTCGAAGTCTTTCTTGATGGCGAGCCAGATAAAGAGGGCTCCCACCAATATCATGATGAGGTTTCCTGCCGTGGCGTTGGCAAAGCCCGTGTAGGTCAGGAACTCCTGGAAGTTTTGTATGATGAAATCCATAAGCGATCAATTTTATGAATGTTATGTTTAAATATTGAATGGCAAATTGATGCTGTCTAAGCAATGGTGACCAGCGTATCGCCCTCCATCACAGCGTCGCCCTTGTTGACGTTGATGCTGGCGATGGTTCCTGCGGTTTCAGCCTCGATGTTGTTCTGCATCTTCATGGCTTCGAGGATGACTACAGTGTCGCCTGCGTTCACCTTGTCGCCCACCTTCACCTTGATGTCGTTGATGGTGCCTGGGAGTGGGGCTACTACGGGCTTGCCACCTGCTGATGCTGCACTTGCCGCAGGTTGACTGCCTGCATTGGCACCAGCAGTTTGCTCGTTGCTTGCCGCAGATTGCAAATCCGCTGAACCCTTCGAACTGCTGTCTGCTAGGGTGCTGCTAGGCTCGCTCAAGTGAACCT
>DHMR01000094.1 GCA_002405875.1 bacterium UBA4637
AATTATCTTATTTTTATTTTATTTGCAGTTTGAGGGGATGTGCAATCCCCGATTCATTATTTCACCTTTTTAATGTCCTTGGCGAAGAGAACTTTCTTTTTTTTCTTAAACTTTTGAAAGTCGTTGACGATGTCACCATCCCCTACTCCTGGCAGATAAGCTTCCTCCTGAGGCTTGTCCCAGGCATTGCGCCAGAAGAGCACATAGCTCACCTGATATTTCTGGAGCACAGGCCAGAGGGCTTTCGTAAACCAATCCTTCTTCTGCGAGATACCACGGCAACCGGTCTCGGTGAGGGCTGGCATCTTGCCCACTTTCTTGGCGGCAGCCATCAAGACATCCATCGTCTCGGTGAGGTTCTTCTGGTAGTTGGCATCGTTGTTGTCAAACTCATAGATGTCAACACCTACCATATCTACATACTGTTCTCCTGGGAATCGCTCCAAGAAGAGCTCGACGGTTTTCTTGTCGCTGAGGTTTGGCGACCAAGCCCAAACGATATTGTTGCATCCTGCTTTAGTAAGTGTGTGATAGGTCTTTGCATAAAGCTGGTTATATTGTGCAGGTGTGCAACTGTTGGCTCCCCACCAGAACCATCCGCCATTCATCTCATGCCATGGACGGAGGATTACCGGAACAAGTTTGCCGTCTTTTGTCTTCAGAGAGAGAATGAACTCTGATACTTTCTCGAGCCAAGAATCTAACTTCTGTTGCTGTGCGCCACCATCAAGTACGGCAGCCACGGCATCACCCTTAGGATCCCAGGCATTCTCGCCTGTCACAGGGTTCCAAGGATGCCAGCTGAGGGTAACGATTCCACCTCGCTCATGCTGGGCGATAATCTCCTGGCGCATACGGTCGAAAGGAACGCCGTCAAGGTTTTCCTTACTGTCCAACTCCAGTTTACCGAGGTCGAAGCCCATCACGGCAGGATAATCGCCTGTGGTGAGGAGCACGTCGCTCTTCCCTTCATCCCATTTCCAAGTGGTGCCATACACAGGGTCGTCTTGGTGACCGAGCATGATGCCCTTGTTGATGAGTTTCTGCAAGCGAGCCTTCAACTGCGCCGCAGGAGTATTGCAGCATTCCTTCTTGGCATTGCAACTAGAAGTTTTCTCGGCTTGCATGGATGCGCCCGTCACGCCATCCACCTGAGCCATAGCTCCTTGCATCGCCATCAAGCAAGCTGCGCCTAATAAATATCTCTTTAATTCCATATATGATTTCTTTAATTACAAAATGACTGGAATATATTATTTCTTTAATTGTTCAATAATCCAAGCTTGCCACTCATCCCACTGCTCCTGATACCAGTAATGCCCCGTCATCTGGTAGAGACTAAGTTTCTTAGGAGCCTTCACGGAATTGTAGAGTCCGTAAGAAGAGGTAGGAGGAACGACCTCGTCGTTGTAGCCGAAGCTGTACCATCCCGGCTGGGTAAGGCGGCGAGCGAAGTTGGCACCATCATAATAGCGAGCACCCTCCAAGCGAGCCTTCTCTATATCAGAAAGCTTTTGTTCTTTCCAAGCTGATCCCTGCGCCTTGTTCTCCTTATAGAAGTAATGAGGCCAACCACCAGCAACACCATGAATCTCAGCCTCATAGTCGCACATGGCATCATGCACAGGAGCCAAGAAAGTGATGCGTTTGTCAAGCGCAGCCACAGCGATGGAGAGGAATCCACCTTGCGAAGAACCCGTCACGCCGATGGTCTTGCCATTCCACTCTGGGAGGGAAGCGATGTAATCCACGCCACGCACGGCTCCTGTCACAACACGCTTGTAAGAATTGCGGTCAGGATTTTCGAGGTTGGTATCCCAATATCCATTCAGTTCGCCATTGGCGAGGTCATCATACACCTTCTGTTCCATCGTAACAGGCACTCCGTGGATGCCGATTTCGAGTACGATGCACTTAGCAGGAGCCGTGTAGGTATCGCCCGAATAAGAACGAACGCCCGCACCTGGCACACGGAGCAAGGCAGGATACTTGCCTTCCTTCACTGGCACACTCAGGATGCCATACATCTTGGAGCCCCAGCGATTATTGTTATAGCTGATTTCATATACATTCTTATCTTTGGTGCAACGCTCTGGCAGCAGCACCTTGGTAGGATTGAGGTCATTCTGTCGAGCCTCATCGAGAGCCTTCTTCCAAAAGGCATCGAAGTCCTTAGGCTCCTTTGCGAATGGCTGAATCTTCTCGGGAGAGAAACCTGCGGTGCAAAGTCCCTCATAATCCTTGCCATCCACATGGGCGGTAACCTTGAGGCGATAGAAGCCAGGCTTGTCGAGTGCCCCACTCCATTTCATCGTGCCGTCCTTGAGCACAGCACTCTTCTTGGTATCAGGAAACATCACCGGTCCTGCCACATAATCCACCTTGACATTGTTCAAGAGTGTACCACTCTTTCTGACATTCACCGTGAAGTTAGCCTTCTCGCCTACCTTATAGTTCCAATCTTGATGGTCGGGAGTAACACTTACCACGATGTTGTAGCCTCTGATTTGTGCATTCAAGCTCAAAGAGCCGAATGCACTCATCAGAATACCTATAATTATTAACCTAAAAACCTTCGATATTTGATTCATTGTCTATTATTATTTGTTAGTTGTCAGATGTTATTGTTTTACGGTTGCAAAGATAGAACAATTTCCCGAAATATCCATGTACTATTTTGCTGAATAACCATACTTTCTTTGCAAAATGAAAAAAACAGATGATTTTTAAGTCAAATTCACAAGCTTGAAGAGTTACTGAAAAAGCATAAAAAGCAAAGTTAAACACACAATAAGCACAATTCTCAGTACGCACATGTTATCAACTCGATGACACGCAAATGCAAACAAGAATTAATTCCAATAATAATAACAAGGTACACGTACCTATTATAATATAGCGCAAATGGGCAAATATTTAATCCAAGTCAATACTTATGTAAACAATTTAAAATAAAACGTATAAAATACACTTAATCAATACTAAATAAGATAAAAAGCAAGAAAAGACGCAATTAAGCAGAAAAGTATTAGTAATCGACAAAATAAGTATATGCATTTATAGAAAAAAGCACTACCTTTGCAATCGAATATGATAATAAGCCTAAAAAAGCAATAACATAAATATAAACAATATAAAATAATCACAACAATGAACAAAACAAAAGTTACCTAGAGCTAGCCTCTTGCTTTCCTCCCCGAGCCATGGGTAGAGGAAAAACTAGAGAGCAACAACCCGTTTTGCCACTTCCTTTTCGGAGAGGAAGAGCCAAACAGTTATAACCAACTAACAAAAATTGTATGAATTCAAAAAGTAGAGAAAAGTTGCTTGCTGGAATCGCAGCCCTGAGCCTTCTCGGCATCTCTCCCCAGCAAACTTTCGCAGCCCAGATCGCAACGAGCCAGGCTGTGCAACAAAGCAAAAAGATTACTGGTACCGTAGTGGACTCACAGGGTCCTATCATCGGTGCGACAGTAAAAGTGAAAGGCACAAACAATGCGGCTGTTACCGACCTAGACGGTAACTTCTCCCTCAATGTGTCTGCAGGTCAGACCGTTGAGGTATCCTATGTAGGCTATGTCACCAAGACCTTTAAAGTGGGGGGGCAAGCTAAGTATGATGTAACATTGACAGAAGACAACAACAGTCTTGACGAGGTTGTTGTCGTAGGTTATGGTACCATGAAGAAGAGCGACATCTCAGGCTCTTCCGTAAGCCTTGGCGAAAAAGCCATGAAAGGCTCTATAATCACCTCTCTCGACCAGTCACTTCAGGGTCGTGCAGCAGGTGTCACAGCTGTCAGCACCTCTGGTGCCCCTGGTACAGCTTCTACTATCCGAGTTCGTGGTACAGCTACCATCAACTCCAACGCAGAACCTCTTTATGTAATTGACGGTGTCATCTTCCAGAGCGGCAACTCAAGCGGTAGCTCACTCGGTTTCGGCGATGCCCTCGACAACGGTTCTGCTTCTTCCGTTTCGCCTCTTTCCACCATCAACCCTTCGGATATCGTAAGCATGGAAATTTTGAAGGATGCTTCAGCCACCGCTATCTATGGTGCACAGGGTGCCAATGGTGTAGTTTTGATTACAACAAAACGTGGTAAAGCTGGTGAGGCAAAATTCTCTTACGACGGCATGGTGGCATGGAGCCGCCAGACCAAACGCCTTGACATGATGAACCTCCGCGAATTCGGTGATTACTACAACGATTTCGTAGCGGCAGGATTCGGTGGTGTCAAGGAAGACCCATATTATAGCGACGTATCTTTGCTCGGCAAGGGTACCAACTGGCAGGATGCTATCTTCCAGACCGCTTTCCAACAGCAACATCAGATTGCCGCCCAGGGTGGTACAGACAAGATTCAATATTACGTTTCAGCAGGTTACATGAACCAGGATGGTACCATCATCGGTTCTAAGTTCGACCGTCTCTCTGTACGTACCAACTTGGACGCACAGTTGAAGAAATGGTTGAAGCTCGGTTTGAGTGCAACCTTTACCAATTCCAACGATGACCTCAAGCTCACTGATGGTGCAGAGGGTATCGTAGGATTCGCATTGACATCTCTCCCAGAGGCACCAATCTATGACATTGATGGCAACTACGCTTCGTTTGCTCGTGAAAACTACAATATCCATAACCCTATCGCAAAGGCTATGGAGCAGAACAACTGGTTGAACCGTAAGAAGTTGACAGGTAATATCTATGCCGAGCTCACTCCTATCAACCACATCACTTGGCATGCAGAGTTGGGTTACGACCTCAGTTATAGCAAGGCCGAGATTTTCAATAATACAATCAATCTTAACAACTGGCAGGAAGCCAACGAGAGTAGCATCCAGAAGAACAATAGCACCTTCTGGCAGCTCAAGAACTATATCACATATAACAATACGTTTGCTCAGAAACACTCCGTTACAGCCATGGTGGGTCAGGAATGCTGGGAAAGCAAGTGGGACTACATCAAGGTAGCCAACGATAAATTACCTTCTGATGCAGTACACAATCCAGTATTAGGTACAGGTACCCCAACCATCGGAGCAGGTTTCGGCAGCAGCTCTATGGCTTCATTCTTTACTCGTTGGACTTACAGCTACGACAACCGTTACAACGCTACCTATACTTATCGTTATGATGGTAGCTCCAACTTTGGTCCTCACAACCGCTGGGCAGGCTTCCACTCATTCGCTGCCAGCTGGCGTTTCTCTAACGAGAAATTCATTCAGGACTTGGCAGGCAAATGGCTGAGCAATGGTAAGATTCGTGTAGGTTGGGGTCAGACAGGTAATGCCAACATCAACTCATTCGCCTGGGGTGTGAACATGCAGAAGGTATATTCTTCTCTTGGTGCAGGCTATCGTCCACAGAACATTCCTAACCTTGATGTGAAATGGGAGAAACAAGAGCAGATCGACCTTGGTCTCGACTTAGGTTTCTTCAACGACCGTGTTGGCTTGACCATCGACTGGTACCAGAAGGAATCAAAGGACATGTTGATGGAGATGCAGATGCCTTCATACATGGGTACAAGCGGTAACGACAACTCTAAGTTGAAGGCACCTATGGGCAACTATGGTCACATCCGCAACAGCGGTCTTGAGTTGACAGTCAATGGTCATCCATTCATCGGCAAGTTCCAGTGGGATTCAGAGTTCCAAATTTCTTGGAACAAGAACAAGTTGGTAGCCCTCAATGGTACTGCCAGTTCAGCCATCATGGGCTATGCCCAGTGGGGACAGACACAGGTAAGTAAGACCGACGTTGGCCAGAGCCTCTATAGCTTCTATGGATATGTAACAGATGGCATCTACCAAGACTTGGCAGACATCGAGCGTTCACCTAAGCCAGAGAAATACCCAAGCAATGGCGTGTTCAATGGTTCCAACACCGTATATGTAGGCGACATCAAGTACAAGGATTTGAATGGCGATGGTGTCATCAATGAGCTTGACCAGACCAACATCGGTTCCCCAATGCCTAAGTTCACTTTCGGTTGGACCAACACCTTCCGTTACAAGGACTTCGACTTGAGCATCTTCATCAATGGTAGTTACGGCAACAAGGTAATGAACCTCACCAAGCGTGGCTTGACCAACATGAGCAGCGTATGGTGCAACCAGCATACCGACGTATTGAACCGCGCCCGCCTGGAGCCTATCGATGCCTCCATCGTATATGCCGACGGCAGCAAGTGGTATGAGCACATTGAGAATGTACGTGTTGCCAATCCAGATGCCAGTCTTCCTCGCGCCATCATTGGCGACCCTAACGACAACGACCGCATCAGCGACCGCTACGTGGAGGATGGTTCATATTTGAGAATGAAGAATATCTCCCTTGGCTATACCTTCCCTAAGAAGTGGATTAGCAAGTGGGGTATTGAGAACTTGCGTCTCTATTGCAACATCCAGAACTTGTTCACCATCACTGGTTATGATGGATACGACCCAGAAATCGGTGTCAGCACCATGTCGCCAAACGTTTATGGCGTAGACTATGGTCGTTATCCTTCACCAACCACCTACTCTTTCGGTTTGAACATGTCATTCTAACATTAAAACATCAAGAATATGAAACTATCGAAATTTAAATATATCGCATTTGCTCTTTTGTTGGGCGGGGCATTCACTTCATGCGACGATTTCTTGGATCGTCCTAACGAAGACAGCTACAACGATACCAACTATTATGCAAACGACGACCAGACCAAAGTGAGTACAAACTCACTCTATAGTTCACCATGGTACGACTTTTTGAGCCGTGGTTACTATAAGATTCCAGAGGTTATGTCAGGCAACTTGTATATGGGCCAGTCACCTTACCTCACCTTCACCGTGAATGGTAGTGACCCAGACATCACATCAACCTCCAATTCTTTGTGGGCTGTGAACGCACAGGCCAACACCATCTACAATCGCTTGCAGACAGCCAATGCTTCAGAAAGCGTCAAGAACACAGCCATGGGCGAATGCTTGGCATGGAAAGCCATGGCATATTTCTACTTGGTACGCATCTTTGGAGACGTGCCAATCGTACATAACAACAGTGACGAGATTGCAGCAGGTAATTACAACGACAAGTACAAGGTAAAGGCTGCCGATGTATACGACTACATCGTGATGACTCTTGAAAAAGCCATCGAGCTCCTCCCTACAAAGAATGATGCCGGACGCATCGACAAATGGGGCGCAGAGGGTTTGCTTGCCAAGGTTTATCTGGCTAAAAGCGGCATCAACTGCAATGGCAACGGTCAGCGTGATGCTGATGACCTTGCCAAGGCAGCAGAATATGCAAAGGACGTCATCGACAATTCTGGCAAGAAACTCATGGAAAACTATGAGGATATCTTCAAAGGTGAGAACAACAACTGCGAGGAAAGCCTCATCGGTTGGCGTTGGACTGCCGATCAGCTCAATTATACTTGCGGTAACTGTTTGACATCAGAACTTGCACCATCAGGTTTCTGCGAATACCAGAGCTGGGGTGACTGGACTGCTCCATCAGTAGATTTGGAAGAAGCCTTCGGCGTATCACCTCTCCAAAAGCCCGATGCACGTCCATCCACAGACACACGTCGCCATGCAACCATGATGATGGCAGGAGATACCTACAGCCAATGGTGGCAAGACAAGGGCGGTTTCGACTATATCAAATTCTTGTACGACAAGAAATATGCTCCAGGCAGCAACGATGGCCTACAGTCAGGAACTGGTGCCAACATCGCCAAACATCTATATGGCGACGATGCTGACCACGTAAAGACATTCGGTAGAAGCGCAGGTAAACAAAGTTCTGATTTATCAACTCATGTTTTACGCCTCGCAGATGTATACTTGATTTACGCAGAAGCAAAGATTGGCAATGCTGAGTCTACAACAGATGCCAGTGCTATCGATGCTTACTTTAAAGTATGGCATAGAGCAAGACCTACATTGTTTGACAAGCCATCAAGCATTACATTGGATGAAGTTCTAAAGGAACGTCGCTTGGAATTAGCATTAGAAGGTGATTATTGGTTTGACTTGGTTCGCATGTCATACTACAACGTAGACAAGGCGATGAACATCATCAAGAACCAGAAGCGTAACGCTTACAATGGTTTGGGCGATCTCTACAAAGCATACTATAACAAGGGCAATGGCAATGGTCCATGGGATGTAGATGCGAGCAAGATGTTCTACGACACTTCTACTCCAAAGCCAAATGTCACAGCATCTATCTTTACCTTGCCTTTCCCACAGGGTGACGTTGTATACAACCCACACTTGATGGAAGAAGCACAGCATGTAGATGTCAGAGAAACCTTCTCTTATTAATGAACAATAAAAAGAAAGTAATATGAAACTAAATAAAATATTCAGTTGGTTGTTTGTGGGCTTGATGGCAATTTCCGCCAGCACGCTGACTTCTTGCGAAGACCAACCAGACAAGTTCGAGCTTACAGGAGGTGTTCCTACCGTGAACTACATCCGTATGCCATATTTGTCACAGGCAGATTCTCTACTCGACAAAGCGAGCCTCTCGTCTATCGTTTGCCTCGTTGGTAACAACTTGACAAGTATCAAGGAGCTCTATTTCAACGACCAGAAGGCACAGTTGAATACAAGTTACATCACCGACCATACCATGATTGTGCAGATTCCAGCCACAATCCCGACAGATGTAACCGACAAGATTTATATGGTGACACGTGACGGCGAAAAGGTAGACTATGATTTCCACGTGGTAGTACCTGCTCCAAATCCAACATCCATGTCTTGCGAATATGCCAAAGCAGGCGAGGACGTAACACTTTACGGCAACTACTTTGTAAACGATGCGAATGTTCCTCTCAAGGTAACAATGCCTGATGGACAAGAAATAACAGAATTCAAGAGCATCTCTCAAAGTGCCATCACCTTTACCCTTCCAGAGTGCACCACCGAAGGTTCCCTCAAGGTTGAGACGCTTTACGGTGAGACCGAGACTTCATTCCATTATCTAGATTCTCGTGGCATGCTCTTCGACTTCGATACTCCTTGGGATGGAACCAATGTACTTGGCAACCATGGTTGGCACAAGCGAGACATCAAATCAGACGACACATCATTGAAAGGCAATTTTGTTCAGCTTGGTGATGGTTCAGTTACCATGAGCGCAGACGGCGGCTGGGATGATACCAATTTCTCATTCGAGTACTGGGCAGGTTCTTGGGACACCCCACAGAAAGTAAACGAAGGTGATGGTGTTGCATTGTACAACCTTGCAGACTTTACACATCCAGAGAATATGGCCCTAAAGTTTGAGATGTATATACCTTCTACCAATCCATGGTGTGCTGGAGCCATGCAGATTTGCTTTGAAGGCTTCGACAAAGTTTCTTTGTCAGGCAATGCTATTGATGGATTCTCCGGCACTGTAGCAGCAGCCAATGCTTATGTCTTCAATGGTGAAGGAAAGAATAAAGAAGGCGAATGGGGACGTGCCATGTACAGACCTTGGCAGACAACAGGTTCTTATGACACAGGCAACAAATGGGTTACAGTTACCGTACCTCTTTCTAGCTTCAACCTCGACAGAACAGGTGCTTCATCATCAAGCGTACCAAGCCAGGTGAGCGATTTCGCCAGCCTCACCATGTTCGTTGTGGGTGGTGGCGTAAACGGTACCGAGTGCAAGCCAATCATCAAGATTGACAACGTCCGTGTGGTTCCTAATAAATAATCTTCAAAAAAGAAACAAACATGAAAAAGATCAAGAATATATTAGCACTGTTAGTGGTAGCCCTCATGGGGCTATCGCTGGCAGCCTGCAGCGAGGATGATCTCGACACCAACCAGTATCAGAAAGGTGTTCACCTCAATGTATATGGTCCTCAGCCTGTGATGCGTGGTGGTCAGCTCCGCTTCTTGGGTAGTAACCTCGACCAAATTGCGCAGGTTCAGATTCCTGGTTGTGACCCTATCACCAACATCGACGTGGTAACAGCTGGTATACCTAGTGAAATCAGAGTTACCTTGCCTAAGGATGGCCCTGAGGTAGGATATGTCAAGCTCATCACCAAGACTGATGAGGAAATCACAACCAAGACTCAGCTCACCTACGAGGAGCCTATCGTCTTCGACTCATTCTCTCCTGCTAGCATCATGCCAGGCGAGACCTTGACTATCGAAGGTGATTACCTCAACCTCGTTCACATGATAGAATTTGCTGACGGCGTACAGATTCCAGAGAAGGATTTCGTATCTCACTCTCGCTATAAGATTGAGGTTAAAGTTCCTGAGGAAGCACGCACAGGCAAGATTCAGCTCTTCGACATAGACTTGACTACTGTTGAAGACCCAACACAGGCACTCTACAACATCATGGAGTCAGAAGATGCACTCAACGTAGGTACTCCTACCATCACCAAGTGGGCTTCTCCACGTGGCGAGGCTGAGTTGACAGGTAATGTTACAGCCAAGATGGGTGAGACCATCACCGTAACTGGTGCTCATTTTGGTTTGGTTAGCAAGCTCCGCTTCACTCCTAAGCCAGCTGAAGAGTTGACAGGAGTAGATAAGTTGGCTGACGAGTACGACATAGAGGATTTCACCATCAACGAAGACGGCACTGTCTTGAAATTCACACTCCCTGCAGAGGCTGCAGATGGAGATTTTAAGCTCATTGCTCGCTCTGGTGTCGAGATTCCTGTAGGAACATTGACAACTGTAGCTCCAACCAACTGTGTTGCAGCGCCTTCTCCTGTGAAGGCTGGCCAGCCATTGGTAATCACTGGTAAGGACCTCGACGTTGTCAACTCTATCGAAATGACAAACGTAGAGGATGAGATTAAGTTCACAGTTAATGCCGATGGCACTCAGCTCACTATCGAGAGCGTACCAGAGACAGCACAAGAGGGCAAGCTCGTATTGCGCATGAAGAATGGCAAGGGCGTAGAAGTTCCTTTCACGCTTGTTAAGCCAGTTGTAACAGGATATGACAATAATCCTGTAAGTGCTGGCGGCGTACTCACCATCAAGGGTACAGACCTTGACCTTGTTAAGAAGGTACAGTTCGGAGAAGGCACTGACGAAGTAGAGGTAAAGGCTTCGGAGGATGGCAAGAGCATCACACTTACCGTTCCTATGAATGCTGTATCAGGCAAGCCTACCCTAACTTTGGCTAATGGAACAACCGTAGAAGGTCCAGAATTAAAGGTTGAAGAGGCTGTATTCTGCTACATTACAGAAATGCCTGATTTCTCAAACAAGGAGACTACTCCGGAGGCAGGTAGTACAATGACTGTACCTGTAAAGAATGGCGACAAACTCGAAAGCGTATGGGTTAACGGCAAGAAGGTAAATCACGTTTATGCAGAGAAAACCTCCATGCTTACCATTGCCATCCCAACAGATGCTAGTGCAAGCTCTAAATTGAAGTTAGTTTCTTCTAATGGCGAGATTGAATATGATATTAGTGTAATCCCTGCAGGCAGTATCACAAGAACACTCATGAATGGTCCATTAGACCTTGCTGGTTGGTCAGCAAATACACAAGGTTTGATTGCACAAGACGCTTTGGACAACATTCCTGATGGCGCATCAGTTGTTCTAAAGGTTAAATATACTCCAACAGCAGACAATGTTCAACTCAAAGGTCAAGATGGAAACTGGAAAAACATCGACCTTGATAACGGCGAGATGAAGGAGCATGTTTATCAATTAGACGCAAATGCAAAGGAATTCACTCTTCCTCTGTCAGCTGCCGTGATTGCTACCCTCAAGGAAAGATCTACAAATTGGGGTGGTCTCATCATCTTCAATGGTACAGGTGCCATCATCAATAAGATTGAGGCAGAAATCACCATTCCACAAGAGAAGACTATTTGGAGCGGTAAAGCTGAGATTGTAGGTTGGGGTGGAAACCAAGACCTTGCATGGGGTGGATATGATTGGAGCACAGTAAAGCCAGGCTCAATCGTACGTTTCTATTATGGCAAGCCAAATCCAGGTTCTTGGGGTTGCTTGAGCCTTCGTCATGGTGATAGCTGGGGCAATCTCCCTGCGCCTATTCCTGGTCAATATGATTTCCCAGCCGACGAGGGAGCCATCGAAGTTACCATGACTGCTGAAATCATCAAAGACTTGGTTGACAATGGTGGACTTGTAATGACGGGCGACAACGCCATCATCACAAAGATAACCATCGAGTAAACCTTATTTATATTAACAAACAAAAACAAAGATAACTATGAGAAAAAATCATATATTATCAGCGCTGGCAATGGCAGCAGTGACCTTCGGGGTCACTGCTTGCGCCGACACTGACGCTCAATACAGCATCCCTGATGTAGATGCCCCTCAGTTCGTGGCTTCTACACCTGAGGTTGGAGCTGGAAACGTGAAACGAGGCAATGTAACTGTTACCGTGAAATACGACAAGCGTGTGTTCTTCGCTTCACAGGATAAAGACAAAATCGAGGTAAGTGGAGGTGCATTGACCAACGCCATTGTATATGGAACAGACAGTTTGCTCACCATGACACTGAATGTTCCTAATCGTGGACAAAACGTAACTATTACAGTTCCTGAGGGCGTAGTTACCAATAGTCAAGGCAAGCCTGCTGCATCTGTCAATGTTAACTTCACCACAACCGACCTCGACAAGACTCCAGTGATGGCAACTAGCGCCTCTGCAAAGGCTCTCTACAATTACCTCTTGGAGAACGTTGACAACAAGATTATCTCTGGTATGATGGCCAACGTGGCTTGGAACCAAGATTGTGCCGACAAGGTAAATGAATGGACAGGTAAGTATCCAGCCATCAATGGTTTCGACTATCTCCACATGGCAGCGAGCAAGGCTGGTGCCAACTGGATCAACTACAAGGACATCACTCCTGTCAAGAATTGGTACGACAACAATGGTATCGTTCAGTTGATGTGGCACTGGAATGTTCCTAAGAGCGAGCCTAAGACTGGTCTCGACCCTAACAAAGATTACAATTGCTACATCAAGACTAATGACAACGACGGCACAACCTTCGATGCAGCCAATGCTTTGACAGAAGGCACATGGGAGAACGAGGTATGGAAGGATGATATGAAGACCTTGAAGGAATATCTCACGCTCTTGAAGGACGCCAACATCCCAGTACTTTGGAGACCTTTCCACGAGGCAAGCGGCAAATGGTTCTGGTGGGGCAAGGACGCAGAAAGCTTCAAGAAGCTCTGGATTGAGATGTACAACGAGTTGAAGGACGCAGGTCTCGACAACCTCATCTGGGTATGGACAAGCTGTGGCAAGGACAACGATTGGTATCCTGGCGATGCTTATGTAGACGTTGTAGCTCGTGACCTCTATGGAGACAACGAGTCAACCTGCGCTACCGAATACTCCGACCTTGGCGCTACCTATGGCAACAAAATTGTTACCCTCGGTGAGTGTGGTTACAGCACTTATACCACTAGCCAGATAGCCACCATCAGCAAACAGTGGAACGCTGGAGCCAAGTGGAGCTGGTTCATGGTATGGTACAACGACGAAGACAGTCATACCTATCACTCTACACAGGAGTGGTGGCAAGACGCTATGTCTCAGCCAAATGTGATCACTCGTGATCAGGTTCCTAGTATGAAGTAATAGTAACTATTATGAGAAAACTACAAATAATAATGGCATGCCTTATGGCATGCCTTTTATTCTCTTGTGGCAAGAAGAAAGCCGACGACCCGATGGGCGACAACGGCAGGACCAAGCGCACGGAGAATCTGCTCTATCACCTCTCTGACATTACCAAGCAAGGCTACCTCTTCGGGCACCAGGACGCCACGCTCTATGGCGAGGGTTGGGCAGACGACAGCGCCCGCTCGGATGTCGAGACCATTTGCGGTGACATGCCTGCCCTCGTAGGCTTCGAGATTGGGGGCATCGAGACGGGCGACTCGCTCAACACCTACTCCACTCCATTCGAGCTCATCCGTAAGGAAATCATCAATCAGTACGACCGTGGCGGAGTGGTCACCATCTCTTGGCAATGCAAGAACCCTGTAAAAGGCGGTTCCATCAAAGACATTATGGAAGACGGGAGCAAGCACGAGGCTTTCTTGGGATGGCTCGACAAGGTGGCAGAGTTTATGAAATCGCTCGAAACTCCATACGGGGTGAGAGTACCTGTTATCTTCCGCCCTTGGCAAGAGAATGGAGAGAACAAATTTTGGTGGAGCGACTCCCTTTGCACCAAGGAGCAGTATCTTGCCCTCTGGCAGATGACCAAGGAGCGATTTGAGAAGAATGATGTGGTGAACGTGCTCTATGCCTACTCTCCCGCCGCTCTAGAAGATGCCTCTGAAAACAAGTATCTGGAACGATACCCAGGCGACGATGCCATCGACATCCTTGGCATCAACTACTACTGCCATGCCGAGGAAGACGACACGACGGCGCTATCCGCATTCTCCCAGACGCTGGGCAACAACCTGAAGATGTTGACCGCCATCGGCAAAAAGCATCAGAAGCCTATCGCCGTGACAGAGACAGGCTACCGCAGCATCAAGTGCGACAAGTGGTGGACGCAATACCTATCCAAGGCGATTACGCCCTATCCTATCAGCTATGTGATGTTGTGGAGAAATGGTCATGAGCTCGCCAACCACTACTACGTTCCCTTCCCAGGACAACGCTCAACAGAGGATTTCGTCACCTTCTATAACGAGCCAAGAACATTGTTCCTCCATGACGTGAACGGATTGTATCTTGAGCCAAGGAAAAAAGAAGAATAAAATGGTTTCCCGAAAAATCTATCACACATAATAAAGCGCCCCGCCATCACGGCGGGGCGCTTACAATTACTAACTAACTTCAATCTACTATTCTTTTACTCAAAAAACTATTTGTAAATGTTTCTATTTTCCTATTTTGTTCATTCTCTCCACCTGGCTCTTCACCACCTCTAGCGTACTCTTGTCGGTGGCGAAGACAGAGTTCAATCCTTGGGCTTCCTGGGCGGGATCACACATATAGTCATCGCCTACCTGCCACATCTCATGCTTAGGAACAGCATAGCCACCCCATCCCCAGAAGTTGCAACCTGCAAAGTAACCACCGGTCTCGGCATTGTCTGCCACCAAGCTGAACACATACTTATAATATCCGTCGCGCCCTTGGGTGGTCGATGTGGGAGAGAAAGAGAAGCCGTCTCTTGGATAGCCGAACTCCTCCATCACCAATGGTTTGTTGATGCGGGCACATACAGCCAAGTGATTGTCGATATACTCCTTGGTGTTCTTGCAAGCCACCCCGAGGTCTTCTACCAAATGGTCAGGACGCGCCCAACTCCAATTGTATGGCCAAAGGTGGATGTTGCAATAGTCGATGTTCTTGTCGGCACAGATGCGCTCATAGCAATTGATGTCGTTCTCACAACCCCAACTGCCCTCGCTACCAATGCTAATCAAGTGATTTTTGTCGAGCGAGCGAATCAACTTGCTAGCCTCAGCAAGCCATTTCTCGAAAGCAGGCAACTGTTCGGTCTTGAAGGCACGAGGTTCGTTACCAATCTGCCAAGACATGATGGCAGGGTCGTCCTTGTACTTTTTATTCGTATATCTATTGGTTCTCGTAAGTATGAATCGTACATAGTCATAGAAAAGCTGATGCGCCTTCTCGCATGATGCATATTTTGACACGAAGTCCATGAAGGCTGGATAGCCATCCTCGTTAGGGCGCGGAGCCTTGCCCAAACCCGCTTGCTCCAGATAGTAGCCATATCCACCACTCCACTCCCAAGAGTTGTTGAGGTAGAGCACAGCCACCATCTTTCTCTTCCCCATCTCCATCAAGAGATAGTCGAGACCTGCCAAGATGGTATCGTTGTATACGCCCGGAGCCTCCTGCAGGGTTGGCTCCACCTTGGTCTTCACCCCACGCTTGCCGTCGCTACCCACAAGGATGCGCAGGTTGTCGATGCCCATCGACTTCATCTTGTCGAGTTCCTTGCAGAGCCTTTGACGATTGCCGCCCTGCCCCTCCGAGCCGAGGATGGCGCCATACCAGAAATTGGTGCCCACATAATAATAAGGTTTGCCATCGCGCACGAAATGTCCGTCCTTCACCTTCACGAAATCTGATTTCGCAGAAAGGTTGCATGTAGCCAAAGCCATCATCAGTAGTATGAATATCTTTTTCATTTATTTCCTTATTTAGATTTTAATTTATCTTTTTAGATTTCTGGTGCAAATTTAAGGAAAAAAGACAAGAAAGCATGATACTTTCTTGCCCTTTATACATACTATTCTAAACTAACTAATAATTTTCACGATTAGTCCTGAAAATCCTTATGGTTTTGGATAGATTTCATGGTATCCCTCCATGCCCTCTGCGGCACCATCCATCACCCCTTTGAAGATATAGGAGTCGGAAACGGCATGGTGTTTTCGGTCGAAGAGCGTCATGTGGGGCAATGGTTGTACATTGATGTCCCACACGTATGGCAAGAGCCCCGCCTTCATCATCTCGGCGGTCACAGCACTATACCAAGCCATCATGCTCTCGTCGTGCTTTTCCTGGTCGCCGCCATAGACGGATGCGTCCTTGCGATTGGCACCATACTCGCCGATGACCACAGGATAGCCCTTGTCTACAAACTTACGCTTCATCTTCATCACCTGGTTGGTGATGTGCTGATAGGCATCCACATTCTCGTTGCCATACCAGATGGTGTTCACCGTTCTGCCGGCAGGGTCGCTCGGCTCGTGCCCCTTCCAGTAGAGAGCCACCTTGCCCCAGTCGGCATCCTTATCCATGAGGGTAAAGGTATACGGATCGTAGAAATGCACCTCAGCCATCAGTCGGTTCTTCGCCTTGTCCTTCAGGCGGGCGATGTCGTAGGTATCCTTCTCCGTGATGTCAATCTCAGTCTTTGGACCTTGCACGATGAGCACACGCTTGGCATTCTTGCCGCCCGTGGAACGAACGGCATCGATGAAGACCTGTTCATACTCCAGCAAACGATCGGCAAACTCCTTGCCATCGGGTGCCAGCATATCCCCCACTGCCTGTGGACTTCCACCTCCCACACCCGGTTCGTTGAGGGCGGCGAAGAGCAAGCGCTCGTCATAATTCTTGAATGCCCGAGCGATGTTCACCCAGAGCTTGCGATACATTTCCTTGCGTTCAGCCACATTCACCTTGTCGGTGAAGGCATCGTGCTCCATCCATCCGCCATCCCAATGTTCGTTGATGATGACGCAGAGGCCTGCATCCAACCCATAATCAACGATTTCCTTGATGCGGTGCATCCAGTCAGGGTCGATGGTCATGTTCTCCTTATCTATAAGGTGACCAGCCACCCAACTGCATGGGATGCGAAGGCTGTTGAACCCTTGCTTCTTCAAGCTACTGATATAATCAGGTGTGGTCTTGTCGCTCTGCCAAGACGTTTCCGACTTGAGTCCGGCATGATTGGTAAAGATGTCGTTCCAGTCGCAAGCCTCCATGGTGTTGCCGAGGTTCACTCCCGGAGCCATATAATGAGCCAGTTGCATGGCAGAGAGTCCCATCTTGTCGAATCGCTTGTCGGCAGGTGCGTTTTGCGCACTTGCGAAGGCCATCTGAGCCACTGCCAACACTATCATAACTACTTTCTTCATACTTTTGAATTGTTTTATCTGAAAATTTAAGCCTTCAAGTTATTACTTTGTTTGCAAAATTAAGCAAAAATGCCGCTCTCCCATGTACGATTATGTTAATACGATGCGTATAAAATGTTACAAAGACACTTATTTGAGCGAAAAAACAAGATTTTGTCCAAAATTCAACTACTTGCAATGGCGAACGCAGATATTTGCGCTAATGAACGCAGATACTTGCGAATGGAAAGTATGATAGTTACGCAGTAAAAGTTAGATAGTTACGCAGTAAAAGCAAGATAGTTACGCAGTGAAAAATACGTCACGATGCAATATCAAATACGTCGCGACGTAGCATCAAGTACGTCCCGACGCAGTAAAAGTTACGTCGTGACGTAATTTTGGCCTCATTGCAGAGCATGGCAATATATGGCAATTAGAGCAATTGCCATGCGAATTGCCATAGACATAACAACCTGATGTCCAATAGCTTATAGCCTCACTATGGCAATATGGCAATTTTTTGAAGAAAAAAAACTTTTTTATGCAAATAAGCCTCCATCGAAAAGGGCACACAACGCTGAGGAAGAGTGAACCTCGCGATGTGTACCCTAAAAGTTTATAGTCTAATTTAGTTCAAGTATTAATCTACCTGCATTTTACTTGGCAGGCCACTTAGCGGCAGCGACAGCAGCCTGAATGCTCTCAAGCATATTCTGATTGCCAACTGATGCGTTGGAACGCTTGAAGATGGTCATACTAGGAAGACCGCCATTGGTATCCCAAGCCACTGGAATACAGCCATTGTTGATGGCACTGGTTACGACTGCCTTGTAATAGTCCTTGACCGAAGCATCGTGAACGGCATCTGTACCGATAGCCAAACGCTGGTTGGCACCAAACTCACCAATCAATACAGGATAACCCTTGTCGAAGAAATTGGTCTTCATCTTCTTCATCTGGGCCTCTACATAGTCCTCATTGTACTTGGCATCAGCGGTGCGACCTTCTACAGAACCGTTGGTATTATTCTTACCCCAATAGAGCTGATACTTACCCCAGCTCTGGTCTTCACTCATATCGGTAAACTGATATGGATCGTAGAAGTGAACCTCTACCATCAAACGGTCTGTAGCCGAGTCCTTAATCTTAGACATATAGTTATTGGCTACGAAGTTGTCGATATTGGTATTAGGTCCCTGAACAATCAACACACGATTGGCATTGTTGCCGCCTGTGGCACGAACAGCTTCAATGAAAGCCTGCTCATATTCAGCGATGCGATTTGACATTTCTGCTACCGTAATGATGTCACCCTCGCCACTACCTACGCCAGGCTCATTCATACCAGCAAAGAGAAGATGCTCATCGTAAGCCTTGAAGTTGTTGGCGATTTGAGTCCAAATCTTGGTAAGCTTGTCCTTAGTTGCCTTCACGTCTGTATCGGCTGTAAGTCCGTTATGCTCAATCCATCCACCATCCCAGTGATCGTTGATGATGACGTAGAGACCATCCTTGATGCAATAGTCAACAACTTCCTTCACACGAGCTGTCCATTCAGGATCGATGGTACATTTGTCCTTGTCCGTGATGTGTCCCATCACCCAAGCGCAAGGAATGCGAACGCTCTTGAAGCCCGCAGCCTTCACTGCATCGATAAGAGCCTGAGTGGTCTTGGTGCTCTGCCAAGATGTTTCAGCACCCAAGCCACCTGCATTCGTCCAAATGTTCTTAGAGTCACCACCTTCCAAGGTATTACCGAGGTTCCAACCAGGATACATCAACTTGGCGATGTCCATAGCTGTCTTACTCATATCGGCACCAGGTTCATCAGGTGTAACCACCTCGCCCTTCTTGGCACGAGTAATGGTGACATCCTTGCGGCTATAGCCCTGAATAATACGAACGGTAGCGGTTGTTTCCTTGTCAACCGTAGATGCCGCAACAGTTACATTGAAATTGTAGGTTCCATTGGCGTTGTCTGCATAAGCTACCGAGCACCAGTCGGCACCCTCTATGACAGAGACGGTAGGTTGAGCTTCCGCTCTCACACTAAGAATCTGTGTACCACCAACGCCATCAAAGGAAAGCTCAGGGGTGAGCACCTCGAAATTTGGTGCATCATAATCATCGTCATCGTAAGAGCAAGCCGAGAACGACAAGCCGCAAACGATGCCCAAGAGCAACATAAATAGATATTTGAATTTCTTCATTGTCTTTTTTCGTTTTAGAGAGAACCCGATGCCCTTTAGTAGGATTCATCGGATTCTCCTTATTGTAATTATTTATCAACTATTACCACTGTGGCTCTGCGAAGAGGCTGTGAACCGTAAACTTGGTCTCAATAGACTTACTGAAAGCCAAGCCCTTCATCACGTCACCCTCAGGAGTACCGAATGCACAACCCGC
>DHMR01000119.1 GCA_002405875.1 bacterium UBA4637
GGGGAGAACCGCCACCTCATCGAGGAACTCGACCGCACCAAGATGGAGTACCCTCAGCAATCATCCACCCCGCAATCTGACACCACGACCACCCATCAGGCAGGCGCCACATCCGCTCCTCAGTCTGGTAACACCTCCACCATGCAGCCCGACACCACTCCAAGGAGCCATACCGCCTAATCCTTCACCGCTTCCATCTCCTCTGGTGGCTGCATCCACATCACTATGTACCCTCATCGCCCATGAGTGCCCATGTCATTCGCTCCATATCATTCGAGAGCCTCCACCAGAGTACCACCCCTTCCTCCAAGCACCCCGCAGACACCCTTCCCTTCACCAAAAGCGCCCCTCCGGGGAGTCCCCCTCCCCCTCAGGGTGCCGAAATGGAGCGAAAAACACCATAAAAAGCCCCTATATACTATATATAATAAGGTGTAACGCTCGAAAACCTTTGCAGCCAATGGGGTAGTTTCCTACAAATTAACCCCAAAAAGGGGTATTTATCCCCTTTCAGCTTTTCGTACCCCGATAACCCCACTTTTGTAACCCCACTTTTTCAAAAATGTAACCCCAGTTTGTAACCCCAGTTGTAACCCCACCTCCCAAAATCACCCCTTTTTACCCCAAAATCACTACATCCAGACCACCTCATTTACTCCTCAAGACGACCAAACGCAAAAAGGGCGTTAGAACATCATTCTAACGCCCTCAAATCTTCGTTCTAAGCCCTTATTCTGTCTCGTCCGATATACTATCCCTACGACTGCCCGAAATGAGTGTAGATTGCTTAATTACAGCACGTTTCGTCATTACCGTGCCGTTGCCGCTAAGCCCGGCGTGCAGCAAATATCCCTTGCTCGCACCCACCTCCTCTGCCGTCAATACGGTATAGACCGCCGAGATGGACGTGAAATAGAAGTCTTTCAGCCCATCATGCTTGCCCACCAACAGGTGGACGTGTATCACTTTTGCCATATTTTCATCGTTATTTGGTCCTACATTCAGGCGGTCGCTCGTCACTAATGAGCTGCAAGCCAAACCATACGCCAGGCTATCCACCAAGCCGCATACTCGCACACAGTACACCAAGCATCCACCGCCCACATTATCGACTGCAAATATACCAAATAATCATTATATGGAATAAAATTACATCTTAAACTATCTTAAAGCCCTTCATTTTCCCTCACAATACAAATAGCCACGCCTCCTCATTTCCACTTCGCAATAAGACAACAAAAAAGCGGCCACTAAGCCGCTCAAATCATTCTCCCCAAAATCTATCCGTCCGCTCTCGCACAAGCCCTCCTGTGTCCTCCAGAAGCCTCTCAGCCTCTCAGATGTAAAGCAAAGTAAACTCAATGTAAACTTTCACCCTGTTGTATGTTAATCTATCCCTTCAATAATTCAACCAAAATTCAAGCAATGTAAACGTTTCGTTTTGCACCCACATTTTTTGTCTCATCCCTCTAACTCTCTATATCATAGGTCGTTCCATCATTTTTAGGCTCACCTCTAATTATACGCTTCGTTTTGTGCCCCATAGTTCATCAACTCATATCCGAGGATGACTGGCTCTTCCTTGTATCGGTTGGCGATGGTCTTCCAAATGTCGCAGAACTGTTGCTGGCTAGCTTCGCTCTCGAAAAGCCAAGGATAGCCGTATCCGTTGTCGATGTTGTCGCCCGTCTGACCTCCAGGGCAGTCGTGCATGTCGAGGATGAGATGCAATCCATTTTTGCGACACCACTCGATGGTCTTGTCCATCATTCGGAAACCTTCGGTCTCGTCGTTCTTTCCCATATAGTCCTCGCGGGTGAAGAGCTTATAGTTGAATGGCAGGCGGATGGTATTGGCACCCGTCTTGGCAATATATTCAATGTCGTCTTCGGTGATGTAGTTGTCCTTGAAGGCTTGCCAGAACTCACGGGCGAAATCAGGACCAGCCAGTTGGCAGACCATGCTGTTGATCATCCACTCGCAGTTGGTCTTGCGGAAGTTGAACATATATCCTTCAGGGTTCAGCCAGTTGCCTAGGTTGGTACCTATGATATACAACTTACTTCCATCCGGGTTGATTAGGTTTTCTCCCTTGATGGTTACAAACTTGCCCTTTTGCTTGGCTTGCAAGGGTTGGCTCATGCCACATAACAGCATGGTGAGCGTCATGAATAGTAAAATAGATTTTTTCATGTTGAAAATTGTTTATTGGTTATGTTTGTTTTGCTTGTGTCTGGAGACCATCCACAAACCTACCGCTTTGCAAATTTAGTAAAAATAATGCCTGGTTGTTATCGGGAAAAATGGAAAAGTAGAATCCTTTAGGTTGAATTCCGTGTAAGTGCTTGAAGATAAAGAAGCTTGCAGAGGGGTATCAAGGCAAGAAAAGTGGAATGCAAGTAATGGGACTTTGCGTCCTAGCTTGAAGTGAGAAGCTAAAAATAGATTAAGAGTGTTTAAATTACATTTTAATGCGTCCACTTTTCTTAAAATATTAAAACGTTGATAACCAGAGTGATACTAAAAAATGATAACAAAAATTTCCACACAAATTAGCACAAGGGGTTGCAATGTTGCAAAAAAGTTATTATATTTGCATCGCTAATCAAACCAATGATATTCACATATCTACCGATTACGCAAGCCTCCGCATAAGAGGCAACTTTTACTACAAACACATCTTCCTAAGATATAGGATGCCTAACGAATAGAAAATAATACATATAGATTAATAACAAGAAACCAAAAATTTCTTACTAACTATTACTTTATGAAAACAAAAAGTATTTTGCTGGCTTCTGCATTATTGATGTCGACGTCAGCGTTCGCACAGAAAAACACCTTCATGGGTGTCGTGTTGGATGACCAAGGTGAGCCTGTCATCGGTGCTACCGTGCAGGTGAAGGGCAACAAGAGTGCTGGTGCTATCACCGACCTCGATGGTAACTTTGTCATTGAGAGTGACGGCAAGCAACCGCTCGTCATCACTTATATCGGCTATCAGAATGCCGAGGTGAAGCCATCCGCCAACATGCGCATTACCCTGAAACAAGATAACAAGGCTTTGGATGAGGTCGTTGTGGTAGGTTATGGTGTCCAGAAGAAGAGCGTAGTAACAGCTGCCATCGCAAAGGTGAGCGCCGAGGACTTGGAAGGCAAGAGCCCAGTGCGTGTCGACAACGCATTGAAGGGTTTGGCAGCTGGTGTCAATGTTACCTCTTCGTCAGGTCAGCCAGGTGAGGGCTCCAAGGTTCGTGTGCGTGGTACAGGCACAATCAACAACAGCGACCCTCTTTACATAGTCGATGGAATGCCTATCGAGGGCGGCTTGGATTACTTGAATCCTAGCGACATCGAGAGTATCGAGGTGTTGAAGGATGCCGCATCAGGTGCCATCTATGGTGCTCGTGCAGCCAACGGTGTTATCCTCGTTACTACCAAGAAGGGTAAGATTGGCAAGGCTCAGATTAGTTACAACTTCTCTTACGGTTGGCAGAGTGCTTGGAAGCATCGTGATGTAACGAGTGCTACCGACTATGCCATCCTTCAGAACGAGCGTGCCGTGAATGGTGGTCAGGCTCCTATCTATGCCGACCCATACAACTTGCAGGACTCCAATGGCAATGCCATTACAGGCTTCGGTACAGATTGGCAAGACCTTGTTTTCAACGACAACGCTCCTGTTCAGAATCATGAGGTGAGCGTAAGTGGTGCTTCCGACAAAATCAACTACTACCTCTCGCTTGGTTACTACAAGCAGGATGGTATCGTAGGTGGCAACTACGGTCAATCCAACTACGAGCGTCTCTCTCTTCGTAGCAACAATATATATAATGTATTGGACTTCTCCAAGGATCGCAACTTCCTCAATAAATTGGATGTTACCGTCAACGTGGCTTATACCCGTGTGAAGAGTACAGGTATATCTACTAACTCAGAGTTTGGTTCTGTGCTTGGTAGTGCCCTCTATATGGCTCCTACATTGGCTCCAACTGTGACAGATCCAGATGTTACCAAGTCTTATTATGATAAGCTTGAAGATCCTAATGTTTATGATAGTGAAGGAAATATAACTGGTACACGTGATTATTATGATGTTCCTCGTGATGCCAATGGTAATTACTATACCATTCCTGGTATGGCTGGTACCTATCAAGAGATGAACAACCCATTGGCGATGATGAGTATTCCTGCTGCCAAGAACTGGTCGCATAAGTTTGTGCCTAAGTTCTCCATTGACTTGCAGTTGTGGGACAACTTGAAGTATCACTTCACTTATAGTGCCGATCTCAGTTTTTGGGGAACAGATAGCTATGTGACTTCAAAGTACTACCTGTCTGGTAATAACAAGCAAACACATACTTCAGCTACCAAGAGCTCTAGCAAGGGTATCAACTGGCAGGTTGAGAACACTTTGACATACGACAAGACCATCGGTAAGCATAGCTTCGCAGTAGTATTAGGTCAGAGTGCCATGAAGAATAAGAGTGATTACCTCGGCGGTAGCCGTTGGAATTTGGTGAATGTCAACAAGCCGTCCATCGACTATGCTACTGGTAACTATGAGCAAACTATCGTTACAGATGACAATGGAAAGATTATATCTGTAGGAACTCCTACCATCCAGCACTCTGTATATGGTGGTAACAATGTGGTTCATGCCATCTTTTCTCTCTTCGGTCGAATCAGCTACAACTATGATGAGAAGTATATGCTGCAAGCAACAGTACGCCGTGATGGTTCTAGCCGTTTCGGTACAAACAACAAGTATGGTACTTTCCCTTCTGCATCTGTAGGTTGGAACATTATGAACGAGAAGTTCATGGAGAGCACTCGCGACTGGTTGAGCAATTTGAAATTCCGTGCTAGCTGGGGTAAGAATGGTAACGATAATATCGGTGACTTCCGCTACACAGTGCTGACCTCTATGGGCAACAACGTGCTCTTCGGCAAGAATGCTACCAAGTTTAATGGCTCCAAGGCAAATGCTACAGCCAACCCTGACTTGAAGTGGGAGGAGAGCGAGCAGACAGACATCGGCTTCGACTTCGGTTTCTTTGGCAGTGCCTTGACATTCAGTGCCGACTATTATGTGAAGAAGACCAACGGCATGTTGATTACCATGCCTATCCCAAGTTATGTAGGTGAGACAAAACCTATCGGTAATGTGGGTGATATGAAGAACTCCGGTCTTGAGTTTGAACTCGGTTACAAGTGGCACATCGCTGATGTACGCTTCAATGCCAAGGCAAACGTAAGCTACTTGCACAACGAGTTGACCAATCTTGGTAATGATACTGGTTACATCGACCTCGATAGTTTCCAAGGCCTTTCTGGTGGTGGTACTCGTGGTAGCAATGGTCAGCCATTCCCATACTTCTATGGTTACAAGACTGCTGGTGTCTTCCAGAACATGGACGAGGTGAAGGCGTATGTCAATAAGGATGGCAACATGATTATGCCAGATGCAAAACCTGGTGATGTACGCTTTGTGGATGTGAATGGTGATGGTAAGATTGATGCTGACGACCGTACCAATATCGGTAACGGTACCCCTAAGTGGACTTTCGGTTTCAACCTTGGTGCAGAGTGGAAGGGCTTCGACTTCAACCTCTTCTTGCAAGGCGTAACAGACAACAAGGTATTTGATGCCACCTATCGTACTGATGTCTATTCTGGTAACTTCCCATCTTGGATGTTGAGCCGTTGGACAGGTGAGGGTACATCAAACAAGTATCCAATCTTGAAGGCTGGTGATGCAACCAACTGGCAGGTATCAGATCTCTATATTTGTGATGGTTCTTATCTCCGTGTGAAGAATATCTCATTGGGTTATACTTTGCCAAATAACTTGACACAGAAGCTCTCAATTAGCCGTTTGCGTTTCTATGTGATGGCGGAGAACCTGATTACCTGGACCAAGTATTGGGGCTTCGACCCAGAAATATCTTCAGGTGGTACCTCTCTCGGTGTTGACCGTGGTATCTATCCACAAGCACGCACCTATACCATCGGTTTCAACCTTTCATTCTAAATGTAGAACATCTTAAAATTTTGACAATTATGAAGACAATGAAATATATAGCACTTGGTGTGATTACAGCTGGCATGACCTTGGCAACCACATCTTGTAGCGACAGCTTCCTTGAGGTAGAAAACCCATCGGGTGAGCCTCTGGAGGAATATTATACTACAGACGAGCACATCAATGAGGCTCTGAATGCAGCTTACGACCCTATCCATTGGCCAGACTGGGGATTGGGACAGTATAACGCCCTCAATATCGATGCCGAGATTCTTGGTGATGATTTCTGGGTTGGTGGAAGTGACAAGAATGATAACCAACAGTGGCATATGCTGTTCAACTTTGAGGCGAATGCCAGCCATACATTGAGTTCACTTTGGACAGTGGATTATTCGGGCATCAAACGTTGCAACGACCTCTTGAAGTATATCCCATGGGCAGAGGCCAACTTGACCGCAGTCAACAAGGCTTCTTATGAGATGCAGGGACGTGCTCTTCGTGTATATTTCTATAACAACTTGTGGCATTATTTCGGAAACATTCCTTTCTATCTTGAGAATTTGAGTACTCCATACACAGCTCCTCAGCTGAAGGCAGACGAGGTTTACGATAATCTCATTACCGAGCTTGAGGCAGTCATTGACTCTAAGGCTTTGCCTATGCGTTGGGATGACAAAAACAGTGGGCGTATGTCACAGGCGATGTGTTACATGATGTTTGCAGAGATGGTCATGTATCAGAAAGACAATGCTCGCTACCCAAAGGCTTTGCAATATATGCAGGAAATTATCAGTGACAAGAGTGAATATGGCTTGATGGATAATTTCGCTGATATTTGGAAGGAAAGCGGCGAATGGTGTAAGGAGTCAATTTGGGAAATCAACTATGAGGATGGTAACAATGAGCGTGGTTGGAGTTCTCCATTAGCTATCGGTGGTACAATTCTTCCAACATTGATTTCACCTAATGCTTGGCCTGGTGGTGATGGCTGGGTGAAGCAAGCCAGTGATGGTTGGGGCTTTTTGCCTGTAAGACAGGAAACATACGATATGTTCTCTGATACAGATGCACGACGTGCTGCTACTTGTTGGGATTGCCGTGGTATGGGTACTGATGGTGATGCTGATGATACTCATTATCACAAGCGTTATCAGGATACAGGTTTTTGGTTGGCAAAGTATCGTCCTTTTACAGAGAACAACGCTGATGCAGGTTTCGACCAAAACTTAAATTATAACAACAACTATCGTTTCTATCGTGTTTCTGAGGCTTACTTAAATGCTGCTGAGTTGTTGTTGGAAACTGGTGGTGATGCTAACTTGGCAAAAGATTATGTCAATGCCATCCGTAACCGTGCAGGTGTTGCACAAAAGACCAGCGTGACTGTTGACGATGTTATCGAGGAGCGTCACTTAGAGTTTGTTGGTGAGGGTAAGCGTTACTTCGACTTGGTTCGTACAGGCAAGGCAGCCAGCGTATTGACTCCAGACAAGTATGGTTATCGTACAAATTCTTGGACAGAAAAGAAGAAGTATATTCCTATCGCTCAGGCAGAGCTTGATTCCGATCCAGCTTTGGTTCAGAACGATTATTAAAAACTAACTTATTAAGGTAGAGGAACAATGACTTCCTCTACCTCCTAATAAAATATTAACTTTAAGATTTCGACAATATGAAAAAGATATTTTTTAATATGGCGTTCGCTCTCATGGCTGTGCTCATGCTAGGTGCTTGTTCGGCAGAGGAGTTCTCGGGAGCAGACAAGAGCCAAATTCCTACTGTGGAAGGAGTGAATGTTGATTGGCAGGTGGACGAGGAAACTAATACAGTTACCGCTTCTGTTAGTGACTTGAAAGGTAAATATCCGCTCTGGTACATCTCTTGGAATAATGCCAAGGGCGAGAAGCAGTCAATTTATTCCACATTGCCTACTTTGAGTAAGCAGTTTGTTGACGCTGGTACTTATACCATCTCTATGCGCCTAGGCAATCGCAATGGCTTCAGCACTGATGAAGTGAGCAAGACGGTAACCTTCACAAAGTCTATGGTTGATTGGAGTGCTGTTACCTCAAAACTTTGTGGTACAGCAGATAAACCTAAGGTATGGCGCATCGACCGCAAGGCATCGGGACACTTAGGTTGTGGTCCTTCTGGAACTGCTGGTACTGAATGGTGGGCTGCTGGTGCTGACGACAAGAAAGGCAATGGTATTTACGATGACCGCATCACTTTCACAATGGAATCTGAGACAGGTGGTAAATATACCTACAACCCTGGCGATGATGGCAAGCTCTTTGTAAATAAGGGTACGACAGTCTGGGGGGCTGGCGCTACTGATGATTTCGATGCAGAGGTTCAAGCGCAGACATCTTCTTTCTCTTTGGAATCTGATTTCTATACTCCTAATGGTGCGACAGAGGCTGTTCAGGCAAACTATATCGTGTTGGCTCCTCAAACTCTTTTCCCATATATATCTGATGATAGCCAATATAATAATGGTAAGTTCCGCATTGAGAGCATCACCGCTACTAAATTGGAATTGGTATACGACATAGCTGGTTCTATTGCTTGGCACTTCATTCTTACAAGCACAGAGGATAGGCCGGATGATCCAGATGCTCCTGTTGCTACAGTGGATTGGGATTACAACTCTGAGAATAACTTGTGGAAAGCCAATGATGGCAATGTCGCTCCTAAGTTCTGGTATGCACCAGGTTGGAGTCAGATAGCAGACCCTGAGTATTCATTCAAGGATGGTACCTATACTGTGGAGTTGCCAACAGCTACTACCGATCAGTGGCAAGGTCAGATGTCTTTTGAGACAGGCTTGACTGCTTCTTTGAGTGATACTTACAATTTCTATTGTGTGCTCAACTCTAGTGAAGACCACCCAGGTGTGACGGTGAAGTTGACAGAGACAGACGATGCTGACGGAACCAAGCACGATGACAACTACTTCTTTGCAGAGCGTCCTAAGTTGACGGCTGGTGAGGATTATGTCTTCAAGAAGGAAGGTGTTGTATTGCCAAAGAATGATGCCCATGCATTGAGTTTGGTATTCGACTTTGGTGGTAATGCAGCCAATACTGAGATTACCATCAGTAAGATTTACTTTGAAAAAGTAAAGAAGTAATGATAAATCATCATTCATAAGCTTGATCATATTGAGGAACTGTTCCTAATCTTATTCTTGGAAAGGGGGCAGTTCCTTTTTGGCTTAGTAATATCTAATAATCAAAATCTTATAATAATTATGATGGGACGATTCAAAATATTTGCGCTCTTGCTGTCTATCTGCTTGCTCTCTTGCAGCAGTAGTTCGTCGGATGATAGTGGAAGTACGGGCGAGGTGAAGCTCTCTTGCTCCCAGACGAGCATTGAGGCTCCTGCCAATGGTGGAACTTATGCTGTGGCTGTAGCTGCATCTACTGGTGGCTGGACGGCTACTGCCGATGAAAACAGTAGCAGTTGGGTGAGGGTGAATGCCATGAACACCAACAAGGCTTCGGGCATTATTTCCGTCACCATCGACGAAAATACAGGCAAGGACGTTCGCAATGGTGCCATCAACGTGCAGCTCGGTAGCAAGCAGGTTTGCATCACCATCACTCAAACAGGTAAATCCGTTACCCCTATCGAGGGCGGCGAACTGGTGGTGCCTGATGGCTACAAGTTGGTATGGAACGATGAGTTCAATGAAGGCTCGGTATTGAAAAGCAGCGATTGGCGACACGAGGTGCAGAAAGACCACTGGGTGAACAACGAACTTCAGAACTATGTGAATGGTTCTGCCAATGGTAAGCGAGTAACCGAGATTGCCGACGGTCGCCTCTATATTTATTGCTTCAAGGGCAGCGATGGAAAGATTTACTCGGGTCGTGTCTATGCCCACGAGAACGAGGGATGGAAATATGGCATCATCGAGGCTCGCATCAAGTTGCCGAAGGGCAAGGGTACATGGCCTGCCTTCTGGATGATGCCTTGCAACAATGACTACAGCAAGAATCCATGGCCACATTGTGGAGAGATAGACATCATGGAAGAGGTGGGTGTAGATGCCAACCAAGTGGTTTCCACCATCCATTGCTCCAAGTATAATAATTCGGGTACTGCCATCGAGTCGGCAAAGAGAAAGGTGGATACCGCAGAGTCGGAGTTCCATGTATATCGCCTGGATTGGGAGCATGACCGCATGATATTCTCCGTGGATGGCAAGGAACTGCTAAACTATAAGAATGATGGCACTGGCGAAGATGCCTGGCCTTTCGACAAAAACTTCTATGTCATCCTCAACCTCGCATGGGGTGGTGACTGGGGCGGCTACAAGGGTGTAGATGAGAGTGCTCTCCCTGCTATGATGGAAGTGGATTACGTAAGAGTATTCCAAAAGAAATAACTTTAGGACTTAAGTTGTCGTGCCATTAGGCATAAGTTAAACCAATCGGTGGAATAAACGATAATTATCATAAAAAAAAGTGTCATTCTAAAGCTCGAATAAAGCTTAGAATGACACTTTTTTATGATGATTTGCAGGTTAGAATCTTGTTCAATCTAGCCCATCTTGGTGATATAAACTTCTCGTGATGGAGAAGGGAGTGGGATGATTAATCATCCCAAGAGGACCAAGCATTGAAGTTCTTGGCTGCAGCTCCTTCTGCCTCGTTGCCTTCAGCGGTATCGTCTTTGGTAATAAAACCACCAGGACCATTCTCGATATTTGATTGTGATGCTGTGTTCAGCAAATTCTCCATGACCATGGAGGCGACTAGGGTGGTCGTTGGTTTGATATATGTTGCTTTCATTTCTTTTACTTATTTTTATATGGATTATTTTGATGTTAGTTAGATTTCCAAGGGGGAAGTTACTTGACGATAACTTTCTTGCCCTTGATGATGTAAATGCCCTTGGTCAATCCATCGGTGCTGGTGGCATTCTTGCGAACAAGCTGGCCACTTACATTATATATATTATAGGTACCATGATCGTTGCCATCTATGACAATGTCATCAATTCCTGTGATGAAACCATCCAAGCAGATTTTTGCCCCTGCAGGTTCACTTCCTTCTGGCATTTCATCATCATTTCCCTTAACAAAGCCACGTAGACCTTTTGTCCAAAGGCTATTGACAGCATACTTGAATGAACCATCCTTCAGCATGTAGTAAGAGCCTTTTGGCATATTAGACTTCTTTTGGTAAGTGGCATAGAAGCCATATTTGAAGGTAACTGGACTCACAGTTTGACCATTGATGATGTTGAAGTTACCATCCGTTTCCTTGATTGTTATGTTATCTTTGTTGTTCTCAGTCCATGAAGTCTCTTTCTTGCCGTCTAATTCAATGGCGTTAGCCTCTGTATTCTCACCACCAAGATTCATCTTCAAGAGATAAGAGTTCTCTTTGTATTCTGGCTGGATAAGGATAGCTTCTCCTTTATTAATAACCAACTCGTTATTTTTGAGGTTAGTGAGATTAACCGTGTTGAAGTTTAGAACCTTGTCCTTGCGACCAGCGAACGCCCAAACCTTGGAGTTTGCTCCAAAGGCATCAACAAATGTCGCCTTGGTAACGTCTACTGGCAATGCGAGCGTTGCGTACTGGTCTTTTCCGTCTTCAGTTTTATCTTCCATACCGCTGAAGTCACGGTAGAGGGTGATGTAGTCGTAATGTTGAGCGGTTAAAGTGTTACTCTTGTCCTTGTCGTTGAGGATGGTTCTGTCGTCGGTGCTATTGAAGCCAGCGATATTTTCGGAGTTCTCAAAGATAGCACGGTGCTTGATGTCTTCTAGCAAACGGTTATTTTGACTCAATCCATACCATCCAAAGTTGCGGCTATCTTCCTCTTCTTTTTCCTTTGTCTTTTCGTCTGTTGCGGAACTTTGGAATTTCTCGGTCGCTTCAACCCAAGCATCTTTGATGTTTCCATATTCAGTGCTTTCTGACAAATGAAGCTTGAAAGTATTGTCAATACCGTAAAAACTGTTGTAATTGCCGTTTTGGCTCTTAGGTGCCGTCTCGGTGGTGGTCAGTAAAATGACCTTGTTGACTTTACTTCCCATGAAAGCATCCTGTCCGATTTGTGTGACACTGTTTGGAATCAAAACGGTCTCGACACTACCGGAGTTATAGAAGCATCTGTGAGGAATCTCCTTGATACCTTGAGGAAAATTGACAGTCTTGATGTTCTTGACTCCCTCGAAAGCACATGTCTGTACCTCTTTTACAAAATGATAAACATCAAAAGTCTCATCTCCTTCGTAGAAATGTGGTTTGTAGTTGTTTGGCACCTTGAATAGTTTGTTATGGTCTTTGTTGTAAAGAATACCGTTTTCATCAACGTAGAAGTGGTCAAGCGGTGTATCTTTAGATGGGGGAGCGAAGGTCGTTAAGCTGTTACATTCTGAGAAAGGAGCGTTTCCAAAGCCTTCTTCTGTGAGGCTCTTGGGTACGTAAAATGTTTCGAGACCGCATCCCTTGAAGCACTCATCGGCAAGAGAAGTAATCTCGTCTGGCAATTTGATGGTTTTGGCATTCTTTACACCATGGAAGGCATTGCTGCCAACGCTTGTTACGTGCTCGTGATCATTGATATTCGAGAGATCGATGGAATTGCCAGCAAAAGCCGCAGCTTCTGGTATACGGAAGATATTGTAATATTGCACTTCGCCAACCTTTGTTCCTTTGGTATAGGTTATGTTGTCAACCGTGTAGTAATTACTATTACCTTCTGCTACAGTTAAGGTAGCCAAAGTTGTGCATTCATTTACAAAATTGTCTTCAATGCTAGTTACAGACTTAGGAATCGTGAGCGATGTTAAACTCTTGCAGTTGATGAATGCTGAGTTACCAATTTTTAGAAGGCCTTCTGAGAGCGTGATGCTTGTCATGGCACAGTCGTGGAAAGCCTTGACAGCAATCTCCGTGACATTCATGTTACCATTGTTTGTTGGGATTGCAGCAGGGATGGTGATAGGTTCTGGGTTGGCGATAGGGCAGCGCACTACAGAGAGAGTATCTATTATTGGTTGATTATCAATATTATACGTTCTAAATGGTAGAAAAGTGGCAATGTGGATTCTGTTTATATACGATAAGGATAAGATTTAACGTATTTAACCTTCGTTTGCATCTTTTTCCGAGTCTGAGTATAGAATATCAATCATTTCATTAGCAATTCTGTAGCCCGCGATTCTCATGACATTGTTCGTTTCAGAGTTATAGCCAAAGAAGTTTATGTTCCCATACCAAACAATGGATTTGTCAATGATGGCGCATTGGAGAGTTTGCTCCTTACAGCACACCACATCTATTCCTGCATTTGCCAATTCCATCTCATTAGCCCCTTCTTCTTTGATGCGTATAGCTACATCAACACCATCATGAAGAAGGTTTGCAAGTGTTGACATGATATAGGGTTTGTATTTGAACTTCACTTTTGGAAC
>DHMR01000108.1:0-4018 GCA_002405875.1 bacterium UBA4637
GTCCCAGTTCCTGTCCCAGTTCCAGTTCCTGTCCCAGTCCCAGTTCCTGTCCCAGTTCCTGTCCCAGTCCCAGTTCCTGTCCCAGTTCCAGTTCCTGTCCCAGTCCCAGTTCCAGTTCCTGTTCCAGTTCCTGTTCCTGTCCCTGTCCCAGTTCCAGTTCCTGTTCCAGTCCCAGTTCCTGTCCCTGTTCCTGTTCCAGTTCCTGTCCCTGTTCCTGTCCCAGTTCCTGTTCCAGTTCCGCCTGTCCCAGTTCCAGTTCCAGTCCCACCTGTGCTTCCGCCAGATGAACTGCCACCTCCTCCTAAGTCTTGTTCTACACCATGCAAGTCTTTCATCAAATAAATTTTGACAGGGAAAGAAGTTTGCAAAACCTCAGGAGTGAAATAAGGGAACACGTGATCCTTGAAGAAATCTACGTAATATTGTACTTCATTATCAGGCACATCATCTCCATAATAGAGGAGCCCTGTACCCACACTCGTCCATTTACGGTTGAGGTCTGCTGGCGTTATGTCCTTGTAGAGCAGATATACACCATATTTGTCATGTATTTCCTTGATTTCCTCATCCCAAGGGTTGTTGCCTTGTGGGAATGTCATACGAAGTACCGAATAATTGCCAGAAGGTGTTATTGGATCTTCGGATGGAGCGCAAGCCGAAAACATGAGAAGGCTTGCTGCTGTTATATATAATAATGACTTTTTCATATTTTTGAATCTTAATCGTTGTCATTTTCGGCATCGTTGCCGTTGTCAGTGTTGTTTTCTGTTGTTTCGCCGATGCGCTTTGCTGCCAACGGATTTTGTTCCAAATTGATGTTCTTCTCCTTGGCTACATCAGGGATTGGTACCGTATATTGAGGGTCTTTTGCCTGTAGTGTATAGACTGTTTTTGTATCCTTTGTTGTGTACCATACGTGTTTGATTTCAGGCATTCCCCAACGACGCAAGTCGTACCAACGGTGACTTTCGAAACAAAGTTCACGACGACGCTCCTTGTGGATGAATTCGACCAACTTGTCGGCATCAGCAATATCGTCTGGATTTGGAGCGTATGTTTCTGCGAAACGCTTGCTACGTAAGTCATTGAGAGCTTGAATTGCTTCTTGTCGAGCATTGCCGTCGCCTGTTTCCTTGGCAATCATGGCCTTGGCTTCCATATAGTTGAGGTATGCCTCTGCCAGACGGATGCTGCGACCGAAGATGCCGGTTCCACCTGTAGGACGAAATGCGTTGTTGACGTTCAATTTGCCAACCGCTAATGGAAGCAATTCTCCATTGAAGTCCTTTTTGACGATGTAGCGTTCTTTGCGTAAGTCATCGTCGGTGTAGATGCTTAAGAGGTCATCGGATGCACGGAAGTAAGGTAAACGTATCTCACCGGTGCTGCTGTTTTCAGTAGGGTAATCTTCTACCCAACCCGCCCAGTCGGCAACATTTCCGTATGGGAAGATGACTTCTGTGGAATTACCATAAGAGTGGTAGTTGGTATATACACGTGTCGTCACTCCCGACTCCGTCTCCGTGGTCGGTATTGTATTCAGGTCAAGCAACTTGAATCTTGAGTCATCCATGACTTTCTTGGCGTATTTGGCAGCTTCTTCCCAGTTCTCCATATAGAGATAGGTGCGAGAAAGGAGCATTTCTACCATTGGAAGGCTCGTACGATAGTTCTGTTTCCATTGTTTTGCCTCTGGGAGAAGGTTGTAAAGACGTTCTGCTTCTAGAAGGTCTTTTACGATTTGGTCATATACCTCTCCTACCGTGTTACGAGCCAGAGGCTCTTTCTCCACGCCACTGGTCAACTTCAATGGTACACCGAGAGCGTCTGGGTTTTCATTGTATGGTTGGCCGAAGATATTGACGAGGTTCAAGTAGAAGAAACCACGCAAGGCGTATGCTTGTGCCAACACGTTGTTGATGTCATCCTCGGAACCCGTTACCGTGCCGATGTAGTCGATGATGGCATTGGCTCCCTTGATTTTGCGATAGTAGGTGTAATACATATCGGTGGATGTAACGCCCGCTTCCTTCATCATGTTGAACATATCTGGTTGCCAAGTGTAGGAGGCGAGGAAGAGGTTCTCGTCGAAACCTGTTTCTGGCTCTTGATATACGGTGGCGGTTACGTCATCGTCCATCAAGGTGAGGAAATAGTTGAAGCCTTCTATATCGTTGCGAGGATATGCTTCACCGAGAAGCATTTCGTTCAGGGAAGTTACGTCCTTTGGTACGAACTCGCTGGTGGATTTTGGCTCAAGGAAGTCGCCGCAGCTGGATAGGAGGACGGCACTACTTAAGAGAGCCAAGGTGTATATTTTTATCTTTTTCATTGTTATCATATACGTTTAGAATGAGACACTAAGACCGAAAGAATAGATTTTTGGCTGCTTGCTGCTACCCGTCTCTGGGTCATAGCCATTCCATTTCTTGCTGGCTATCACAAAGAGGTTGTTGGTATTTCCACTGATCGAGATGCTGGTAGCGCGAATCTTACGACATACAGCCTTTGGCAGATAGTAAGAAATGGAAAGTTGCGAACAGCGCAAGAATGAGCCGCTTACAAGGCGTGCCGTCGATTGTGCCCACATATCATAGCGGTTGGTGAACAAACCATCTGGTGTATATAGATTGAGCTCGTCCAATACCGAGGTGTAAAGACCTGGTATGTTGGTATGTGCCTCATCGCCAGGCTGTTTCCATCTGTTGAGCAATTGTTTGCTGAGATTGGACAACGGACTAGGCATCTTGCCGTTTGTAAATGAAGAATATGGGTTAGGCAAACGCTTTTTGGAGCCTAGGATGAGAGCAAAACTAGCACTTACCTGCAGGTCTTTCCAACGAACACGTGGGTTGATACCACCCGTGAAGTAAGGCTCTGACTCTCCGGCATATACAAGGAATGTCGTAGGGTCGATGCTCTTGTCACCACCATCTTCCGGGGCTTTCTGAGAAGTACCTCTAAAGGTAGGAAGACCTGTCTCATGGTCAAGTCCTGTGAAGTCGTATGCCCAGAAGGCATAGAGTGAGTAACCCTTGCGCAAAGGACGGTCGCTGTTGCCACTGATGAAGTCTCTCTGGGTAAGTTGGTCGGCACGTGCGGTACGGTCGTCCGTCTCCGTCTTGTTCCAGTTCTTGGATGCGTTGAGCCCGATGTTGACTGTCCAATCTTTGGTCTTGATAGGGGTGATGTTCATAGACCATTCGATACCGTGGTTTACGATGATACCACCGTTCAGGCGCAAAGTGCCCATACCGTATTCTTCTGCCACATCTTGTTCGATGATGGCATTGGAACGGCGACCATAATATTCGAGGTTCATGCTGATGCCTCTGAACAGTTGCATGTCAAGACCGAAGTTCCAAGTCTTGGTGCGCTCCCATTTCAAGTATGGGTTTGGCAGGCTTGAGATGGTGGTGTAGTACTCGTTGTAACCAGATAGCAACCCGCCATATGATGCAATCAACTCTGGACTGATAGAATTGACCACATTACCTTGGATACCATAAGTGGCACGCAAGTTGAGCTGGTCTATCCATTGCACATGCTCCTTGAAGAATTTCTCCTCGGCGATTTTCCAAGAGACTCCGAATGAGTAGGTTGGGTCGAACTGCTTTCTCTTGTCTTGACCGAAACGGTTGGAGGCATCGGAGCGGATGTTCATGTTCACGACATAACGATTCTTCAATGAATAAGCGGCTGTACCGAAGAAAGACACATAGTTGGAGGTGTTGTTGACACTGTTCCAACCTCCCTCGAAGAGTCCCTTGAGCGCACCCCATCCGATGGATTGTTCGCCACCGATAGGCACGATGTCTTCTGGCTTGGATGGAGAAATCAAGCTTTCTCCACGTTCTGGCACATAGCCCCAAACGTTGGTACCCTTGCCGTATGTCTTGGAAGAGCGCATCTCGAAGCCCAGCATTCCGTTGATACGATGAATCTCGTTGAAGGTATGGCTAGCCACCAATTTGTGCTGCATATCGAGTGAGTTCATGGTATTGTTGTTGTTGGTCAA
>DHMR01000108.1:4117-8578 GCA_002405875.1 bacterium UBA4637
GCGGCTCCCACGGCATAGCCACGGTAGTTACGTTCTATATAAGAGGTCTTCTCGCCTTTGTAACTCTCGGAGTCGTTGGAACTATGTGCCATGGAACCTACTATCTGATAGCTTAACCAGTCGAGTACTTGGAAGTCGAGATTGGCAGATACATTGAAGGTGTTAGCTCTGTTCTTGCTGTAGCTGTTGTCCATCTCGTTGAACACATTGTATCCGTAGGTATTGTTGCTTCCCAGTGTCTTGTTCAATGAATAGCTGTAATAGCTCTTGTAGAAGGCGCGGCTTCCGTCTTCTTCAAATGCTGGCACGGCACGGCTGGTGTTGAGGGCGTAAGACTGTGGGTTCACGCCGCTATAGCCGTATGAGTTACGGTTGCTTCCGCTGATGTTGAAAGAGGCACGGATACGTTTGTTGAACTGCACGCCTACATTCAGACGAGCGGTAAATTGATTTTGGTTGTTTCCTATTTCAGTACCTTTGGAGTTGCTGTAGCCAAAAGAGGCGTTGTAGGTTACTTTCTGGGTTCCGCCCGAGATGCTGAGGCTATGATTTTGGCTTAAAGAGTTGCGGCAGAGTAAGTCGAACCAATCGGTGTTGACAGTCTCTAGTCGTTCCATTTGCTTCATGAAATCTGTCTCAGAAATCATGTGCTTGTTAAACATGGCCATCAATCCCTCGTATGTATAGATTTGAGGAAGTGGGTCTGTTTGATAGCGAACACCGGCATCGTAAGCTTCCTTGGAGAATTGGATGCGCTCCTGTGAGTTCATGAAGTCGTACATATCATAGTTAGGACGCTGTCGTACAGAGAAGTGAGTGGAGTAACGGATGCTGGTGCGCTCGGCGGAGCCTTTCTTGGTGGTAATGACGATGACACCATTGGATGCCTTTGATCCATAGATGGCTGTAGCAGAAGCATCTTTCAGTACTGTGATGGTTTCGATGTCTTGTGGATTAAGCCATGATACCTGGTTACCGATGAGTTCTTTCATGTCTGTTGTCATGGCAGCGCCGGCATCAATGGAGATAGGGTCTTCCTGGATGACTCCATCTACAACCCAAAGAGGGTCTGTGTTACCAAGGATGGTGGATTTACCACGGATGGTAAGTTTTGGAGCGGATCCTACACGAGTAGAGCTGTTGACTACCATCAAACCCGCAATCTTGCCTTGCAACATTTGGTCGATGGTCTGGTAGGCAGGCATCATCACGTCATCTGCCTTTACAGTGGTAAAAGCACCTACCATATCCTTGCGAGGTAAGCGCCCATAACCTGTCTCCACGACTTCCACTTCCGAGAGTTGGTTGGAAGCTGCAGTCTTCAAGGCTATCTGCATGGAGTTGCTGTCATGGTAGCGTACGGTTTTCTTCTCCATGCCTAGGTATGTAAATTCTAGGTAGTAAGCCTTTCCTGGTTCGATGGCAGGCATGGTAAGGTTGAACTTTCCGTGGAGGTCGGTAGTGGTGGCAATCTTCGTGCCTTTTACTCTCACGGTAACACCTGGCAGAGGTTCCTGGGTGTCATCGGTGACAACTCCCTTGGCAACAACTGCGCGGCGAGTTTGAACTCCTCCTTGCGGACTTTTGCTCACACTGTTTTGTGCTGTGGCTTCAATTTGCCCCCCCATTAGTGGCAGGCACAATAACGAAGCATACAAAACGTAGCTTTTTCTCTTTGAATTCATCTCTTCTCTCTTTAAAAAATGTGATTGACTAGAACTTTAAGACTGATAAGAACTTTAAGTTTTTAATCAATATTTAACTTAATTTGCCGCAAAGTTAGTAAAATATATTAAACGACCAAAATTTTTGCTCAATTATTTGCATAAAAAATGTATTTTTGTAATAAATTCGTTGGTTTTTATGATAAAATGAAACAAAGTGTAATGTACAGGGTTTAAGAACAATCGTGTTATAATAGTAAAATAATCATCATGGTGAAAATCGTGAAATCAAATGGAGGACTAACCTAAGAGAGCCTTGATGGTATTCTCCACTCTCTCTCTTGAGGTAACGAGCGAGTTGCTTTCATCTACCCCCTTGGCTCCCATATAGATCTCATGGTTGTAGTGTTTCATACGGCTTGGTACATTCACTCTTGCCGAGAAGTGATATTCGTGAATGTCTGTGGCTTCGAATATCTTATGGATATTTTCCTCGTTGACCCCACTCCCTGCAAGCAAGTTGATTCTTCCCTTTGCTTTCTTCTCTAGTTCCGCTAATAGAGGGATTCCGTCAATGGCCTTCGGTTGTTGACCGGAGGTAAGGATACGGTCGCAGCACAAGTCTATGATGTCTTCCAAGGCTTTCATTGGGTTGGCGGTACGGTCGAAAGCACGATGGAAAGTCACGGTCATCGGATTTAAATTCTTTCCCGATGCCGCCCAACTGCTGGCATCGTCCTTAGCTAAGGCAATCAATCGACGATTCATCTCCATATCGACTTCACCATCAGAAGTGAGACATCCGATGACCACGCCATCCACGCCTAACTCACGGCACATACGGATGTCTTCCTCCATACGCTCCAATTCCAAAGACGCATAGAGAAAGTCGCCGCCACGAGGTCGGATGATTACATGGAGTTTCGTCTTGTTGAGTAACTTTCTGGCAACTTTGATTTCGCCATACGATGGGGTAGTACCTCCCTCAGGAATGCCAGCACAGAGTTCCACTCGGTCGGCACCACCTTCCTGTGCTGCCAAGCAACTCTCCACGCTGTTGGCGCATACTTCAAACTTAAAGTATTCTCTGTTCATCTTGTTTGTTTGTATTTTCTTCACGTTTGCTCGTGTTCAATTCACTTCTATAATAGTGGGCGAAGTTGGCGAAAGGCTCTGAGATGGTCTCAGAACTACTGCTCGTATAGGTATGGCCGTATGGGTCAATGGCCTTGATGGTGATGTGAGCCTCAGGGTTCTTCGGCTCGTAATAATAGAGGTGGTTCATGATGAGGTAACCATTCTGCTTGCTTACAAAACGGAAGGATACCGACTGGCTGTACTTGTGGTGATAGCCCGTGGCAAAGGCATCCTGCCCCTTGCTGCTGATGCGATGCATCGGATATTCCTTGCCATCCTCGATGGCATATATCTTCCATCGGCTATCGGCATTGAATACGTTGGTTATCAATACATTCTTCTCTTTCGGTAGAGCCCAGTCTTCTGCGTATGACTCGCGATTGAAGTCGGTTTGGGCGCGGAAGATGGTCATCTGCTTGGAGGCATCCCAGAAGGTGCCCTTGTAGTAGCAATCCGATAGGCGAGTGCCATCGAATGTATAGACATAATATCCATTCGGTGTGCCGCAGATGTTGATGTTCGATTGCCAAATGTTGCCACAAGCGGCAGCATGGCAATGCTCCATCACCTGCTTGCCCTCGTAGCTGATTTCGTGGTTGATGGCGAAGTGGGTGTGCCCGCAGAAAAGTTCGTATCCACCATCGAATTGCTCCAGGAGGGCGAGCAAGGAAGAAAGACGGGAGGAAGTATAATGTCCCTTCTCGCTCTCGATGCCCACAGGCTTGGCGTTCTTGAACGGCGCATTGCCAAAGGTGAACGGGATGTGATAGCAGAGTATCACCTTCTTGTTCTTCGGAGTAAGCTCCAGGTCTTGTTTGAGCCAACGCACTTGTGTCTCATGGAGTTCTCCAGGGGAGTAATAAGCCTTGCCCTTGGTGAAGAAGCAGTTGTTGATGCAGACGTAGTGCTCGTCACCTCGGTCGAAGGAGTAATCGGTAGGACCGAAACTCTCCTCCCACTTGCGCTTGTAGAGAGCCTTTCCGTCTTGGTCATGGTTTCCTATTACTGAGAAGAGACGCATCTCCGAAGAACCTAAGGCCTCACGGATTTGACGCTCCAGTTGCTCATTGTAACCACCGTAATACTGCACGTCATCGCCCATGCTGAGTCCATATACAGGTGTGCCATTCGGAAGGTTTCGGATGGTTTGCTTGATGTCCTTCATCGTCTGGGTCGTGAATCGCTCCACGTCGCTTTTCTTCACAGGGTTGTCGTCGGGTGAAGTATAGTAAGGACTGAAGGCGTTGGTAACCTGAGGGTCGCCGATGACAATCATCTTGTATTTCTTCTCCTTGCCGTTAGGTAGGCGAGTGAGGGTGAAGTCATATACCTTTTGGTTGGCTGAAACAGGGAGATAGAAGTGTGCGGTATGGTCGCTCTCGGAGTGGGTAGGCACCTGGCAGTCGGCAGGAACTGAGTAATAAATGAATCTTGCCAATCGATTTCGTTTGAAGTGGTATTGACCGAGCGAGTCGGTCTTCACGCAGGTATATCCATCGCTCACGATAACGTCAGCCATCGGTTTATCCTCTGTATCTTTGAGCGTACCGCTGATGTTGAGATCTATCTCCTTGGTAGGAGCAATGGCTTTCTGTTTCTTAGCCTGTGCATTTTGCGGAGCCTTCTGGTTGGCGGCATATTGTGCCACAGCCTTTGCCAC
>DHMR01000107.1 GCA_002405875.1 bacterium UBA4637
TATTACCTTTGCACCCGAAATAAAAAATAAACCCAGAGCCGCTACCTCGTGAGGCAGTGGACGGATCAAACAGGCTCTCTTTGGATAAGATAAAGCTCGCATCCGTATGGACAAGTATAACCCGCGGCTCCACAACGGTAAGCCGCACAAATTTTTAAAAATTATGGCAGAAATGAATTTCGGTGGCGTAATTGAAACAGTTGTCACCAGTCATGAATTTTCATTGGAGAAAGCACGTGAAGTATTGAAGAACGAGACTATCGCAGTGATTGGTTACGGTATCCAGGGTCCTGGTCAGGCTTGCAACCTTCGCGATAATGGCTTCAACGTAATCGTTGGTCAGCGTCAGGGCAAGACCTACGAGAAGTGCTTGAAGGATGGTTGGGTTCCTGGTAAGACTTTGTTCTCTATCGAGGAGGCAGTCCAGAAGGGTACTATCATCTGCATGTTGCTTTCTGATGCCGGCCAGATTGCTGTTTGGCCAAAGATTAAGCAGTATCTTACACCAGGTAAGACATTGTATTACTCACATGGTTTCGCTATCAACTGGAGCGATCGCACAGGCGTTGTTCCACCTAAGGATATCGATGTCATCATGGTTGCACCTAAGGGTTCTGGTACTTCTCTCCGCACAATGTTCTGCGAGGGTCGTGGTTTGAACTGCTCTTACGCTGTTTACCAGGATGCATCAGGCAAGGCAGAGGAAAAGACTCTTGCATTCGGTATCGGTATCGGTGCAGGTTACCTCTTCAAGACAACATTCCAGCGTGAGGCTACTTCTGACCTTACTGGTGAGCGTGGTTCTTTGATGGGTGCTATCGAGGGTCTCTTGGAGGCTCAGTATGATGTACTTCGTGAGAACGGTCACTCTCCATCTGAGGCATTCAACGAGACTGTTGAGGAGTTGACTCAGAGCCTTGGTCCTCTCTTCGGTGCTAAGGGTATGGATTGGATGTATGCTAACTGTTCTACAACAGCACAGCGTGGTGCTCTTGACTGGGCTCCTCGTTTCCGTGAGGCTATCAAGCCAGTTATGGAGTGGTTGTACTACTCAGTTAAGACAGGTAACGAGGCTCAGATTTCTATCGACAAGAATTCTCAGCCAGATTACCGTGAGAAGTTGAACGCTGAACTCGAGGCTATGCGCAACAAGGAAATGTGGCAGGCTGGTGTTACAGTTCGTAAACTTCGTCCTGAGAATAACTAATTTTTTTCTCGTACATAATGTTGGAAAGGGAATGGTCCGCGAGGGGTCGTTCCCTTTTTTGATGTTCAAAGACTTGCGACAGATATCCTAAGTCTTTGTTTATATATCCCAAGTCTTTGTACTTGTGTACAAAGGCTTGAGACAAAACTTTATAAGGGGAGTAAGTGGACTTCTAATTAGTTTCGAGGGCTTCTGATTCGGTTTGTGTTACAAAAATATATAGGAACCGTCGATATGTATTTGGTTCTCCTGTACCAGAAATTCCAAGGCATCCTCGACTTGACGGCTAGGCAATTGAATAGCTTTCAAGTCGGTAATCATATGTTTCTTCTGGTCAGAAAGTATTTGTAGAATGACTTCCTTTGCTTTTTCATAGGCTTGTTTGCTAACAGACTCATCGTCTGTATGCTCCAAACAAACATCGCATTGATGACAATCATCCTTTGGGCTTTCTCCAAAATAGCGAAGTAGTTGACGAGAACGGCAAATATAGTCGGTCTGAGCGTATGCGATCATACTCTCTATTCGGTTGATATATTGCTCTTTACGCTCTTCGTATGCTTCTGGGGAAATCATGACCTTGTCACCATCGATTCGGTCTCGAGTGTAGGTGATGAAAGGAATCTTGCGGCGGGGTACGAACTTGATGATGTGTCTGGCAGCAAGGTTTTTCAAGGCGAAATATACCTGTGGGATGGTCAAGTCTGCTTGGTGGGCAACCAATGATTCGTCGATGTAGACGAAATCCGTAAATAGTCCTCCATAGATGCGAAGCAAGGTCGTGATGAGCGTGTCCTCGTTTTCAGACAAGTTTTCCAACAAATAGAGATCGTTGCGGCTGAGATTGAACATCAGGCGAGCTTTTCCGTCTGGGTTGTCTTCGTAATGGACATAACCACAGCGTTCCAGAATTCTCAACGAAGAGTCAACCTTGGTAGGAAAATATTTGAAGGTGTAGCAGAATTTCTCGATATTGAACTCAAAAGTTTGTCCCTTCCCGCTTTCCACACCTATCTGGAAGAAGTAAGCGAGGTGCTCGTAGATGTCCCTGATGAGTTGCTTGTCGGGGAAAGTATCTTCCACACGATTTCTCAGTTTTCGCTCATCGGAAGTATCGTAAAGTAAGACCGCATACGACTTGTTGCCGTCTCGGCCTGCTCGTCCGGCTTCTTGGAAATAAGCTTCGAGCGAGTCTGGACAGTCAATGTGGATGACCATTCTTACGTCTGGCTTGTCGATACCCATGCCGAAGGCATTGGTGGCTACCATGACCCTGACTTCGTCATCTTGCCAAGCTTTCTGCCGTTCATCTTTGACCACAGGGTCGAGTCCCGCATGATAGAAAGTAGCTGAAATGCCATTCTTGTTGAGCAGTTCCGCCATTTCCTTCGTACGCTTGCGACTTCTGGCATAGACAATGGCTGATCCGCCAACACATTGCAGAATGTGAATCATCTCATTTTGCTTGTCTGCCACGGTGCGTACGATATAGGCCAAGTTTTTGCGCTCAAAACTCATCTTGAACACATTCTTCGTCTCGAAATGAAGCTTGTCTTGGATGTCATCTACAACGGCTGGAGTTGCAGTTGCGGTAAGGGCCAGGATTGGCGCGTCCGGTTTCGTTTCGCGAATATCGGCAATTTTCAAGTAGGAAGGTCGGAAGTCGTATCCCCATTGACTGATGCAGTGGGCTTCGTCCACGGTGATGAAACTCACTTTCATGTGTCGGAGCTTGGTCTGGAAAATATCAGATGAAAGGCGTTCTGGGGAAACGTACAGAATCTTGACACCGCCAAAAATGCAGTTCTCTAAGGTCTGTACGATTTCATTCCTGGATTTGTCGGCATAGATGGCATCGGCGAGGATTCCCCGTTCTCGAAGATGGAGAACCTGATCCTTCATGAGGGCTATCAAGGGGGTGATGACGATACATACTCCCTCCTGGGCTAGAGCAGGCACTTGAAAGGTGATGGACTTGCCACCACCTGTTGGCATCAGACCAAGGGTATCCTTCCCACTGGCAATACTTTCGATGATGTTTCTCTGTATGCCACGGAAGTCAGGATACCCCCAGTAGGTTCGCAATATCTCTTGAAATTTATCTGTCATGAATATTTAATAGGCGTAGAAGAAGTTCTCGTGTCTTACAGTTGACTTTTCTCTATTCCTTGTTGGGGCGGATGTCCTCAATCTGCAGTTGCACTTGATTCTTCTTGAAAATGTTGTCTTCTATTGTGTAAACAATGTCAAAGCTACGTTTGCTCTTGATATAGCGAGCTGCGGCACTTTGCCCGAAGGCGATGCCGTTGACGACATTGCTTGACTTGGAGTCCACTAACTCAAGCTTGATGTGCTCTTGGTCTCTTCCCACTACCTTGCTGGTGCCATAATCGTAGACGCTCTTGGTGCAAAACAGAGGCTTCTGATTGCAAGGACCAAAGGGCGAGAATCGTTTCAGGTCATTCTGCAAGTGTTTGGTGATGTCTTTGAAGTCGATGATGGCATCTATCCTCAGCAAAGCCTCGGTCTGTTCGGGTTCGATGTGTTCTTCCACGTACTTTTGGAATCGCTTACGAAATTCTTTCACATGATCCCATCTCAGCGTGAGTCCGGCTGCGTAGGTGTGACCACCGAAGTTGACAAGCAAATCGCGACAACTCTTGATGGCTGAGTACACGTCAAAGCCTGTAACGCTTCGGGCCGATCCTGTAGCCATGTCTCCATCTTTGGTCAACACGACGGTCGGCCGGAAATAGATTTCGGTCAGTCGGGAAGCCACGATACCGATAACACCTTTCTTCCAGCCTTCATCATAGAGTACGATGCTGGAGTTGTGCTTTTGACTTTCCAGGCGAGCGACAATGCCATTGGCTTCTTCCGTCATCTGCTTGTCGATGTCCTTGCGTTGCTCGTTGTACTCGTTGATGTGCTTGGCCATTCGAATGGCAGTGGCAAAGTCTCTCTCCACCAAGAGATCAACACTCAATTTGCCGTTTTCCATGCGCCCCGAAGCATTGATACGAGGTCCAATCTTGAACACGATGTCGCTCATGGAGATTTCTCGTCCGTTGAGTCCGCAGATATCTATGATGGAGCGCAAGCCAACGCTTGGATTGGTGTTGAGTTGCTTAAGTCCATGAAAGGCAAGAATACGGTTCTCGTCGGTTACCGGTACAATGTCGGCAGCAATGCTGACGGCACAAAAATCGAGTAGGGGAATCAGGCGAGAGAACGGAATGTCGTTGTCCTTGGCAAAGGCTTGCATGAACTTGAAGCCGACGCCACACCCACAGAGATGCTTGAATGGGAAAGGGTCATCCGGGCGTTTCGGGTTGAGTATGGCCACGGCGGGAGGCATCGCCTCGTCTGGAACGTGGTGATCACAAATGATGAAGTCTATGCCAAGGCTCTTGGCATATTCTATTTCCTTGAAGGCTTTAATGCCACAGTCAAGGATGATGATAAGTTTAACACCTGTTTCGTGGGCGAAGTCTATGCCTTTCTTGCTCACTCCATACCCCTCGTCGTAACGGTCGGGGATGTAGTAGTCAATGTTGGAATAGAACTGCTGTAGAAACTTATAAACCAAAGCAACGGCGGTGCAGCCATCCACGTCGTAGTCTCCATAGACAAGGATGCGCTCCTTGCGGCCCATCGCATCATTGAGGCGGTCGACGGCCACATCCATGTCCTTCATCAAGAATGGATTGATGAGGTCGGATAGCTGAGGTCGGAAAAACCTCTTGGCTGCCGATTCTGTCGTAATGCCTCTCTGGATGAGAAGTTGACCTAGGATGGGGCTGATGTTGAGCTTTTCGCCCAATTCCTTGGCTCCCTTTTGTTGTTCAGGTGTGGGTGCTTCGTAATTCCATTTAAAATGCATTTTAATTATTTTTTATTTCTGCCGTCAAAGTTACAAAAATATTATCAAAGTAAGAAATGTTTTAGATGAAATTTACAAAAATGATAGGTAGGAAAGCAAAAAGGGCAACAAACAAGCTTGTTTGCTGCCCTTTTATTATCTAGATTTCGATTAGTTTTCTTTTCTCATTAGATGCCCAACTTCTTGCGGATGTCCTTAGGAATGGCATTTTTGTTGACCATATAATCCATCGTCTTGTAAGCCACGAAAGCCTTGGTCATGTACCAAGTTCCCTTGTAGTCGCCATACTCACCCCAAGAGTTCTTGACCATGTAGTACTCCTTGCCGTTCTGGTCCTTGGCGATGCCATAGATGTGCATGCCGTGGTCGTCGGTTGTCTCCCAGTTGTCGAATGCTTCCTGACGCATCTGCTGTGTAGGAACCACTTCAGGAGCGTTGACACCGAGAGAGTCAAACTTCTCTTTCTTCTCGTCCTTGGAGAGCTTGAACCAACGGTCTGCGTCTGTGCCTGACATCGAACGAACCTTCTTCACGTCGTATGCGATACCAAGACCCTTGCGAGTGAAACCGTCCTCAGTCACGTCACCACCCCAAGCTACGGTATAGCCATTGTTGATGGCGTTGTCAATGATGCGGCAAAGATCCTCCATAGGAACGTTGTAGCTCATAGGCCAACGCCAATTGTCCTGTACCTCCACGGCAAACTGGCTCCACATCGGATGGTGTGTGTAGCTGGTGATGCTCACGTAGTCGTCGAGGTTCAAGCCGAGGCTCTGGCAGAATGTCATTGGAGTGTACTGCTTGCCCTGGTAAGTGAACTTCTCAGGAACCTTGCCGATATAGGAGTCGATGATGCCCTGGAGACCGCTCTTCCAAGCAGAAGAAATCTTCTTGGCATTGCTCTTGGCTACGGCCTCCACGTATGGAGTCATAACCTCAAAGAACTCACCGAAGTTGGCCAAGGAGTCACCTGTCAATGTACCAGGAGCTGGCATAGCTGTCTCTGGTACGATGCCATAATGCTGCAAACAGTAGAGCACGTCGTATGCGCTGCCACCCTGTGAGAAGCTCACGTCGCCGTGCATTCTGACAGCCATGGTGGCACGATCCATATAGGTCTTGTTGGCAACGAACATCTCGCTCAAGTCGTATGTCTTGCCTGTGTTCTTCAAAATCTCGCTCTCGAAGAAGCTGAGAGTAGAGTAAGCCCAGCACGTACCACTACGGTTTTGGTCCTTGATGCTGGTGACTGGATTTTGCTTTACCACTGTAAATACAGGCTTGTTCTTGGCGATGGCTGCTGAATCCTTTGCAGTCTTTGCGCTAGCACCTGTGACAACCAATGCCATCAATGCTGCGGCGATCAATGCTTTCTTCATTATAATTTCTCTTTATATTAATAATGTTGTTATTCTATTGAATTCTTCACTCTTTGTTCTTCACTTACTTGTTGGCAGCCATGAACTCCTCGACATCCTTTGGATGGTAAGGAATGCGGTCTTTTCCGATGAATCGGCAACCATCCTTGGTGATGAGTACGTCGTCCTCGATGCGAATGCCTCCGAAGTCCTTGTAGGTCTCCAACTTGTCGAAGTTCAAGAACTCGGCGCAATGTCCGCTTGCCTTCCAGTCGTCAATGAGGGCAGGGATGAAGTAAATGCCAGGTTCGTCGGTAACGACAAATCCTTCTTCGAGTCGGCGTCCCATACGCAAACAGTTGGTTCCGAACTGTTCCAAGTTAGGTCTAACTTCCTCGTCGAAACCTACGTTGATTTGGTCGAGGTTCTCCATGTCGTGTACGTCCATACCCATCATGTGTCCCAGTCCGTGTGGCAAGAACATGGCATGTGCACCAGCCTTTACTGCTTCCTCGGTATCCCCCTTGGCAAGTCCAAGCTCCTTGAGCTTGTCGAACATCAAACGGCAAACGGCAAAGTGAACATCAGCGTATTTGACTCCTGGTTTGGCAACTTCCAAAGTGTAATCGTGACAAGCCTCTACGATGGAGTAGATTTCCAACTGGCGCTGGGTGAACTTACCACTCACAGGCATTGTACGAGTATTGTCGGAGCAATAGTTGTTGATCGTCTCGGCACCTGCGTCGCAGAGTGCCAGGCGACCAGCCTCCAATACGTTCATGGAAGGGTTGCCATGCATGATTTCTCCGTGCTGTGTATAGATGGTTGGGAAACTAACCATCGCACCGTATGAGTTGGCGATGCCGTCCACCTGTCCACCGACGAACTTCTCTGTCACTCCAGGGCGAGTCAGCTTCATGGCAGTGGTGTGCATCTTGTAACCGATGACAGCCGCACGCTCCAGCTCCTCGATTTCCTCTGCAGTCTTGGTAGAACGCATCTTGACGATAGCGTTGATGAGTTGCAGGGATGCCTCTTCCTTCTGTTGGTTAGGATGAATGCCCAAGAGGTCGAAAATCTGGAGTTTGATGTCGTAGCGGTAAGGAGGCAAGAAGTGAATCTTGCGCTTTTTCGACATGGCATCGTTGCAAATCGTCTTCAATGACTTCATTGGAGCCGAGTTGTGGATGCCCACTTGCTCTGCCAAGTCGTGCACGCTCTCCACGCTACCGTACCATACGATATCCTCGATGTCGATGTCATCGCCTACGAGGGTTTCTATGTCGTTGTCTATGTCAATTACACCGACCAGACCATCACGCTGCAGTCCAAAATAATAAAGGAATGAAGAATCTTGACGGAATGGGTAATATCCGTTGTTAGGGAAATTACAAGGTGAGTTGTTATTTCCGAAAATCAAAATCACGCCTTCTCCTACGAGCTTCTTCAACTCTTGGCGGCGCTGAATGTAAGTGTCCTTACTAAACATATTTTTAGATTTTTACTAATTTTGTGTGCAAAGTTAGCAATTATTTCCTAAAAAATGCTTATCTTTGCAATCAAAATTGTATAAATAGTGAGAATTTATAAATAATTAATAGAAAAAACTCCAGTTTGTGAGTAAATTGTAACAAAAAACAAGTAATTTGGTATGAAGTTAGATGAAAATACGGGGTTGGTACTCGAAGGTGGTGGAATGCGTGGGGTCTTCACAAGTGGTGTTCTTGATGCTTTCATGAAGCATGATTTGTACTTCCCTTATATGGTGGCAGTGTCGGCTGGCGCATGCAACGGTATGTCGTATGTCAGTCGCCAACCTCGTCGTGCCCGTATCTCTAATATAGACTATCTGGCTCGTTATCAATATATCGGGATTCGACACCTGGTAACTCAGGGTTGCATCTTTGATAGGAAACTTCTCTATGATAAGTTCCCAAACCAGTTGTTGCCTTTCGATTTCGATACTTATTTCAAGAATGCGAAAGGATTCGAGATGGTGACGACCAACTGTCTCACGGGTCAGGCGATGTATCTCTCTGAGCTCCATGACAAGCAACGTGCCCTGGACATTGTTCGTGCCTCTAGTAGTTTGCCATACGTGAGCAAAATCGTGACAGTTGATGGCATCCCGATGCTGGATGGTGGTATTGCCGATAGCATCCCTGTGCAGCATGCCATCGACATGGGGCATGAACATAATGTGGTTATCTTGACTCGCAACAAGGGATGGCGTGATACGGGCAAGGACCGCAAGCTTCCTTATTTATATAAGAACTATCCTCGTCTTCGCGTGGCTTTAAGTCACCGCCATCGATCTTATAATGAGCAGATTCAGCTGGTGGATGACTTGGAGGCGGCTGGTAAGATAACTTGCATCCGTCCAGTGAAGCCTTTGGAGGTGGGGCGTATCGAGAAAGATACAGCCAAGTTGGAGCGATTGTACGAGGAAGGCTTCATGCTAGGGGAAGCTTTCTGTGAGAAAATAGGTAAATAATGTGAGGAAATAGGTAAATAGCAAGAAATCCGATTTGAGCTCAACATGCTCGAATCGGATTTCTTGCAAAATTATATATCTTGCATCTCTTCAGATATCTTGTCAATTCGTAAATATTGGACCAAGGTTGTTCCGAGGACGTTATTTTTCTTCCAACAAGTCTGGGCGCAAGCGCTTGGTTCGTTCCATCGCCTGGTCAAACTCCCACTGACGAATCTTAGCTTCATTTCCTGATAGCAAAATCTCTGGCACTTTCCACCCTTTGTAGTCGGAAGGGCGAGTATAGATTGGGGCGGCTAGAATGTCGTCTTGGAAACAATCGGAGAGGGCGCTCTGCTCGTCGCTGATGACTCCTGGTACCAAGCGGATGACAGCATCGGAGATGATGGCGGCTGCCAACTCTCCTCCTGTCAATACATAGTCGCCCACGGAAATCTCACGAGTGATGAGATGGTCGCGCACTCGCTGGTCGATACCCTTGTAGTGACCGCAGAGGATGATGAGGTTGCCCTGCATCGACATTTCATTGGCTATTTTCTGGTTGAAAGTCTCACCATCAGGAGAAACGTAGATGACATCATCGTACTCACGCTCCGCTTTGAGGGCAGTGATGCAACGGTCGATAGGCTCGCATTGCATGACCATGCCGGCGCTTCCGCCGTAAGGATAGTCATCGACACGTTTCCATTTGTCTAAGGTGTAATCGCGCAAGTTATGGAGATGAATCTCGGCGAGACCCTTCTTCTGTGCACGAGCTAGAATGGATTCGTTGAAGAATCCTTCGAGCATTTCTGGCAATACTGTAATAATATCAATTCTCATATTATTTGATAACAACTTTCTTCTTACCGATTATATAAATGCCCTTGGTGAGCTGGCTAGCATCTGTGCCGACATAACGACCATCGAGGGTGTAGATAGGTGTTTTCTTCTCAACAGTAGTGTCAGTGATAGGAGAGTCGATGCCAGTCGTGAAGTCCTTCAGGTAGTCGAAGGTGATGGTTCCGTTCTCTTCCTTGATGTTGTAGATAGGCTTCTCCAAGGTACTGTTGTTGAGTTTCACGCTGAGCAGTTCTGTTACGTTCTGTGTGCCAGGGAATGGGTCTGCCTTGAGACTGGCTTTGTATTGGTCGTCTGTCCATTTGTAGCCTTCTCCATGGTTGTAGTCTGAAATGACATAGCCGTCAGCAGGGACTATCATGACATTAGGCTTGCCCTTAGTGTTGTTGAGTTTGTATTCAAGGCTTACTGTTTCGAAAGGATAGTTGATTCTCCAAACAAGTAACCCATGACCAAATAAGTATCTCCACCATCCTTCTTTTTGGACATTTTGGAGTAGGAGGTATTCGTCATTATCTCCATTTATCTTATAGGCAGTTCTGTCATTGGCGTAAGAATTTAAGCGAACTTGTTTGGCTTCCTCTCCGAGTTCTGTAGGGATAGTCCATCCCATCACATCCATTTCCCATGGGGAATAAGGAGTTGGGCAATATCCATTATAGGTGTATTCACCACCATCCATCAAATCCCAGTATTCAGGATTCTGGTTATCTACTCTTGATGCTTCTACTGTTGGATATAGGTCTGGAATTCCCATGGTGTGGGTGAACTCGTGGCAGAAAAGACCGATTCCATTCAAAAATGGCTTCCCGTCTTTGCCAAGATCGCTCGATGTAGCATTAATCTCGTTGTTGATTCCGTATCTACAGATTCTCTTTCCGTTTAGAGTCAGTAATTGTTGGGTGTTGTCTGGGGCGTAAAAGTTGGCAGTACCAGCCTTTGGCCATAGGCAATCTGCGCTGTTGCCTTGAAAATTTTCACCGTAACCTGCATAGATGATATATACTAAATCTACATATCCGTCGTTGTTTTGGTCATACTCTGCAAAGTTGACTTTGTCTGACACCACCTCTATGCAAGCTTCGGCTATCATTTCTGTGAAATGGGTATCTGTCTTGCCATTGGTATTGCTGCCGTAGTATGCGGAGTTCTTACTTACCGTTACAGGGCCAACAATGTCAAATTGTGGGGTGAATAGTCCTCCGCTCATGTCGTGGAAGTATTGCAATACGCTTCCGTAGTTGGTCATTTGAGAGGTATATGCGCTGTTGGCTTCGGGAGCAGATTCTCCTTCACCTTTCAGGTAATGCGTAAAGGTAGCGACAGGATCAGCTGTCTTGAATTTTACATCTTGGAATTGCACCAATATGACCAGTGCCTTTGGAGAGCCGATATGGGGAAAATAGGCAGGATTCGTACTGCCGATTGGTTTTGCTAAAACTTGTGTATCTTCACTGATGACGTTGAAGAACTTTTCCTTGTCTTGTTGTGCAATGACATTTAGTTCTCTTTCTCCACGT
>DHMR01000082.1 GCA_002405875.1 bacterium UBA4637
ACTGTTTGTCGAGCCCTGAAGATGTTCACCTTGACCTGGTCTTCTGTGATGTCGAGGATGCTTGCTATTTCCTTGTAGGCTTTACCTTCGATGTCTCGAAGTTGCAAGCAGGTGCGCTGTTTCTCCGGCAACTCGTTGATGATGTTCCTCACGATGTGCAGTTTGTCTTTCTGTATCATCTGTTCGGAAGGAGTGGATGCTGTTTCGTCCAGTCGCTCTATGGTTTGCTCTTCCAGGGAATCATTCTGATTGTCCATCTTCTTGATGCGGTCGAGCGAGAGGTTGCGGGCGATGGTGAGGCTATAGGCTTCGATGCTGTCGAGCTCCTGCCATCTGTCGCGAGCGTTCCAGACTTTGATCAGGGTATCCTGCACGACATCCTCTGCTTCCTCCCTGTTGAGAGTAATGCGCAGCGCCAGTCTGAAGAGTTTGTTCTTCAGTGGCAAAACATCGTTTCGGAAACTGATTTCTTTCATCCCTCTATAATCAATGACGACTGGGTTATAAGAAAGTTACAACCAATCTTAAATTATTTCTATATTTAACTCTTGTTAAGAAACGAAGAGCGATGAATTCTTCACTCTTCACTCTTCGTTCTTCACTTATTTTATCACGGTTCCGTGCTTGCCATCGATGGCTGTTGCCAAGGTGATGATCACCTCTTTCACGCCAGCGTCGATGGCTGCCAGCGCATTTTCCAACTTCGGAATCATGCCGCCAGCCACGGTGCCGTCTGCCTTGTATCTCTCAAAATCGGCATGGGTAATCACTGGTATCACGCTGTCGTCATCATCAGGATTGCTGAGCACGCCTTTCTTTTCAAAACTATATATCAATGTTACGTCGTAGTAAGGTGCCAAAGCCTTGGCGGTCTCGCTGGCGATGGTGTCGGCGTTGGTGTTGAGAATGTTGCCCTTGCCATCGTGGGTCAGTGGAGCCATTACGAGGGTAATGCCTTCGTTAATCAATGTTTGGAGCATCTTGCCGTCGGCACGTTCCACGTCGCCTACGAATCCGAAGTCTACACCGTCTTTGATAGGGCGCTTGTGGCTGTGGATGACATCCATGTCGGCACCGGTCAAGCCCAGAGCGTTCACACCGTTAGCCTGGAGCTTGGCAACGAGGTTCTTGTTGACCAAGCCACCATAAACCATGGTTACCACCTCCAGCATATCTGCGTCGGTGATACGGCGACCATTCACCATCTTGCTCTCAATGCCGAGGGCTGCCGCTATCTTGGTAGCACGTCTGCCGCCGCCATGAACCAATACTTTCTTGCCAGGGATGGCTGCGAAATCTTTCAGGAGTTGTGCCAGCTTCTCGCTGTCTTCCACGATGGCACCACCCACCTTTACTATTGTTACTCTATCCATATTTCTTTTATGTTGAATGTTACTGAAGATATGTGTATCCGAAGAGACCATTGCGATAGGTGCCGAGGAACTCTTTGCCCTCGTCGAGCGAAATCTTGCCTTCCTTCACGCTCTTGGTTACCCACTGCTCAAGCTGTCTCACGAGTTTCTTAGGGTTGTATTGTACGTAGTCCAATACTTCCTCTACGGTCTCGCCGTCGAATATCTGGTCGATGCAGTACTTGCCGTCTTTCACGGATATGTGGGCGGCATTGGTGTCGCCGAAGAGGTTGTGCATGTCGCCCAATATCTCTTGATAGGCTCCTACGAGGAATACGCCGAGATAGTAGGGCTCGTTCTTCTTCAACGGATGAAGGGGGAGGACGTTGCCGATATGACCATCGGTCACAAAGTTGGCTATCTTGCCGTCGCTGTCGCAAGTGATGTCTTGCAGCGTGGCGTTGCGAGTAGGACATTCATTGAGGCGCTGGATAGGCATGATAGGGAAAAGCTGGTCTATCGCCCAACTATCTGGCAAGCTTTGGAACAACGAGAAGTTGCAGAAATACTTGTCGGCGAGGAGCTTGTCCAAGCCTCTCAATTCTTCTGGCACGTGTTTCATGTGCTTGGCGAGATTGTTGATCTCGTGGCATACGCTCCAGTACATCGCCTCTATCTCGGCACGGGTCTTCAAGTCTACGATGCCATGCGAGAAGAGCTGCAATGCTTCGTCTCTGATTTGCTCGGCATCGTGCCAATCCTCCAACATGTTGCGAGGGTTCAAGTTGTCCCATATCTCATAGAGGTCTTTTACCAACTGGTGGTCTGTTTCCTTCGCCTCAAACTCTTCTGGCATCTCAGGCAGGGATGCGGTCTCCAATACGTCGATGACGAGCACGGAGTGATGGGCTGAGAGGGAACGACCGCTCTCTGTGATGAGGTTAGGGTGCTCTATATTGTTCTTGTTGGCTGCCTCTACGAAGGTGTAAACGCAGTCGTTGACATACTCTTGGATGGAATAGTTCACGGAACTTTCGCTGCTAGAGGAACGAGTACCATCGTAATCGACACCCAGTCCACCACCACAATCAACGAAGTCTACGTTGTACCCCATCTTATGGAGATTGATGTAGAACTGTGCTGCCTCACGAAGGGCGGTCTGGATGCGGCGAATCTTGGTTATCTGGCTTCCGATATGGAAGTGGATGAGTCGCAGACAGTCGTGGAATCCCATCTCGTCTATCTTCTTGAGGGCTGTGAGGAGCTCGGCGCTGGTGAGTCCGAACTTGGAGGCATCGCCGCCGCTCTCTGCCCATTTGCCTGAGCCAGAGGAGGCAAGTTTGATGCGGATGCCTATGCTTGGCTTCACGTTAAGCTTCTTCGCCACCTTGGCGATGATGTCGAGCTCGTTGAGCTTCTCCACCACGATGAAGATGCGCTTGCCCATCTTCTGTGCGAGCAAGGCCAGTTCGATGTAGCTCTCGTCCTTGTAGCCGTTGCAGATGATGAGTGAGTCGCTCTGGCACTGTACGGCTATGACGGCATGGAGCTCAGGCTTGGAGCCAGCCTCCAGTCCGAGGTTGAACTTCTTGCCGTGAGAGATGATTTCCTCCACGACAGGTTGCATCTGGTTCACCTTGATTGGGTAGATGACAAAGTTCTCTCCCTTGTATCCATACTCTTTCTTGGCCTTTTGAAAACAGCTGGCTGTCTTCTCGATGCGGTTGTCGAGGATGTCTGGGAAACGGAGCAATACGGGAGCGTTGATGTCTCGTA
>DHMR01000087.1 GCA_002405875.1 bacterium UBA4637
TCCTCAATCATCGCCATCATCTTCTGGTCGAAGTCATCACCTAGGGTCTCTTGCTTAGCCTCGCCCATCTCGTAAGAGAAGAGTGCTTGGTATGGCTTCAGCTCGGCAGGCAACTCGTCCTGGCTGAAGAATGCACGGAGAATCTCCTCTTCTTCGAGAGAAGTCTCGCCCTTCCAGTAGCGATCCAATAGTTGGTTGATGTACTTATAATCCATATCTGTCGAATTGTTGAAATCTTTGTTTTACTGTTTGTCGAGCCCTGAAGATGTTCACTTTTACTTGGTCCTCTGTGATTTCGAGGATGCTTGCTATTTCCTTGTAGGATTTTCCTTCGATGTCTCGAAGTTGCAAGCAGGTGCGCTGTTTCTCAGGCAACTCGTTGATGATGTTCCTCACGATGTCCAGTTTGTCTTTCTGAATCATCCGTTCGGATGGAGTGGATGAACTTTCGTCTAGTCTTTCCACCTTCTGCTCTTCTAGCGAATCATTCTGGTTGTCCATCTTTTTGATGCGGTCGAGCGAGAGGTTGCGGGCGATGGTGAGGCTGTATGCCTCGATGGAGTCTAGCTCCTGCCATCTGTCGCGAGCGTTCCAAACTTTGATCATGGTATCCTGCACGACATCCTCTGCTTCCTCCCGGTTGAGAGTAATGCGCAGTGCCAGTCTGAAGAGCTTGTTCTTCAGTGGCAAAACATCGTTTCGGAAACTGATTTCTTTCATCCCTCTATAATCAATGACGAGTGACTTGCAAGAAAGTTACAAGCCAACAGCAAAAAACTTGTTATTTAACAATCTCTAACATTCTTCGTTTACTTAATCACGGTTCCATGCTTGCCGTCGATGGCGGTGGCAAGGGTGATGATCACCTCTTTTACGCCAGCGTCGATGGCAGCCAGGGCATTCTCCAGCTTTGGTATCATGCCGCCTGCCACGGTTCCGTCTGCCTTGTATCTCTCAAAATCAGCGTGCGTAATCACTGGAATCACGCTGTTGTCATCATCAGGATTGCTGAGCACGCCTTTCTTTTCAAAACTATATATCAATGTCACGTCGTAGTAAGGTGCCAAGGCCTTGGCGGTTTCGCTGGCGATGGTGTCGGCGTTGGTGTTGAGGATGTTGCCCTTGCCATCGTGGGTCAATGGGGCCATCACTGGGGTGATGCCTTCCTCTATCAATGTCTGGAGCATCTTGCCGTTGGCACGCTCTACGTCGCCTACGAATCCGAAGTCTACACCATCCTTGATAGGACGCTTGTGGCTATGGATGACGTCCATGTCGGCACCTGTCAAGCCTAGTGCGTTTACGCCGTTGGCCTGGAGCTTGGCTACAAGATTTTTGTTGACCAAACCACCATAAACCATGGTTACCACCTCCAACATATCTGCGTCGGTGATGCGGCGACCATTCACCATCTTGCTCTCGATGCCGAGGGCTGCCGCTACCTTGGTGGCACGTCTACCACCGCCATGCACCAATACTTTCTTGCCAGGAATGGCTGCGAAATCTTTCAGGAGCTGTGCCAGCTTCTCGCTGTCCTCAACGATGGCACCGCCCACCTTTACTACTGTTACCTTTTCCATATTTCTTTTATGTTGAATGTTACTGAAGATAAGTGTATCCGAAGAGACCATTACGATAAGTGCCAAGGAACTCTTTGCCCTCGTCGAGCGAAATCTTGCCTTCCTTCACGCTCTTGGTTACCCACTGCTCCAACTGTCGAACGAGTTTCTTTGGGTTATATTGTACGTAATCCAATACTTCCTCCACCGTCTCGCCGTCGAATATCTGGTCGATGCAGTACTTGCCGTCCTTTACCGAGATGTGGGCGGCGTTGGTGTCGCCGAAGAGGTTGTGCATGTCGCCCAATATCTCTTGGTAGGCTCCTACGAGGAATACGCCGAGATAGTAGGGCTCGTTCTTCTTCAATGGATGCAGAGGAAGCACGTGGCCGATATGACCGTCGGTCACGAAGTTGGCTATCTTGCCGTCGCTGTCGCAAGTGATGTCTTGCAGAGTGGCGTTGCGGGTAGGACACTCGTTGAGTCGCTGGATAGGCATGATAGGGAAGAGCTGATCGATTGCCCAACTGTCTGGCAAGCTCTGGAACAACGAGAAGTTGCAGAAGTACTTGTCGGCGAGGAGTTTGTCCAAGCCTCTCAATTCCTCAGGCACGTGTTTCATGTGCTTGGCGAGATTGTTGATTTCGTGGCAGACGCTCCAGTACATCGCTTCTATCTCGGCACGGGTCTTTAAGTCGACGATGCCATGCGAGAAGAGTTGAAGAGCCTCGTCGCGGATTTGCTCGGCATCGTGCCAGTCCTCCAACATATTGCGAGGGTTCAGGTTGTCCCAAATCTCGTAGAGGTCTTTCACCAACTGGTGGTCGGTCTCTTTTGCCTCGAATTCCTCTGGCATTTCTGGCAGGGAGGCGGTCTCCAATACGTCGATGACCAATACGGAGTGGTGAGCCGACAAGGAACGACCGCTCTCAGTGATGAGGTTAGGGTGCTCGATATTGTTTTTGTTGGCTGCTTCCACGAAGGTGTAAACGCAGTCGTTGACATACTCTTGGATGGAATAGTTCACGGAACTTTCGCTGCTAGAGGAACGAGTGCCATCGTAATCGACGCCCAGTCCACCACCACAATCTACGAAATCTACGTTGTACCCCATCTTATGGAGGTTGATGTAGAACTGTGCTGCCTCGCGAAGAGCCGTCTGGATGCGGCGAATCTTGGTGATCTGACTTCCGATATGGAAGTGGATGAGTCGCAGACAGTCGTGGAATCCCATCTCGTCTATCTTGTTGAGGGCTGTCAAGAGCTCTGCGCTGGTGAGTCCAAATTTCGAGGCATCGCCACCGCTCTCTGCCCATTTGCCTGAGCCAGAGGAGGCAAGTTTGATGCGGATGCCGATGTTTGGCTTTACGTTGAGCTTTTTCGCCACCTTGGCGATGATGTCGAGCTCGTTGAGCTTCTCCACCACGATGAAGATGCGCTTGCCCATCTTCTGTGCGAGCAAGGCCAGTTCGATGTAGCTCTCGTCCTTGTAGCCGTTGCAGATGATGAGCGAGTCGCTCTGGCACTGTACGGCGATGACGGCATGGAGCTCAGGCTTGGAGCCAGCCTCCAGCCCCAGGTTGAACTTCTTGCCGTGAGAGATGATTTCCTCCACGACAGGTTGCATCTGGTTCACCTTGATAGGGTAGATGACAAAGTTTTCTCCCTTGTATCCATACTCTTTCTTGGCCTTTTGAAAACAGCTGGCTGTCTTCTCGATGCGGTTGTCGAGGATGTCTGGGAAACGGAGCAGTACGGGAGCGTTGATGTCTCGTA